>CABHPA010000018.1 GCA_902168245.1 Candidatus Melainabacteria bacterium
CAGTTTAGATGAAGTGGAAAACCAATTAGAAGCTCAATTAAAGCACTTCTACGATAATCCAGGCCTGGTACAATCCATTGTCGGTTATGGATGGATTCTAAATGCCCTTAATTGATGGAATTGGTATCACAATCTGCTCTTCGGTAAAACGCGTCTTTTTCATGTCGAGATTCTCCTGTTTTCAATTTTAAAGGAAAATCTCTACTCTCAACTGGCCCTAAATTTCGGACGCCTGTCAATACACCCGCCTGAAAGGCGATGGACGTTTTGCCGTCAACATCATGGTGGATGGGCAACGGATTCAACGGGCGATTGGCAAAGAATCGGAAGGAGTCACCCGCACCCAGGCCGAGGAGTTCATTGCCCAAGCCCGAACCCATGCCAGAGAGCAACGGTTATCGCTTCCCAAGGGCCGTAAGCTGGCCATCGGCTTTTCGGAAGCGGCGGATGAATACCTAGCACGTCTCCGAAGCTCGGATGGAAAGAATTATCGCCAAAAAGGAACAGCATCTTAGGAACCACCTCAAGCCCTTCTTTGGCTCAATGCCACTAGCTAACATCAACGAAATGGAAATTGGTCGCTTCAAAGCGACCCGCAAGGCCACTGGGGCCGCAATTGGGACCATTAACCGTGAACTGGCGACGTTGAGCCATATGATGAACTGTGGCTTGGACTGGGGTTGGATCAATACCAAGCCCCGGAAGATTGGCCTAATGAAAGGGGAGAGCAATCGTTTGGTTGCCTTGAACCCCACAGAATGCGCCAATCTATTGAAAGCGGCCAGCTTGCTGGACCCTCAGCTTTATCTGTTCTGCCGCATGGGCTTATCAACCGGCATGCGGCATATGGAGATTCTCTCGACCCGTATAGAACATCTTCACTTGGCAGAGCGGCGCATCTTTATCTGGAAAGCCAAGACCGGTGCAGAATTTCAGCAAATTCCAAGCGGTCTGGCAGACTATTTACGTTGGTACCTCAAAAACCACTGTTACGATGGGCAAGAGTGGCTGTTTCAATCCAAATTTGGCACGAAAGTGGGTTATCGAACTAGTATCGATGACGCATTCAGAACCGCCTGCAAGAACGCGGGGCTTTCGGAGGAGATTACCCCCCACGTGATGCGCCACACCGTTGGCACGATTCTCACCAACGAAGGCAAGCCCGCCAAGCAAGTCATGGAGTACATGCGGCACAAAACCCATGAAATGTACCTACGCTATTCCCATGTGACGGATGAGACTCGCAAGGCAACGGCGGATCTATTGGAAGCCACCATCCAGCAAGCCGTTTTAAGAGGCTCTGCTTAAATGATGCACATATTATATGCTCCACACATCAAGCCGCCTTCGGGCGGTTTTTTGTTGAAGGGGGCGAAAATTACTACTGTTTTACTGCGGCTTACTGTGGGCTTTGTCCAGATACCGCAAAAACTACTGCAAAATTACTTTTCGCCCAAAAATGAAAAATCCCGGAGGGCTCAAAAGGCGCTCTGGGATTGCTTAATAATCAAATTAAAATGGTACCCCCAGGGGAATTCGAATCCCCGTCGCCTCCGTGAAAGGGAGGTGTCCTAGGCCTCTAGACGATGGGGGCGTGAAGAGGTGTAGATATAAAATACTGAAAGCATATTCGTGAGTCAAGCCATTTCCGGAGCAAAATATTACAGGCGCTTCACGCTCTTGTTTTAAACAGAGCTAAAAGACTATGGCGACAGCCTTTAGCTCTCAACAACTAGGGGCGAATCCACGAACACCCTAAGGCGCAAGCAGCCACAGCCCTTCCGAGGTACGCAAATTCCCGCCTCTAACATTGCCGTCCCCTGTGACTGTATTACGCGAGGAAAACGCCCAGTTAACTTCCCAAAGCGTCTTTTACGGTCAAGGTCACTTTTCCGGCCTCTCGACTGACCAGATCCAAGACCAGTTCATACTTGCCGTCCGGCAAAGTCGTGTCCAGAATCACGCAGGTGATCACCTGGTTCAGGAAAAATGTGGCCGGATTCTCTTCCGTAATGGAGCCGCCGGAAACCGGCTCGTCGTTGATCAGCAATAACAATTGCTCGGCGGGATATAGTCTTCCGTTCAGGCTGATGCCGTTGAGCTTTGAAATTTGGCCCGGCCCCAGGTTATTGACGATATCAAACCCTACACCCTGCACCAGACGACGAAAGCTGCCGTCCCGGTACATACGCTTCAAAATAAAGTTGGGAATCACGGTCATATATTTCAGTCTATAAGCGATCGGCTTTTGTGTAAAGCCTTGGTAAACACCCCATAAGGGTGTAGCGCCACCTGCTGGGGATGCATGGCCAACAATGCTTTTTCAATGTAAGGATCAAAATTCATGATCACTAGTTGCAACTGGTTTTTGGCGCCCGGCCTAGTATCCAGAATGCCTTCCGGCAGGTAAAACATCTCCTGGCGACGGCAATCCCGCCAATAGCGACCTACCAATTGCCCGTTCAGACGAATGTCTATCCGCTCAAAATCAACATCCTGCAACTTGAGTCCCCAGGGGATCTCCATGCCCTCCGAATCCGGCAGTACAAATTCCGTTTGCATCAGCACAACTGGCGAGCGGGAAAAAGCAGCTGGGTCCAGCGCCGGGATCTGCGTCTCCGGGCGTTGACTGTAAGTATCTCCCAGTATGCCAAGCGATTGGCTGCAATCTCGCCCATCCACCAGCAGGCCTAGCAACCCTTGGGGCGTTTGCGCGTCATCGTGGAAGCCCTTGGGATGTCCCAGGCCGTTCACAAAAATCAGCAGTTCGTTCTCCCCACCGGGCTTCCAGATAGAATCGGGAATGTCCAGCACGGTGGGCTGCGGGTGGGCCATGCCGTAAATCACCACCAACTGATGCCCATGCCCTACTAATTCACCGTTCAGGAAGGCTGCCCAGATGTGCCGGGCGTTCACGGTGATGGTCTCAGGCTTTTCTCCCTGCAACGGTAGGCGATACCAGGCGGAACCCTCGTAAAGCCCGTTGGCGTCAAAATCCGGCGAGTGGCTGGCCACCGGCAGGAATTGCGCGTTCAGCTCCTTGAGATAGCGGAGTTCCGGCGCATCGTCCAG
>CABHPA010000019.1 GCA_902168245.1 Candidatus Melainabacteria bacterium
GGTGATCGGTCACATACACCACCGCCCGAACCGCGCTGTAAAAAGGGCTGCTGCTGTCGCTCAGCTCAATGCGCTCAATACCGTTATGGTTAACCGGGAATACGGTTTGCCCGGTGGCCAGGTGCGCGTTGGGAATGTCAATCACCACCCGGTACGGGGAAGGAAGCCTTAACAAGGAGAGGTTCCGGGTCTCATTGTCGGTAAAGGCGCGATCCGCGCCGAAGGTTAAGCCGGTTCCGTCCGGGTTGAGCCGCACGGAGACAATGCCCAGTTGATCCGCCGAAACCGCATGCGCGCTTTTGGCCCAGACATTTTCTGTTGAGAACCCACCGCAGAATAAAAGCAAAGCCACGAAATTGGCGCCAAGAATCCGCTTTATTCGGGGTGAACACACCATATCGTTTTCTCCCTAGCTCCTGGTTTCATTAACTGCTAACTCGAATGAACAACGACTTTCTCTCTTGAAACAGACCGCAGGCACTGACTACTTTTAACTGATTACCGTAGTCGCCACTTTCCGATATTCATTCAAACCAGGATACTTCGAAGAATTCGGAAGTTTTATTCCAGAACGGTCATTACTATATTAAGTGTAGCGGTTTTTTACTGGAAATAAAAGCCCCTTGAGCTGAAAAAGTCCAGCCCAAGCTCTACCAATCGCGTTCACTAGTAGGTATTGGTGCCATGGAACGCGCCGCGAATCATCTGCTGGAGTTCCGTGGGGTTCTCGGAGATGGCCAGCGCCTCATCCGGGTTGACCAGCCCGTTTCGGTACGCCCAATACAACGAGTGATTGAGGCTGCGAGCGCCCTCAAACTCTGCGTTATTCAACAACTGGTAGATTTCACCCATTTCATCGCGCAAAATATAGTCCCGAATGGCGGGAGATACCACCATGATTTCAGCCACGGCCAAGCGGCCCTTGCCTTCCGCCTTTTTTACCAGTCGCTGGGAGATAGTGCCTTGCAACACGCCCGCCAACTGGTTGCGAATGGGATCACGCTCGTACGGCTCAAACGCATTGATAATCCGGTTGATGGTCTGCACGGAATCGGTGGTGTGCAGGGTGGAAAGCACCAAATGGCCCGTTTCCGCCGCGTGTAAGGCCGCCATCATGGTTTCCCGATCCCGCATCTCCCCAATCAGGATCACGTCCGGGTCCTGACGCAGGGAGTACTTGATGCCGTTGGGAAAACTGTCCGTGTCCAGCGTGAGCTGGCGCTGGGTCACCACGCTCTTTTCGCTCTGGTAGATGTATTCCACCGGATCTTCCAACGTCACGATGTGCTTGTGCTTGGTGGTGTTAATGGTGTTCAGCAAAGCCGCCAGCGTGGTGGATTTGCCAGAGCCGGTCGGGCCGGTCACCAGCACCAGCCCCTTGTGCAACTCGGCAAAGCGGGCAATTACCGGCGGGTGACCCAAGTCATCCAGCGTGGGAATTTTCAGGGGAATCAAACGCATCACCAGCCCCAAGCGCCCCATCTCGTAGAAGAGGTTCACCCGGAAGCGGCAGAGGTTATCCAGCATGAAGCTGAAGTCGAAATCGGTTTTATTCTTCAGCCGGGGCAGGATTTTTTCCGGAATAATGCTTTTGGCGAACTGCTGAATCGCCAGTTCGGTGAGCGGGGGCATTTTGGTTTGCAGCATGTCCCCGTCTTTTCTCAATACCGGCGGAACGCCCACCCGCAAGTGAACATCGGAAACCCCTTGCGCCACGGCCATCCTCAAAAAAGTATCCAGATCGATGGCAGGCTCGTTGGACGCATTCGGCGAAAGGCCCGCCGCTGCGCCAACTACGGAAAGATCCGACATGGGGTTGTCTAGACTGCTCATACCAGTTCCTTGCTTCTCACGGCTGTCAGGCGGGTTGCCCCGTTTCTAAAGTATGGACGCAGCACTTCAGGGATCTCCACCTCCTGATGATTGATTTGATAATTTTCCAGAATGGCCGCCAGCGTTCTGCCCACCGCCAAGCCGGAACCGTTGAGGGTATGCAGGAATGCGGGCTTGCCAGTGGCTTCGGAGCGATACTTCAGGCCAATGCGGCGGGCCTGGAAATCGGTAAACGTGCTGCAACTGGAAATCTCCCGATAAACGCCTTGCGCAGGCATCCACACTTCAATATCGAAGCAGCGGGCGGCAGAAAAACCGATGTCCCCGGCACAAAGCTCCACCACGCGGTAGGGCAGCTCCAGCTTTTGCAGGATTCGTTCGGCATCGGCCAGCAGTTTTAAATGCTCGGCTTCGGAATCTTCCGGGCGAACCAGCTTCACCAGCTCGATTTTATCGAACTGGTGCTGACGAATCAGGCCACGGGTATCTTTTCCGGCGCTGCCCGCTTCCCGCCGGAAGCAAGGCGTGTAAGCGGTCATGCAGATAGGAAGCTGATCCTCAGAAATGATTTCCCCGGCATACAGGTTGGTTACCGGCACTTCGGCGGTGGGAATCAGGAACAGCTCGTCATCCTTGCAGCGGAACATATCGGCTTCAAACTTGGGCAACTGGCCAGTGCCAGTCATGGCCTGGCGGTTCACCAGAAAGGGCGGCAGAATTTCCTCATAGCCGTTTTCGGTGTGGGTGTCCAGCATCAAGTTAATCAGCGCCCGCTCCATGCGGGAACCTTCCCCCCGCATCACCGAAAAGCGGGACTGGGCGATTTTAACGCCCCGATCAAAATCCAGAATGCCCAAAGCGGGGCCAATATCGTAGTGGGGCAGCACCTCTGCGCAGTAACGGCTTTTAAACTCGTCGCCCCAGGTGTGCTTCTCAATGTTGTCGTTCTCATCCGCCCCATTCGGGGTTTGCGGCAGCGGCATGTTGGGAATTTCCAGCAGCAGTTTGTTTTGCTGGTCGGCCAATTCTTCCTTCTGCTGCTCAATGGTCTTGATTCGCTCGGACAGGGTGCGGGTTTCCTGCTGGATGGCCTCGGTATCCCGGCCTTCTTTTTTGGCCTGGGCGATTTGTTGCGTCATCTGGTTGCGCTTGCCGCGCAGGGTTTCCTCTTCTTGCAGCAATTCAAGCCGTTTGGCGTCCAGTTCGCTAATGGCGTCCACGGACAATTCCGGCTTGCGGCGCTGCAACGCCTGATTCACGGCTTCGGGGTTTTCACGAATTAATCGAATATCCAGCATAGTATTTCTATATATCCACGCACCCGATATCATTGCCTGAAGGGGGATCGCGCGGCCTTCCACATGACGTCAACAGGTTCATTATACCCCAGCAATCCCGCAGTTACAGGATGCCAATTCCCCCAAACCGATTAAGATTAAAGCAGAGCCTATTGCGCGGATTTGTACAGCAGGTAAATCCACATGGAGATCCCGCTGAGCACCGCTATCACAATCCCAAGATTAATGAGGTACGCCAGATATTTGGTGCTGATGAGAATGAACTTCTGTTTATCAAAGCTGAACTTCATAAACCGGGTTCCTGAATCTGCTGCTTTTCAGGTATATCGGAAGGCTTTGCGGGCAACTTTAATATTTTGCGCGCTCCTTTGTCTGGCGGGCCTTTCCACCATGGCCATGGCCGACAGCGAGGACGACAAGTGGCCGGAGCCGGTCTACTTTCCGCAAACCCCAACCCAGCCGGAAGCCCAGCAAAGCGTCGCCAAGCCCAACAACAAAGAAAAAAAAGGCTTATGGCCATTTGGCCGCAAACAAAGAACCATTGAGCAGAATTCCCGCACGGATGAAACCATTATCAAGGTCGGCCCCAAAGAGCCGCCGCCCAGCCCGTTCCCGTTGCTGCGCCTTTCCATGCCGCTTTTAGCAAACACCGGCGTAATCGCCCCCGGCATTTACCTGGTGAAGCCGGTGGCCCAAAACACAGCAGTCCAAGCGGAAAACACCGGCAACCAGCCCAAAACCGTGGCCCTGACCCGGCAGAATAAAGTCCTGGTGGAAATCGCCGTGCATCCCGTCCACAAGCCTGATGAAAACCTGGCGCTCACCGGGACGCCCAGCCCCATCACCAGGGTAAACCCCAAGGCGCCGCCGGTTTTAAAGGCGGAAGCCCAACTATCCGCCGACCAGAAAAGCGTAACCATTACGGTGCAGGAAGGCGACTACCGTTTTGAGAGCGACCCCTTCCCGGTAGCCACCGATCAACGGCATATCCTCACTTTTTAAGCCCCGTTTTTAAATTCCGGCTGATCACGGCCCGCAAACCGGCAGGGTCTGGCGGCCCTCCTTAGCTCCGTCTGGTAATAGCAGCGTGTTTTGGGTACAATAAGCTCGCGAAACGCGAAAATCCCACTACTTCTGTTATTTGGTTGTGTTTTTAGGAAGGACCCTGAGATATGGCGAACGTCGATGTACCCGTTCCGACCAGCCGGTCGAACCGGACTGTGCAAGATATTTTAAAGGAAGCCAAAGACAAAAAGGTTAAATTGCTGCGGCTTCAATTCGTGGATATCCACGGCATGCCCAAAAGCATGGGCATTCACGTGGATCAGCTTGAAAAGGCGCTGAACAACGAAATCATGCTGGACGGCTCCTCCATTGCCGGTTTCCGCACCATTGAAACCTCCGACATGTACTTCTACCCGGATCTCAACACCTTCTCCGTCATGCCTCAAACCGAGGGCGACCGGGTGGTGGCTCGCGTGATCTGCGACATTTACAACCCGGACGGCACCCCTTTTGACGGCTGCCCCCGCAACAACCTGAAACGCGTTTTAAAAGAAGCCCAAAAGCTGGGTTACGTGTATAACGTTGGCCCTGAGCTGGAATTCTTCCTGTTCAAGCGCAACCCGGACGGCACCCCCTCCACCGAAACGCATGACGCCGCCGGTTACTACGACATCGGCCCGGATGATCTGGGCGAAATCGTGCGCGGCGAGATTGTGGACACCCTGGAGCGCCTGGGCTTTGAAATGGAAGCCGACCACCACGAAGTGGCCAGCGGCCAACACGAAATCGACTTCAAATATTCCGACGCGCTCGCTCAAGCCGATAACGTGACCACCGTCAAGATCATCACCCGGCAAATCGCCGCCAAGCATGGCCTGCATGCCTCTTTCATGCCCAAGCCGGTCTTTGGCGTTAATGGTTCGGGTATGCACTGCAACCAGTCGCTCGGCAAACTGGACGGCAGCAACGCCTTCTACGACGAAAAAGGCGATTATCAACTGTCCCAAGCCTCCTTGCATTTTATTGGCGGCTTGCTGAAGAACATTCGCGGCATTACCGCCATTACCAACCCCTTGGTAAACAGCTACAAGCGTTTGGTACCCGGCTACGAAGCCCCGGTGTACGTGGCATGGTCCGCCGCCAACCGCAGCGCCCTGCTCCGCATCCCCGCCAAGCGGGGCAACGCGACCCGTGTGGAACTGCGTTCCCCGGATCCAGCTGCCAATCCCTACCTGGCTTTCGCGGTGATGCTGGAAGCTGGCCTGGAAGGCGTGAAAAACAAAATTGAGCCGCCAAGCCCGGTGACCGCCAACATCTACAAGCTGTCCCCCGACGAGCGCCGGGAACAGAACATTCCCGCGCTGCCGGGCAGCCTGTACGAAGCGCTGGAAGAGCTGAAGCATAGCGCGGTCGCCAAATCCGCGCTGGGCGAGCATATCTTCAACGAGTACATCAAGGCCAAAACCATCGAGTGGGATGCTTATCGCACCGATGTAACCCCTTGGGAAATCGATCGCTACATGGCCCGCTACTAGGCCAGGCATTGTCCAACATCTCACCAGAGGAGAGCTTCGGCTCTCCTTTTTGGTGGCCCGCTCATTTTTTGGATACGCCAACTCAAGTTGGCCATTCCGTTGCCGATTTTAACAGCAGACTTCAAGATCATTTTCTTGAACAAATTTGACGGAATCCCATGCCCAAAACGCCCATAAAAATTCAAATACCCACCCCCGGCTTTACACTGGCCGAACTCCTGATGTGCATTGCCATACTGGGCATTATTGCCACGTTTACCATTCCCAAACTTTTGCAAACCCAGCAGGATGGGCGAAACAGATCCGTCGCCAAAGAAGCCATGGCCACCATTAGCCAGGCTTACGAAACCGCAAAGCTGAACGGAACGCTAACCAACACCATGAACGGCTGGTCTCTGACCCCTTACATGAACTACGCCGCGATTTTGCCGGGCGGAACCACGCTGGATGAACGGCCCAACTTCCTGGGGCCAAGCTTTAACTGCGGCGCAAACAGTTGCCTGAGGCTACACAACGGGGCCGTCTTAACCCCGTATAACTCCAGTTCTTTCGCAGCAACCGCATCGGGAGGCGCCTGCGTCGCCAGCGGCGGGTATACGGACTTTACGCTGGATCCCGACGGGCAATACAGCGGAACAGTCGATTCGCTGCGAATCGTCCTCAGCTACGACGGGCGGGTGGGAACACGAGCGTATTCGTGCATGGGAACCAATAACAGCGTGGATGACCCAAGCTGGTTCCAGTTCTAGTCGGCTTGTTTGTCAGTCTCTCAGGGCTTCCAGCAATACGGCGGGCTGTGAACCACTGACGATAATATCGTGCAGCACACCGGGGTTAATCTCCAGAATATCGCCCGGTCCCAGCTCGATAACCCCATAGCCGGGAAAGGAGAACTGAAGCTTACCGGAAACCAGCACCCGCACCGCCGTGCGCTCGAACTTCATTTCCGGCGTATGGGTTTGGGGAGCCAACTCAGCCGATTCCGCCTGCAAGCCCTCGCGCGCCATCATGCGGGATAGCGATTCCAGCGTAGGCAGGCTGACGGATTCCCACCGCATAATTTCAAAAGGTCGCTGGGTCATGGTCTTTCAGATTGAAGGTTCGGTGCATGGAGTTTTATCATCCAGGTTAAATCCCTTTCGCGTCAGCAAACCGCCAGCGACAGGAGCAACTTGCAGGCTACTGGTTTGACGCCTTTGCCTTGCCGGAGGCATGATCGCCAAACACCGGGGACAACGCGTTGATGTGCGGGCGCACAATCAGGCCGCCGCCAAAGCGCCAACGGTTGAACTGGCCGCCTGCATCCAGAAAGTCCACATCGCCGTAAGCGGCCAGCCAGTCGGTAAAGTTCATGATCAGGTTGGCGTCAAACGCGCTGCTGAGGGAAGTCCGGTTGCCAGCCTCTTTAATGCTATGCCCCAAAAACACGGTTTGCGCGCCCAAGCTGCCACCCAGCTTGTACTCCAGGAACTTGTTGAACAGGCTGCCCTGGAAGTCCAAGCGCCCGGCGTTCATAATGAAAACCGACGGGCTGAAGTAGCCGCCAAACACGTAAGCCGAGTTCGCCAGCACCACCGGGTCAAGCTTGGCCACCGGGCGGTGGTTTCCTGCGGCGGTGGTATCGAAGAAGCCGTTGGTGGCGTTCTTGCTGTAGCCAAAGTACAGGAATTCATACCCCAGGCGCATTTGATGGTTAGGCGAATAGTGCCAGGTATAGCCCAGAGAGGTAAACGCCTGGTTTTTGTAGTTTTTGGGAATATGCGAACCATCGATGAACGCCCACGAATAGCCCAGGTTCCAGTCAATGTTCTGGCTGAAGGGATGCAGGTTCAATTCGCCGTAAATGCTGTTTTCGCGGGACTGGCCCACCAGATTCCCCGCAAAAGCGCCCAGGCTGGGTTTTAAACCAGTCCAGGCCAGCAGGGAGTTATATTGCGGCAAACGACTCACCCCGATTTTAGCCCGAATGCTATCCGTAAAATCGTACTGGGCCTGGGTCTGGAAAGTCAGGTTCTCACTCTTGCTTTGGGTGAAATGGGTAATCGCCAAATCGCCGTCCAACGTCAAACGATCCCAGTACTTCACCGTGGCCCCCATGGCGTATTCCACACCCCAGGTGCTGTCTGGCGATACGCCATTAGGCAGGAAGTACCGTGTGGGCTTGATGCCGCCTCGCACCCGCACCTGCGGCGTCAGCGACAATGCCACCTGGTTGGGGAAACCCCAACTGGAAAGTCGGGTGGTAGTGGATTCCCCGCCCTGGCGGGAGTAGAGGAAGCCCGCGCGCATCATCGGGCGCAGATCATTGGTTAAGCCTTTTTCCAGGTTGGTTAAATCATCGTTGCGGAAACGCCCCAAGCCGGACAACAGGGGATTGGTATCGTAATCCAGCGCGGTATAAGTTCCGTAGGCGGGCGTCATGCCGCTCTCCCCTACGGAATGACCACCACCCGGATGGCCCGCGCCATAGCCGCCCATACCCGCACCGCTCATGCTGGCGACCCGGCTGCCATTGCCATAGCCGTTGCCATCATCGGCGGGTTGCAGGCTCATGGCGTAAGGCACCGCATCTTTGGTGGTGCGAATGGCCTGATCCAGCTTGTCAATCTGGGATTTGGAGCTTTGCTGCAACAGTTTTAGGGTATTCACCGCATCGGACAAGGCATCCACCTCCGCCTGAAGCGAACGGACTTCCTCATCGGTCGAGGCGGCCACTTCTACCGGCTTGGCCTGTTCCGCTTCCACCGGCAGCACCGACACATCGGAAACCAGATTGCGCCCGTAAGGATTGCTGGCAATCTCCTGATTGTCCACCAACACAAAATCGGCATTCAAATCGTAGGCGTCGCTGGATTCCGGCAGTTTCTGCCCATTCTGATCCATCAGTGGCTTGATTTCCTGAATGACTTTCATGGCTTCATCGTAGCGGCCAATCAGCTTATCGGTCTGGGCAAGGCCAATGGCGATGTCCACGTCATCCGGGTATTTGGCGCGCAAATCCTGAAAGAAACGTTTGGCCTCCAGCTTGCGGCCGCTCCATAAAATCACGTATCCCTTGCCCACTAGCGCCTCGCGATGCTCCGGGTTTTTCTCCAGCACGGTTTCAAAGGCGTTCATGGCCGGTCCGTATTTATGATCGTAAGACAGCAGCTTGCCGTAAGTGGCTAGCACATCCAAATCGCCGGGATCCTCATCGGTCATTTTCTTCAGCATGCGAATATTCTCATCGCGCTGCGACGGGTTGGAAACCAGCAAGCCCAGCCATTCCCGCTTGATGGTGCCATCGTCCGGAAAGCGTTTCACCAGCGTACTATAGGTATCCACCGCTTCTTTATAGTAGTTTTTATCGCCCCGGTACGCGCGGGCCACCGCCAGCCAAATCATCTTGTTCTGCGGGTACAGGTTCACAATGTCCTGGTACAGGGGAATCATGGCCGTGCTGGGTTTGTGCCATTTCAACACTTCCTCAATGTGGCTTTCCCAGACATCCCGGTTATCGGCATCCGCGTTGCCCAGCTCCACGTACATCCGCAGCGCTTCCGCCCGGCGATCGGTCTGCCACGACAAAAACTCGGCATAGGCCGCCTTGGCCTGGATATCATCCGGCGATTCGGCCAGCATTTGCTTGAAGAGATTTTCCACCACCAGCGGCTGGGTTTTATCGGACTTCAGGAAATCCAGGTATTCCTTTTTCACGCTTTCCCGGTTCAGTAGTGAAGAACTACCCAGCGCCTGCTGGTAGGATTTCAGGGCATCCTCAAAATGACCGTCCTGCTCGGCGTACATGCGCGCCAGACTCACCGCCACTTCCGGGCTATCCGGCGCTTCCTGAACAGCCTCTTTGTACAAGGTCTCAATCAGGCCCGGTGTCGGCAACGCATCGGCAGGCAGATTCAATGAACGCAAGTAGGACGCAAATTCCAGCTTTTCATCGGTATTCAACAAACCGGCTTCGTACAGGCGGTTAAACTGATCGATCGCTTCCGGCCCGCGAGAGACATGGGTGAGCGCCCGCGCCTGTCGAATCTGTACGTCTTTCAGTCGCTGGGCGGATTCCGGCAGGCTTTGATCCCATTTCAGCGAATCGCTGTACAAACCCAAATCGAACGCCAGCCCGGAAATGGACTGGATAAAATCCACGTTGCTGGCCATCGGCGTACCGGCCACGCTTTGGCAAACCTCTTCGTAAATGGCCTGGGCGCTTTGCCGCTGACCGCTTTTATACAGGGCTTTCGCTTCTTCCAGCCTTAAAATCAGACTTTTCTGGCTGTCCGATTTTAAAACCGTGTTGTAAATTTCCAGCGCCTCTTCCGCATGCCCGGTATTGGAAAGCATTTGGGCGTAATCAGCCATCCACTTTTTGTCGTTTTTATACAGGTTGGCGACGGGCGCCGCGTACCGCAAGGCATCCATGGCGTTCCCCTGCCAGAAAAGGGCTTCCGCCAGCTTGCGAGAAATGGAGGCATCGTTGGGGTTCAAATCGTAGGCATGTTTCAGCAGGGTTACGGCTTCCGCGCGCATGGCCGGATCCCAGCTCCACATCTCGCCCAGTTGAGACAAGGCTTCCAGGTTGTTGGGGTTAATGTTCAGGACTTTCTGGAAGGCGGATTTGGCCTTGATCTGATCGGCGGGCGTCCCCTGTTTTTGACGCGCCCGCGCCAGCCACAAAAAGGCCATCTCGCTTTGGGGAGCCTGCTGGGTGGCTTTTTCCAGCAATGGAATGCCCTTGGCGATGTAACCCCGGTTGTAATACGCCACCCCTTGCACCAGGGAAGGCGGGCCGCTGACAGCTGCGGATTGAGCGGGACGGGACTTTTTGGCGGGCGCTTTGGCATAGGCCAGTAATTCCCCGTCCACATTGGCGGCATTTCCCGCCATGGCCAGGTACTGATACTCAAAATTCGGGTCCGCATGGCGCGGGGAGGCGGGCAGTTGGAGCAATTGCCCAAAAACCGGATTGGGTTTGCGAAATACGACCGACTTGGTTAAGGAAGCCGGAGAAGCGGCCCATGCCTGCGCGCTGAGGCCAAGGCTAAGGGCCAGGGTAATTCCAACCAATTCTTGTCTTCTCATAAACACTCGTCTGTCCCGTCATTTCTGCGCCACAAAAGAAGCCAACCCAGCGCCCACCGGCGCTTTTAGGTATTTTTATCTCACTCTTCCGGGGATCCTTGTATTCTCATCATTATACCGCGATCATTTACTTTTATTAACAATTATTCGCCGATGAGCGTTTTGAACGCCTTGTTTTCAACCGGCTCATGCAAGCGCAGGCTGAGCTGATCCAGCGTTTTCATGTCCAGCCCGTCGAAATAAATCAATGCCACCGGGTTTCCGTAATACAGGGAAACGTCCACCACTTCGCCGGGGTAGCGTTCCGGCTGCTGACCGTCCCAAGCCAGTTGAATCCACACTTTTTGACGGATTTGCAGGTTGCTTCTGTCTTTCAAATGCACAATCACGCCCAGTTCGCTGATTTCCTGGCTCATACCCTGCACCGGCGCGCTGCCATCGACCGGCACGATGGTACAGTTCATAAACTTGCTGACCGCAGGGGCCACCCGAATCAGGCGGTCTTTGGGGCGATAAATCTGACGAATCAAATCCACCCGCTGCTCAGAGGTCATCTGCACGAATTCCATACCCACTTTCAGTTGCCCGCCGCCCGCGTCTTCCACACGCTTGACCTGGGCAGAAAGTTCGCTGATATCGCCGGATTGCCACTGAATCCTTAACTTCACCGGCTGGCCCATTTCCAGGCGCACTTCTTTTTTGAGGAAAACGGAAATCCCGCTTTCACTGACCTCGTTGGAAAAACCGATTACAAACTGGTTGTCGATGTTCAACACGCAAGACAAGGTCGCCTTGAAGCGCGGGGCAGCCCTGCGCAATGGCTCTTCCACCGCCAGCGAGAGTCGGAAGGGGGTCATAATCAACTGCCAGAAGGACTTGGGCGTTTGGGTGTACACGTAATCTTCCGCCCAGATTTCAGCGGAACCGAACATGTGACGCACCAGCTTCTGGTGCTGCTCCTCGGTGCGATTCACCACCTGGAAGCCCACATAGTGACGGTTCTGTTCATCTACAATGCTACGGATGACCTGCACGGACAAAATGGTGGTTTCGTTGATGTCCCAATCCATAATCTTCAACAACACGGTGCCGGTAATGGGAACCGGCTCATCGAACACCAGCGCCACGCCGCTTTCGCTGATATTGGTGGTGTAACCCACCGCAATGGAACCATCCAGCAATTTCAGCTCGCAGCGAATCCGGCGGAAAATACGCGGCGTCAGGCGGAACTGGGGCCGTTCCTGCGCCACGTAAATGGCGCCCAATAGCAGAATCAGGTTATAGAACGACCAGGCCATGTTGGTATAAATCCCACCGGCGTATTCCGGGGTGTAAATGCCCCGCACAATGGCCATGCCAATGCCCACGATGGTGAGCGCGGCAATCATCACCTGCGGGAACACAATACGCCAGTTGAAGTTCAGTTTTTCGGTCAGGCCGCCTTTGGGCGTTACCCGGAACTTGGCCCGCTTGGGCGACAGGAACGTTAAAAAGGTCGTCAGGCTCAGGTAAATACAGAAGGAGGTTTCATACACCTCAGACCAGAAACTGTGCCGCACCCCACGGGAAATAATGGTGTATCCCAACGTGGTGGCTAAAAAGCTGGGCAGGTAATAAATCAGCACTTCCACAAAGCCGGAGTTAACCGTTTTATAGCCGAACAGCAGGAAGAATAACGGCGCGACCATGAAGATTAAGCGGGGCAGACCGTGGAAAAAGTACCAGATGCCCGTAAAGTAGCAGAGCCGTTGGGCCAGACTGAGACCACGGGCGAACATGGGGTTTTCCAGGCAATAAATCTGGGTCATGCCGCGCGCCCAGCGCAGACGCTGCTTAATAACGTCCGCAAAGCTTTCCTGGGCCATCCCGGCGGCGAGGTCGCGGTTATAGTAGAGCGATTTCCAGCCCGTGCCATGAATCCGCATGCCGGTATGCACGTCTTCGGTAATGGTTTCCACCGCGAAACCGCCCACGCTTTGCAGCGCCGCCCGGCGGAACAACGCGCCGCTTCCGGCGAAGAAGGCCGAACCCCAGTAATCGTTACCGGGCTGAATCACATGGAAGAATAAATCCTGCTCGTTATTAATCTCTTTGGCGGACAGCAAGTTGCGCTGGAACGGGTCATCGGTAAAAAAGTGCTGGGGCGTTTGCACAAAACCCAGCCGGTCATCTACGAAGAACCCGACGGTTTCTTGCAAAAAGCTTTTGCAAGGCACGTGATCCGCGTCGAACACCAGAATCAGATCGCCCTGACTGTAGTTCATGGCGTTGTTCAAGTTACCCGCCTTGGCATGGATATTCTGTTCGCGGCCAATGTACTGCACATTGAGCCGGGCGGCCAGTTCGCGCATTTCGGGACGGTTGCCGTCATCGCACAGGTAAACTGTTTTCTTGGGGTAATCAATGCCGTTGCAGCCCACCAGTGAACGATAGAGGACGCTCACCGGCTCGCCGTAGGTACACACCATAATATCCACCGACGGCAACTGCTCCGGGGAAAAACGAGACAAGCTCACCGGCTGATGCTCGCTTTGCCCCCACACCTGAAAGTACCCAATCGCCATGGCAAAGAAGGCCAACACTTCCGCGCCGTAAATAAGTACGGAAATAAAAATGGACAGCGGAGAGCTAAAATCCAGCGTTTCCACGCCCCGCCACAACAAATGGCGAACGCTGGTCAGCACCGTCAGCAGCATAACGAAACGGCGCGCCTTGGGGAAAAACAGGGTGGTTACAATCATGCCCACAATCAACACGCACGAGAAAATCACCTGTGCCATGAGCGGCAGGAAAAGCGAAGTATCCGGAAACAGCGGGCGGGACAATACGCCCGAATAAATTGAGGCGTAATCCGCGATGGAAGAGCCGGAGGAAAATGCGGCAGTGGCAGGGTCCTGGGTGGGAATCTGCGAAAAAACGTACAGGACGGCAGCAACGCCCAGCACCAAGGTCAGTATCGCCAATATTTTTTTCATCGCGCCTTTCCCATCAAAATCACTCGCTTCAATGCTCACCGGCAACAAACACGCCCGGCCACATTACGGACACGTAGTAACATCTTCCCCTCCACCCCCGTATCGGACACCCTCCAGATAGAGGAGATCCGCCTCCCAAAAACACTTCACTCAATTAAACCGGGAATTGATTTACCCAAACGAAAACCGGGGCAGCCCAAAGCCCCGGCGACGTTAAACCGTTAAAGCCGATTTACAGCTTTTTCATGACCAATGCCGCACATTCGGCGTCACCACCCCAATATACGGCGTACGCCCCATCAACGCGCTAACGGAAAGCCAAAGCGCCGCCGCGGCAATGACACCCATAAACAGCAAAGCCACTTCCGCCTGGACAACACGAAAAGAGTGCCCAAGCACACTGTCTAGCTTAAACCAATTTAAAAGCTGCCCCACTAAAGCCAGCATTTCTTGAATCAGCAAAGCAGGCATCAGGATAAAGAAGTTGAGGATGAGTGCGGTTAAAATATGGAACCGCAGGAAATAAGGGGCTTCCCGACCATGTCGCCCCACCAGCAACCAGTAAAGGACGGCCAGCGCCAGCAACATCAGCGCCATTTCCCGAAAGGCCAAGACGAAAATAATCAGCAAAACACCCAATAGCACTTTATTTTTCTGAAAATAGGAGGAATTCTGCACCCGCTGGCGCACGAAAAAGTGGTACAACGTTCCCAACACACACAAAATGCTAATGCCATCTATCGACAGGCCAGCCCCCAAAGTCAGGAAGTAGGCCAAAAACAGGTAGAAAATAACGGCAAAAACCTTCAGGCTATTGCCGCTAGGGTTCTCCAGCGGAAAAGGGACAACTTTACCCGTGCGTTTCATAATAGTTCCAGCCTACCCGAAAAAACCGAAAAGGGACAAGCGGGAAACCATTCAGCCCAGCCCGCCAACTTTGTACCGAAATTAGCCTGATAGCCTCCATTAGCCTTTATCAATGGACGCCTTGACGTTCATCATCATGCCGGGCAAGTCGGATTTTACCGCATTCAGCAGCATCCAGCGGGGAATGGGCAAGAACGGGCCAGGATCAATTTTAAGCGTGTACGTCAGAATGGTTTTGCTGCCATTTTCTATCGGCGTCAGCCGCCAGGAACCTTGAATGTCCTTAAAGCTGCCGCTCACCCGATGAAAGCGCAGCAGGCCGGGGCCGGATAATTCCTGCAACAGAATGTAATTAAAGGGCGGCAACAGTCGGGTCATCAGTACGCTGAACTCCACGTTCTGCTTATTGCCCGCGCGGGAAAGCACCTTGACCTTTTTCACCTTTTTCTCTTCCCGCATCAGTTTTTCCGGGTTGGCCACCACGCTCCACACCTTGTCTTGAGGTTTAGCGATCAGGATTTTGGCTTCCACGGAAGGCATGGCGTTGGAAGGCTCGGTGTCCTGACTCACCACCACCTGGCCTTTGGTCAGAGTGTCCATTTCCGATTTACCGGCAGCCCAGCCAGAAGCGCCCGATGCCAAAGCCACTATGGAAAGGGACAGCATCAGCAAACCCAATTTGCCAAATCTGCCGCATAATAAAGTAAGCGTTCGCTTGAGAACGATTTGCGACACCTTGCGAATACCTCCACTATTTCCCGAAAAGGGGTTTCAAGTAATAATATAGAATCTTATTCATGTACACAAGCCAACCCCTTTCAAACCCTTTTTTCATGAGTAACCCATTTCAAGTCCAAACACGCCCCATTACCAAAAGACCCGCCCCTATGTCCGCCAGACGCTCTTCGGGCTGGATTAGCCCATGGATCAGCGCGTTAACGGCGGCAGCGGCATTTTTGCTGCTCATCTGGTTCTTTCGCCAGGCCACATGGATGCCCTCCCCGGTGCGGAATATTTTCCCGCTGCCGGAAAGCGGCAACCGGATTTTCGTGGCCCAGGCCGATCTATCGCATGAAAAAGCCCAGGCGCTCTATCGGCAAGCCTTGTCCGATCTGGAAGATGGCAGCTACGAAAAGGCGTTGGAGGAATTCAAGCGGCTGGAACCCGTGTATCCCGGCTTGCAGGATATTTTGTGGCTGCACGAGGCGGAATGCTACGTGGGGCAGGGCAATGAATGGGCCGTGCAAAAAAAGCTGAACAGCCTGTTGCAACAATATCCCGATAGTGCCGTAAAAGTATTGGCGCGGTACAAAATCGGACAATCCCAGTATCGCGGCAGCGAATGGGAAAAAGCGCAAAAAACATTTGAGAAAATCCGCCAGGATTACCCCCAAAGCGACTACGCCAAGGGCAGCCTGTATTATCTGGGCGCCCTGCTGGCGAAAGAGGAATCCACCCAAAAACAGGCCATCCAGCCGCTAGAGGGATACCTGCGCGAATGCCCCGATTGCAAGTTCAGCGGGGACGCCGCCGATGTGCTGGAGAAAGTGCTGCCCACCCCCACCGCCGAGGAATACGGCCTGATGGGCGTGGCCAACGCCGCCGCCGCCAAAGACATTAAAAAGACCTTGGCCCACCTGGGCAAAGGCCCACGGGCAATGACCTGGCTGGCATTGGGCAAAAGCCAGATTCGCGCCGGGCAAACCCAGGCCGGAATCCAGACGTTGGCCAGCGGCCTGCCTAACGCCAAGGATACGGAAACCGCCAAGACCGCCATTGACGCCATACTGGCTCACACCGCGCCAGCCCAGCAGCTCACGTTACTCAAAGGGCTGACCTACAAGCGCCTGAACGTCGGTGGCGATTACGTGCTTTGGAAACTGGCCGAAACCGACCCAACCCAGGCCCAAACCTATTACGGGCAGCTTGCAAGAGACTATCCCCAAAGCGACTACGCCCCGGAAAGCGGCTGGCGGCTGATTTGGCCCCTGGTTCCCGGCGGCGAGCGAACCAGCTATGTGGCGCAGGCGCAACGATACCTGGCCAAATACCCCTATGCCCGCTCGGCCCCCAAAGCGCTGTTCTGGATCGCCAAGATCATCGAGAAATCCAGCCCCGCAGAAGCCACCCGCGCCTACCAGCGGATTCTGGAGCAATACCCCGGTAGTTACTACGCCTTTCGGGCCAAAGGCCGCTTGCAGGTTCTGGCCGAAGGCAAACCGGATCCGGGCTGGCCCACCTTGGGGAACCGGCACGATTATCCACCGGAGGCGACCGATTTTAGCCAACTGAACATTCTGCCCCCCGTAACCGGCTTTGCACCGGGCGCTATGGGCTGGACGTTGCGCAACCAAGCCCAGGAACTGCAAGCCATTGGCGCTGCGGAAGATGTCAGGCTGCTAGTGAGCGAATCGCTCGGCAGCTTGCCGCCTGCCGTAGATAGCTGGGCCACACAAGTAGCCGGGGATCGGGCCAAGGGACTGCGAATCATTCGGGACGCGCTGGATCAGCAGACCAAGGACGCTTTTTTGGCCAACGGCGGCAAAGCCCTGCAACCTGCAGGCACTCCCGATGAGCTGAAATTGCTGTACCCGGTGTATTTTTCGCAGGATGTAGGCCCGGCAGGCCGCAGAAACCAGATCGATCCATATTTAATCCAATCCCTGATGCGTGAGGAGAGTTACTTTAACGAGTTCGCCATCAGCGGCTCCAACGCCCGTGGGTTGATGCAGCTTCTGCCTTCCACCGCCAAGGACGTGGCGGGATGGGAAGGCATGCCGCATTTCCAAACCAGCGATTTGTTCCTGCCAGACGTGAATGTACGCTTGGGTTCCCGCTACCTGGCGCACCTGCATGATCTGTTCAACGGCAACGCCATGCCCGCAGTGGGTGCATACAATGGCGGCCCTGGCGCCATGAAGCGCTGGGTGCAAGCTTCCGCCTATTTTTCCAACGACCCGGACATGTTTGTTGAATTAATCCCATACGAGCAAAGCCGGGATTACATTAAAAAAGTATTCGCAAGTTATTGGAACTATACCCGCCTCTACAGCCATCCGACCCTATAAATAAAAAGTTCCCGCCAAAAGCCCCGCTTTTCAAACGTGTCTGTCTCGTGTAGAATCCGGGCAACGTTGATGTGGATTTCATGACTATGATGCAGTACGGGTCTTTTGTTTTAATGCTACACAGCCACTTACCTTACTACCGTAAGGCAGGGATGTGGCCGTTCGGGGAAGAAAATTTATACGATTGCATGGTGGAAACTTACATCCCCCTGCTAAATGCGTTGAACGAGCTGAAGGAAGAGGGCATTCGCGCCCAGATTACCGTTGGCCTGACACCCATTTTGACCGAGCAATTGGCTGATGAGCATCTGCAAAATGGCTTCATCAAGTTCATTCAAACCCGCATCGAAGCGATCCAGGGCGATGTGGAGCGCTACCCTGACCCGGAATTGCCGCATTCCGAGCATAAGGCATTCTTGGCCGACTACTATTACGAGTACTACACCAAAATCCTCAACGACTTCACCTTCAAATATAAAAAGAATCTGGTGCAGGCGTTTAAAGAATTGCAGGACGCTGGTTGCGTGGAAGTGACCACATCCGGCGCCACCCACGGCTTTTTGCCGCTGCTGGGCACCGATGAAAGCATTCAGGCCCAGATTCGCACCGGGGTGGAGTCCTATCGCAAACACTTCGGGCGCAATCCCAAAGGCATTTGGCTGCCAGAATGCGCCTACCGTCCCGCCCAGGAACAGGAAGACCCGGAAACCGGCAAAAAAGTGCTGCGCCCGGCCATTGAAGCCTTCCTGTTCGAGCATGGCATCAAGTACTTCTTCACCGAATACCACGCGATTGAAGGCAGCACCTCCAGCGACATCCGCCGCGACTTCGGCGTGTACCGCGATATCCAATACATCCCGCTGCCCAACCGTCAATCGACCGGATTGACCACGCACGAAGCCTACTGGATGAAGCATTACCCCGTGGCGGTGCTGGGTCGCAACAACCGGGCCAGCTTCCAGGTATGGTCCGCCGCGCACGGCTATCCGGGCGATGGGCTTTACCGCGAATTCCACAAGAAAGATGCCAATTCCGGCATGAAGTATTGGCGCTTGACCAGCAAGGATTGCGAACTGGGCGATAAAATGCTGTACGACCCGGTGCTGGCGTTCAACCAGACCAAAATGCACGCCGATCACTTTGTCTCGCTGGTATACGACCTGCTGAAAGAGCAACAAGGCAAAACGGGCGAGCCTAACCTGGTCATGGTTTCCTTTGACACCGAGCTTTACGGCCACTGGTGGTTTGAGGGGGTCGAATGGCTCAAGCATGTCATCCGCATGTTGCACAAATGCCAAGGCGTTGACGTGGAAACCGCCAACGAGTATCTGGAGCATTACACGCCGCAAACCGCCATTGAGTTGCCGGAAAGCACCTGGGGCCAGGGCGGCCACTATTGGGTGTGGCACAACCAGCATACCGCCTGGATGTGGCCGGTCATTCACAATGCGGAAATCCGCATGCGCCAACTGCTGCGGGAATTCCCCAACGAAAGCGAGCCGTTGAAGGTACGCGTCCTCAACCAGGCGCTGCGCGAGTTGCTGTTGCTGGAAAGCAGCGATTGGCCTTTCCTGGTGACGACATTCCAGGCGAAAGATTATGCAGTGGAGCGCTTTGAGAAGCATGTCGACAACTTTAACCAGTTGGCAGACATGGTTGAAAGCGGCAACCTGGACGAAGCCAGCCTGAGCGCAATGGAAGAAGTGGACAATCCCTTCCCGAATATTGACTACCGCTGGTTTGAAACGTTCAGCGTTCCGCCGGAGCAAGATGAACTGGTGCTGCAAACCGTTTGCTAACGCTTGCGGGCTTTGATAACCAGCCATCGTTCGTTTTCACAGATTGACAGAGAAGGGCGGCATTGACCATGGCCAATCGGATTAACCTGCTGTTGGGCGTCCACAATCACCAGCCGGTGGATAACTGGGATCATGTGATTGAAGAAGCTTATGTCAAGTGCTACAAGCCCTTCCTGGATGTGCTGGAATCCCACCCCAAGGTAGGCATGAGCATCCATTACACGGGCTATCTGCTGGATTGGCTGGTGGATCGCCACCCGGAGACGATTGATCAGCTCAAGCGGCTGATCCAGCGCGGGCAAGTGGAAATGTTCAGCGGGGCTTATTATGAGCCGATTATCGCTATTATTCCCGATGCCGATAAGGTGGGCCAGATTGAGAAGCTGAGCGACCGGGTGGAAGCCTTAACCGGGCAGCGCCCGCATGGGCTTTGGCTGGCGGAGCGGGTTTGGGAGCCACATCTGGTGAAGCCCATCGCCCAGGCCGGAATTCGCTACCTGTTTCTGGATGACAGCCACTTTAAAGCCGCCGGGCTGGATGAAAGCGAGCTGCATGGCCGCTACACATCGGAAGAACAAGGGCATGTAACCGATATTTTCCCGGTGGATAAAACCCTGCGTTACCAGATTCCCTACGCCAACCCGCAGGAAATCACCGATTATCTGTTAACATTGGCCTCGCCCGATGGTAAACGAAGCGCCATTTATTTTGACGACGGGGAAAAATTCGGCGTCTGGCCGGGCAGTTACGGACTCGTCTATCGCGAGAAGTGGCTGGATCGCTTCTTCCGGCTGTTGGAAGATCATGCGGATGTGATCAACACCACCACGCCTTCTCAATACGTGGCAAACACGCCTCCGGTTGGCCGCATTTACCTACCCACGGCCAGTTACAGCGAAATGATGGAATGGGCACTCCCGGCCAAGCACGTTGGCACGTACGAGCAAGGCAAGAAAGAGATTCCAGAGCAATACAGCCGATTTTTCCAGGCCGGTTTCTGGCGGAATTTTTTGGTGAAATACCCGGAAGCCAATAACATCCACAAAAAGATGCTGTACGTCAGCGAAAAAATTCACCGGCTGGAGCAAAAGCAGGGCAAAAAGCACCCGGAAGCGCTGGATGAGCTGTGGAAAGGGCAATCCAACGATATTTTCTGGCACGGGGTATTTGGCGGACTGTACCTGACCAACCTGCGCACGGCCAACTATCAACACCTCATCAAGGCGGAAACCCTGGTGGATACGCTATTATACGGCGAATCCTTCCTGAATATCGTACACCGGGACTTCGATTGCGACGGCCACACCGATGTGTTGATTGAAACCAGCGCCCAAAACCTTTATTTAGATCCGAATGAGGGCGGCTGCCTGTTTGAGCTGGATTATCGGGCCAAGAACTTCAACCTGCTGGATACGCTGGCCCGTCGGTACGAGTCGTACCACGACAAGCTGAGCTTACCACCAGACGCCGAAGGGGAGAAGATCACCGCCAAGCACCGTAATCTGGATCAGCATCTGCATTACGATTGGCATCGCCGGGTAAGCCTGCTGGATCACTTCCTAGGCGCAGATACCACACTGGACAGCTTGGCCCAGTCCCGCTATCCGGAACAGGGCGATTTTGTGAATCAGCCGTATCAGGTGTCTGTCAAGGATCAGGTGGTCACGCTCAGCCGGGACGGCAACCTGTGGGAAGGCGACCGGGCCATTCCCCTGAAGGTTGAGAAGCAGTTGGCCTTTATCGATCCCGATCAGGCCCAGACTATGATTCGCTACACCATTACCAACCCCTCCAGCGAGAAAGTCTCGCTGTGGTTCGCGCCGGAATTCAACGTGAACCTGCTGGCGGGGGACGCGCCCGATCGGTATTACTACCTGCCGGAAAAAGAACCCAAAAGGGAAAACGCTCATTCTTCCAAGGGGGTTGCCGTGGCGGAAACAACCGAAACCAAGACCAAGCTACGCAGTAAAAAACTGGTTTCCAAGGAAGCGCTGAAGGACGTATACGGCATTGGCCTACGGGATGAATGGCTGGGCATCGATTACCATCTGGTGTGGAACCGGCTGGGCAACGTGTGGCGTTTCCCGGTGGAAACCGTGTCGCAATCGGAGGCAGGTTTTGAGAAGGTTTATCAATCCAGCGCGGTGTTCCCCAACTGGAAATTCGACCTTGCGCCCGGCGAACATTGGCAGGTGGAAATTACCCAGCGCATCGCCACGCCCCACGTTTAAAACCGGAATTTAGGGCATAATAAGTTTGAGAGTGGCCGCCCGGATCGGTTTTGGTGTTGTGGCGGGCTTAAGATTCCCTGAGCGCGAGAGAGGCGGTTTTTAATGCAACATCAGGTCATTGGCGACGATATTCAGGCGGTGGTGCTGTCCCTGAACCCCGGCGAAGCGGTGCGGGCAGAGGCAGGGGCCATGCTGTATATGTCCGATAGCATTGAAATGAACACATCCGTAGGCACCGGCGGGGAAAGCGGCATGATGGGCGCACTAATGAGCGGCCTGAAGCGGGCGGTTTCCGGCGACAGCTTTTTTATCACCACCTTTACCGCCAGCGGGCAAGCGGGCCAAGTGGCGTTTGCCGGGCCGTATCCGGGGAAAATCATGCCGGTCAACCTGTCCGAAACCGGGACATTGCTCTGCCAGCGGGATTCCTACCTGTGTTCCGACACGCAGGTGGATGTCAGCATTGCGTTTACCAAAAAGTTCGGCGCGGGCTTTTTCGGCGGGGAAGGCTTCATTCTGCAAAAACTGAGCGGGGCGGGCACCGTGTTCATTCATTCCGGCGGCGGCATTCTGCCGTTCGATTTGCCCGCCGGGAAAAGCCTGCGGGTGGATACCGGCTGCCTGGTGGCCATGACCGAAAGCATTGATTACGATATTCAGATGGCCAAGGGCATTAAAAACATGCTGTTCGGCGGGGAGGGGCTATTTTTTGCCCACCTGAAAGGACCAGGACGGGTTTGGCTTCAGATTCTGCCGTTCAGCCGCCTGGCAAACCGGATTATCGCAGCCGGAATGGGCCGGGGAACCGAACAAACCAAGGGCATCGGCGGGATTGGCGGCGATATACTGGGTAGTCTGATCAGCGGCGAATAAGTGCGCCCGCATGCCCTAACCAGACAACCAGACCGGCTTTACCTATAATAGGCAGGTATTGATGTCCTGAAGCGGGGAGTTCGCCATGCATGAAACCGTCCTGTCCCAGCACGAAGCCGTCGCCACTTACAGCGCCAAACAGATTATAGCCATGAGCCAGACCGCCCACCAGAAAGCCTGGGCAATTCTGGAGGAAATTTCTGCGGAACTGCTGCCTGGCGTAACCGAAGCGGGCATACACGAAGTGGCCCAGGCCATTTACAAGCGGCACGGGGTGGAAAAGTCCTGGCATCAGCCCCACATTTACTTTGGCGCGCATACGCTGCTGAGCGCCTACGATAAAAAGCCTGCGGAAAACCTAACTTTGCAAGCGGATGATATCGCCTACCTCGACCTGGGGCCGGTCATTCAGGTAGATGGCGTAGACATTGAAGGCGATGTGGGCAAATCTCTGGCATTCGGCAATAACCCCATGCTTCACCAACTCAAGGCCGCCACGGAGGAGATCTTCGAAAAAGCCCGTACTTACTGGCATACATCCCAACCCACCGGCATTGCGTTATACGAATACATCCATCAACTGACCAAAGAAGCCGGATTTTGCTTCAATTTAGAGCCAGCCGGGCATTTAATCGGCTCTTTTCCACATTTGGGTTGGAAAAACGGCCTCAACCACTACCCCCATACCCCGGAACCGGGCATTTGGATTCTGGAAATACAGTTGCGACACCCGGTGGAACCTTATGGCGCTTTTTATGAGGCGATTTTGGCGTAATCGGCCATACTCGAAAAAAAGATCGAGATTGGGCTTTGCAAAGTTGAAAATATCGAATATAATTTCCATAGAATGTAGTTTCGAGACTTGTGGTGCAACCCCGCAGCCCATCAGAAAAAGCGCATTGTAAACTTTACTTGCAATTGATAGGCGCGCCGATCGCAATCCCGTACCATAAATGGCAATGGGTTTTGAGAGGCACAGATAGCGGGAAAAACCGTCTGAAAGCTTAAAAGTAGTAAACACCTAAAGCAATAAAGGGACATTCATAATGGCTGTAAAAGATAAAGAATCCGCTAAAACCGCCAACAATATGGAAGACAGCTCGATTGAGGAGCGTCGCAAGGTTCTAAGCTATACGCTGGACAAAATTGAAAAAGACTTTGGCAAAGGGGCCATTATGAAGCTGGGGGATCGCCAGGTGGTCAGTCTGGACGCCATTCCCACCGGCGCGCTGGCCCTGGATCTCAACCTGGGCGTGGGTGGCTTGCCCCGTGGCCGGGTCGTCGAGATTTACGGCCCGGAATCCAGCGGCAAAACCACGCTAACCCTGAGCGTGATTGCGGAAGCCCAGAGAAACGGCGGCATCGCAGCCTTTGTGGATGCAGAACATGCGCTGGATCCTGAATATGCCGCGAAAATTGGTGTCAAAATCGACGAACTTTTGGTCAGTCAACCCGATACCGGGGAACAGGCGCTTGAAATCACGGAGCAATTGGTTCGTTCCGGTGCGGTGGACATTGTGGTCATCGACTCCGTGGCCGCGCTGGTACCCAAGGCCGAGATTGAAGGTGAAATGGGCGATTCCCACGTGGGTCTGCAAGCCCGGTTAATGTCCCAGGCACTGCGGAAACTGACTGCCATTGTCGGAAAAACCCGAACCACGGTTGTTTTCATTAACCAGTTGCGCCAGAAGATTGGCGTGATGTACGGCAACCCGGAAACCACCACCGGCGGGAACGCATTGAAGTTTTACGCCAGCGTCCGTCTGGACATTCGCCGGGTGGAAACGCTGAAAAAAGACGGCGAGGAATACGGTAACCGGGTGAAAGTGCGGGTGGTCAAAAACAAGGTGGCCCCGCCGTTCCGGGTATGCGAATTCGATATCCTCTTCGGGGAAGGCATTTCCTCCGAAGGGTGTGTGCTGGATGTGGCCACCGAGTTTGAAGTGGTCAAGAAAGCAGGCACCTGGTACAGCTACCAGGATGAGAAAATCGGCCAGGGCCGTGAAAAAGCCCGCGATTTCCTGAAAGACAACCCGGAAACCCTTAAGAAAATCGAAAAAGAAGTCCGGGCCAAAATCGCAGCCATGCGCAGCACGGCGCAAGCCTTACCCGCAGTTCCCGATGCGGCGGCGGAACCGGAAGGCGCCTAGCACCCAAAGAAAATCCCTGCTCCAGATATGCAAAAAGTCTGCTCCGGCAGGCTTTTTGCATGTACCACACAAAACAGGCTCACTTGTGACGGGTTCCAAATTGGGTTAAAATGAGCCAATTAGCCCTCTCAACCCTTCTATCGGGATTACCAAACTGCTCATGGCCGATAAAACCTTTATTGAATTGCTCTTTTTCGGCGATATCGTCGGAAAACCCGGTCGCACGGCAGTAAAAGCCTATCTAGATAGCCTGGAGCAGCGTCCAGACGTGGTCATTGCCAACGGAGAAAACATTTCCCACGGGTTCGGCATGATCCGCAAGCATTACGATGAAATGCACGAAGCCGGTGTGGATATCTTCACCAGCGGCAATCACATTTGGGATCAAAAAGAGGTCTTCAATTTTATTGACGAAGTGAACCTGTTGCGGCCTTATAACTTTCCGCCCACCTCTCCCGGCTGCGGCGCCAAAATTTTCCAGTTGAAAAACTGCAATTGCGAAGTGGGCGTGGTCAACCTGATTGGACAGGTTTTCATGGGCAATTACAATTCACCGTGGGATCAACTGGACGAGTTGATTTACGACATGCTGGCCGTCACGCCCATTATCTTTCTGGATTTTCATGCGGAAGCCACCGCCGAAAAAATTGCAATGGCCTGGCATGCTTCTTCGCTCGGCGTCAGCGCGATGACCGGCACCCATACCCATGTGCAGACCGCCGATTCCAAAATTCTGAATAACCGAATGGGTTACATTACGGATACCGGATTTAACGGATCTTACAATAGCGTCATCGGCATGGAGGCCACCGGCTCCCTCCAACGGTTGAAATCCCATTTGCCAACTCGTCTGGATGTAGGGCCGGACGACATTTTACAGGTTAATGCGGTGCGGTTTACCATTGAGACCAAAACCGGGGTGTGTCGCAAAGTGGAACGCATTAACGAGGTTTTTAGCCATACCGGCGAACCTCTCCAGCCGTTTGCCATCCGCTAAACCTCAGCTGTCAAATCATCCTCGTCCGTGCAATTTACCCACCCGGAGGATGGCGTTCATGCGACATAGCAGTTATAATACAAAAGTGAAAGTGTTCGGCAACCAAAAAGGACTGCTTTGATTCAAACCACTTCCATCCTAGATCTGGACAAGGCCAAAAACTGGCTCAGCCAGCATTTGTCTCATGAGCGGTTTGAACATTCGATCGGGGCGCACGAAAAAGCGGTCGAGTTGGCCGAGAAGTTCCATCTCCCCATTGAAGAACGGGAGCGGGCAGCGATTGCGGGCCTGCTACATGATTCCGCCAAGCTGATGAGTCCGCCGGATCTGCTGGACTATTGCGAACGCTATAACCTTTCGATTGAGGACATGGATCGCAAAACACCGCAGACGTTGCACCCGTTTGTTGGAGCCGAACTGGTTCGGGAGGCATTTAACGTACAGGATCCCGACATTTTGAACGCCATTCGGTACCATACCACAGGCCGCGCAGGCATGAGCCGGGTGGAAAAGATTGTATATATTGCCGATAAAATCGAGGGCAACACCCGCAACCCGCTTTACATCCAGAAAATGACCTCATCCCTGGATTTCCGGAATGGCTGGAGCCTGGATTTGACCATGCTGTACATTCTGGATTCCACGATTCAGTTCCTGATGGAAAAGCATCAGGTCATTCATCCCAGAACCATTGAAGCCCGCAACGACTTTGTCAGCAGGTTGCGAGCCGAAAAACACCTATAAACCCTACCATATAGCCCATAACCCAACAGGAGGACCACTTTTGACCCAAGTTCAGCAAGAAAACATCAGCGCTTTTGATTTGGCCGCCCTCGCCGCCAATCTGGCCGAGTCCAAAAAGGCTTCGGACACGCTGGTGTTGGATACCGGAAAAGTGTCTTATCTGGCTGATTTCTTTGTGATTTGCTCCGGCGAAAGCCCGGCCCAAATCCGTACCATCGCCGACGAAATTGACAAGGCTTTCAAAAAACGGGGCCAGCTTCGACAAGGCACCGAGCAGGATAAAACCTACAAGTGGTGCCTGCTGGATTACGGTGATGTGGTGATCCACGTGATGCACCGAAACGAGCGCCAGTTTTACCAGTTGGAGAATTTCTGGAGCCATGCCAACGTGGTTGCCACCGAAAAGTGGGTCAACCCCCAACTGCAAGAAGCATCCTAGGTTTACAAAAACGCTTGCAAAACGCTCAGGAAGCCCTTTGGGATGCTTTAGGCACCTCAATTATCCATTCAGGTTTATTTAACAGGCTTCCATATCATCAGCAACCCTATCCGCAGGATGCCTAGGGGTATCCTCGTATCAACAGGCTTATGCCTCGCACTTTTAGCGCATTTTGCCCGACCCTCTGCCATTCCAAACCAAGATAACGGCTGGCTAGAGAAGCCTCAATCCCACTTTATTCAGAGTAGCAAGCGCACTGGGTGGGTGTTTCAAACACGCACACCTTGGTGATTTCAGGAACGTTTTTCTTAATGCGCTGATAGGTGTAGCGGGCTATGTATTCCGCGCTGGGGCTTTCACCGTTAAAGCCGGGGAAGGTGTTCAGGTCGGTGTGATCCAGATCGTCCACCACTTCACTCAATTCCGCTTTCAAAACCGTGAAGTCAAAGGCCACATTGGCCTTGTCCAAGGTGTCTTTTTTGGCGAAGACCTGCACCACATAGTTATGTCCATGCGGATTTTCGCATTTGCCTCGATAGTTCAGCAAATGGTGCGCGGCGGCAAAATGTTTTTCAACCATAACTTCAAACATACTGAATGATTTAACACGTCTGTAGCGGGCATGCAAGTTTATACAAACAAAAGACCCCTGGCGAATCTCCTCTGAAGCCGTATCAATGAAACGCGCCTGGGGGAAAAGAAGCGTAACATTGCTTGGCTGGGTTTGGCGGGCGGCTCTGTTAAACCAAACCTTCCTTCAACGCTTTGACCGCCACCTGGGTACGATCGTCCACGGCCAACTTCTGGATGATATTGGCCACGTGCGCCTTGGCCGTATGACTGGAAACCTTGAGCAGGGCGGCAATCTCTTTGTTGCTTTTGCCGCCCACAATCAGCTTCAGCACTTCGTATTCCCGCTCGGTCAGCTCCGTATTGTAACGTCGCTTGGAGTGAGATGATTTTTCCTCGGCAACCGCATCAGCCGAGAAAGGAGCGGCCTCCTCCGGCTTTGCGCCCTCTCCGGGCAAAGACTGCATGACCAGCCGGGCAATCGCCGGATCCAGCCAGATGGCACCTTCCAGAACCATATCCAGCACCTGATGCAGGCGTTCAATCTTGATATCCTTCATGCAATAGGCGTCCGCACCGGCAGCCAGGGAGGCCAGCACCTCCTCCGGGTTGTTGAGGGACGTCAGGATAATCACCTTGACCTCGGGAAGTTCCTGTTTAATCAGCCGGGTGGCGGTAATCCCGTCCATCACCGGCATGCCAATATCCATCAGCACAATATCCGGCTTTTCCGACAGGGCAAGATCCACGCCTTCCTGACCGTTCTGGGCTTCTCCCACCACCTGGATGCGTTCCCGATCAGACAAGGCCATGCTGAGGCCATAGCGGGCCAACTCATGATCTTCCACAATCAGGAGGCGGATATCGTGTTGTCGGGTGGTGGAGGTTCCTGTCATGCGCTGGTCTCCTTCAATGTTAGGATGGCTGCTGCTTGGGAAAGGATACATAAAAATCGGTACCCTGGCCCACAACGCTTTCTACCCGAATGGCGCCGCCATGCAAGCGGGTAATCATTTTACAAATAGAAAGCCCCAGCCCCGAACCGATTTTTTTACGAGTCTGCTGCACGGCGAAATAACGATCAAACAAGTGCGGCAGCACCTCCGGCGCAATGCCCGGCCCGTTGTCGCTTACCTGCAATTCAACGGCCTGCCCCAAATCCTGGGCAGAAACAGCCACCTCGCCACCGCCTTTTTGCATATGCTGAATGGCGTTTCCCACCAGGTTCACCAGCAGGCGGCGCAACTGGTCAGCGTCCGCCTCAATTGACCCGCAGGACGGCTTAAGCCGGTTCAGCAGCCGGATTTGCTTACTTTCAGCCAGAGGTTGCAGGGTTTCCAGGCACTCGGCCACCACGTCAAACAGGGCCACCGGCGCGGGCAGCAGGCGGATTTTTCCGGCCTCGTACTCATAAATTTCCAGCAGCTTGTTCACCATTTCCAGCAAGTCGGCATTATTTTTAATCAGCCGCTCCGATAAGGGCTGAAGCTTCTCCGGCAGCTTGTCCCGCTGGGCATGCAGCAAATCCAGCGCCCGGCGTTCCGCCACCAATGGGGTTCGCAAATCGTGGGTCAACGCGGAAATAAAGGTCTCCCGCATCCGCTCGCTTTCCCGCAGCAGGTTCAAGGTTTCCTGAAGCTCCCGGTTAGCGGCCTCCAGCCTGGCAGTTCGCTCATGCACCCGCTCTTCCAGCCCTTCGTTCAGAACCCGCAACTCGTTTTCGATGCGCTTGAGATAGCTGATATCCTTGCGAATGGCGATATATTGGTACGGCTTGCCGGTTTGCGCATCCAGAAAGGGCACGATGGTGGTATCCACCCAGTACAGGGTTCCGTCCTTGGCCCGGTTGCAAATTTCCCCCCGCCAGACCTGCCCGCCGGATATTACTTTCCAGAGCGACTTGAAAAACGCCTTGGGATGGTACCCGGCATTAATAATGCGGTGGGTCTGCCCCAGTAATTCCTCGCGGGCGTACTTGGAAATTTCGCAGAACGTGTCGTTCACATAGGTAATCACGCCGCTGGCATCCGTCACGGCCACAATCGCGGATTCATCCAGGGCAAATTTAATGTTCGCCAGATCTTTCAACGAGCGCTGCAACGCCTGTTGCTCATCCTGTAAGTTGGTTTGATCCACGTGGCAGATAACTCCCCTTAATCGGAACATCCCCTGGATGAACAGGCTCCCTGGCAAGCGCCCGATTTCTCCCAGACTACCTTGAGCATATCAAATGTGGTGACAATGCCAAGCACTAAATTATCGTGCGGATCGACCACGATGACGCGATGGATGCGGTTCTTCTGCATGGTTTCGGCCAGTTCGGCCAGCGGCGTTAACGGGTAAGCCGTCATCACGTTGCGGCTCATAAAGTCTTCCACGTAGCCGCCGGTCACGGTTTCCAAGTGGAAGCCCTCTTGCGCCAGCATCGTATCCAGGCGGGAATCCTCAAACCAGGTGGGCAAATAGGAACGGTTCAGGCCGGAACTCAATATATCGGCCATGCTGATGACCCCGCACAGCACCCCGTCCTCATCCACAACCGGAACCCCGCTGATTCGGTTTTCCACCAGCAAGTCCTGCAATGCCTCGCAGGTCATGCCGGGATGGGCCGTAATGGGCCGGGAATTCATAATATCAATCGCAAAGCGTGGCTTGGTGGTTGTCATTGGCCGGATGCTCCATTTTGAATTGTGTCGGAACGTAAGCAGGCTACGCCGCCCAGACAAAAACCCTCGACACCTGCCGACCTGGACAGGCATCGAGGATAAGCAAAAACCAGACAAGCACTTGAGTGTGACGTTGGGTTTGCCAAGGGAGGCGCATTACATGATTCAGTATGCCAGCGACCCGTACCATTGAAATCGCGCTTTAAGGTATTAACAAAATGGCTAATGGCCGAGTCCGCAGAATGGGCAATTTGAAGTAAACAGACTCACCCTAGAATAAAAAAAGGCGCATCGTCGCCAAAGATTTATGAGAGTCACCCCGCAACCAGCAAAGGAGCCAGAGGCCACTATGACCGCAAGCTTTATGTTCAAGCACCAGGAAACCGTCATTACCGATGTGGGCCAATTGCCGCCATTCCAGGCAAAACCGGAAAAGGCGCTTAGCCTGCAAATTGCCCGGCACCTGAAGCAGGTTATGAAAAACCTTGGGAAAGAGGCCAATATTACCTTAAAGCTGCCTTCGGCCATTCTGCTGGCGGATTTTTACCATTGCACCCCGCTGGATGTGCTGGATGCCCTGTTTACCCTTAAAAACCAGTTATACGAATACACCATGCCCGGCTTGGACGGCGAAATTACCCTGTACGGCCCCGTCGACGGGTGCGCCACCGGCAGGCAGATTCCGGCGTGGCTTTATCCCTGGGAACAAACGCACAAGCTGGCCGAAAACCCGCTGATTAATTTACTGAAAGAAAGGTAGCCCAAACATGATGGAACAGGCTGCGACACAAACCATAGCGCTGGGGCTGGAACACATGCCCGCATTTGAAATACCCGCCACCTCCCGCAAGGTGGTTCCACACCTGACGCAATACCTGATCGCCCTGCTGTCCAGGTTCAATCACCCGGTCACCTGCCTTGAGTTACCGTCCGTCACCAACCTGTCCGTATTTTTCAAATGCTCCCACCTCGATTTGTACGACGCGCTGCGCTCCTTTAGAGGACAAGGTTATGACTACCAGTTTCACAAGCTGGACAAACCCCTGAAGCTGTGGAGAAAAGCACCGATTGAATCTTCTATCGAAAAAAATGGCAAAAGGAGAGCCTTATGAAAATCCTGCTTCCCGTCGATGGTTCCGAATGCTCGCTTAAAACACTGGAGTGGGCGGCCCGGACATTTAACCCGAAGCAAACCGAATATTACCTGCTGAAAGTCATTTCCATCACCCCGGACATGATACAGGTGGAATATGACGTGACCGACGCCACCAAGGCGCTGAATATCGCCAAACATCAACTGGAAGAGGCCGGTTGCAAGGTGGCCCAAATCGCCTATATTTTTGGCGACATTGTGGATCGGATTTCCGATTACGCCGATGAGATCGGGGCGGATCAGATCGTGATTGGCTCGCATGGCCGAACGGGGCTTAACAAACTGTTAATGGGCAGCGTCAGCATCGCGTTGATGGAACGCTGTTCCAGGTATCCGGTCACGGTATACCGCAACGTGGAAAAAGCGCCCACCCCAAAAACCGTGGTCAGTCTTCAAAAATAAAGATTAAATTCAACTCACGAACATCTCAACTTTGCGCTCAGGGGTGGCTTTGAATAATCAAAGCCACCCCTGACGCCATTGTAAAGCTCGCATCGTCCGGCATTAGCAGGAAGCCTAATCAGCCATACTCCCGATAGCCAAATGGATGAGCGCCCGCTGGACTGAATGGGCAATTCCAATTCCGCCACCATCTCCTATTATGGGTTTAAAGGCACTGATCACCGCAACTCTGCAGAAAGGGATTTCGCCATGGCGTTTTCGCACCCTACCCGACATCTTCCCCACCTGGGCCGGGAGCTGTTTATTTTAATGATCGCGCTCTTTCTGCTGATGATCAGCTTAATGATCATCAATCTGGTTCGCCATCTTCCGCAGGAAAGAGCCGTTCCCCAGCCGGTTTTGGCCGGGCCTGCCGTACATGTCCACTTCAGCAGGTTGCAAGGCTCGCAAAGCATAACGGAACCCACATCGCGCGCGTTGCCGACTACCCTGCGCGATACCCCTCTTAAAGCCGCCCTGGCCCAATTATTGGCTGGCCCCAGCCGGAGCGAGCAGGCAGCAGGATTTTACAGCGAAATTCCCAAAGGAACCGAACTATTGGGGGTAAGCAACCGGAACGGAATCGTCACCGTAAACCTCTCCCATGAATTTACCATTGGCGGCGGGGCCACCAGTATGATTCAACGGGTCAATGAGCTGAAAGACACCATTTATGCCGTGGAAGGCAAAACCAGGGTGCAAATCGCCATTGAAGGAAAACCCATTGAAACGCTGGGCGGGGAAGGCTTGGAAATTAATTAGCGTTTGGAAAGAGTTTAAGAATTCACAATGTTAAAAAGAACAAACCCGGTTACACTGAAACCGCACCTTCAGTCAATTACCCGGGAGGAAACCCCATGATCCTCGATCCGGTTATTCTTTCTCGCTTGCAATTTGCCCTCACTATCAGCTTCCATTATATTTTTCCGGTTTTCAGCATTGGGCTGGGCTTAGTGCTGGCCATTATGGAAGGCTTATACCTGAAAACAGGCGATGAAAAATATCACCAGATGACCCATTTCTGGGTGTCCATTTTCGCGCTGATATTCGGGATTGGCGTGGCCAGTGGCATTGTGATGGAATTCCAGTTCGGCACCAACTGGTCCAATTATTCCCGTTTTGTGGGCGATGTGTTCGGTAGCGCGCTGGCCGCCGAAGGGCTGTTCGCCTTCTTTTTGGAGTCCGGCTTTCTAGCCATCCTGTTGTTCGGGTGGGATAAGGTCAGCAAGAAAATGCATTTCCTTTCCACCGTTATGGTCGCGCTAGGAGCGCATTTCAGCGCCGTGTGGATTGTGGTTGCGAATTCCTGGCAGCAAACCCCGGCGGGCTTTCACATTGTCAGCCACAACGGGGTTGCCCGCGCGGAAATTACCGATTTCTGGGCCATGGTGTTCAACCCCTCGTCCATGGAGCGGTTGAGCCATGTCATTCTGGGCGCGTGGCTGGCCGGGGCTTTCCTGGTGCTGAGCATTAACGCGTTTTACCTCATCAGAAACAAGCATGTGGAAATCGCCAAAGCGGGCATGAAGATTGGGCTGAGCGTGGCCGTGGCCGCCTCATTGCTCCAGTTGTTTACCGGGCATGAATCCGCGCTGGTCGTCGCCAGGCACCAACCCGCCAAACTGGCCGCCATGGAAGGCCATTTTACTTCCGCCGAAGCCGCCAACCTGCACCTGTTCGGCTGGGTGGATGAAAAAGGTAATAAAACCGTTGGCCCTGCCATTCCAGGCGGACTGGGCTTTTTGGTTTCCGGTGATTTCCAGCAAAAAATAAAAGGGCTGGACAGTTTCCCCAAAACGGAGCGCCCGCCCGTGCAAATCACCTTCCAGACGTTTCACTTAATGGTCGCCATCGGCATGGCGCTGATTGGCCTAAGTTTTCTGGGAGTGTGGATGCAGTGGCGCGGTACGCTATATACCTGTAAGCCTGTGCTGTGGCTCTTCGTCGCATCCGTGCTGCTACCGCAAATTGCCAACCAGGTGGGCTGGGCCGCGGCAGAAGTAGGACGGCAACCCTGGATTGTCTACGGCCTGCTCAGAACCAGCCATGGCATTTCGCCCATGGTGCATGCGGGGCAAATTCTGGCGTCTATCATCATGTTTTCCACCGTGTATTTACTGCTGTTTATTTTGTTCCTGTTCCTGCTGAACCGAAAAATTCAGAAGGGGCCGGTATTTAACGGATTGAGCGGCGTTCATCATGATCCCAGGTTAACCGTGCAAAGCCGGGAGGGCGATATCAATGCTCTTTAGTGGACTGGATTTGAATATCATCTGGTTTATCCTGGTTGGCACCCTGCTTACCGGCTACGCCATGCTGGACGGGTTTGACCTAGGCGTGGGCATTTTGCACCTGCTGACCAAGGGCGATGAGGAACGCAGGCTGATGCTCAATTCCATCGGCCCGGTATGGGACGGCAACGAGGTATGGCTCGTCACCGGCGGAGGGGCGCTGTTTGCGGCGTTCCCCGATGTGTACGCCACCACATTTTCGGGCTTTTATATCCCGCTCATGCTATTGCTCGTCATGCTCATTTTTCGGGCGGTGGCTATTGAATTCAGGAGCAAGGAACCGATGCGCTGGTGGCGCAGCATGTGGGACGTCAGCTTTTCCATCAGTAGTTTATTAGGCGCTTTGATTCTGGGCGTAGCCCTGGGCAACGTGGCCTATGGCGTTCCGCTGGGAGCCGACAAGGAATTCCACGGCACGGTTTTAACGCTGCTGAACCCCTATGCCCTGCTGGTAGGCATTACCACCGTGGCTTTGTTCACCATGCATGCTTCCATTTACGTGGTGATGAAAACCGAAGGCGCGTTGCAGGAACGGGCCAAAGGCTGGATTAAAAACACCATCGCGGCCTTTGTGATTTGCTATATCATCACCACCATGACCACGTTGCTATACGTGCCGCAAATGACCGATCACATCCGCAACCAGCCCGCGTTTTTCATCCTGGCCATCCTGAACATGCTGGCCATTGCCAACATTCCCCGTGAAATTTACCATGGCCGGGAATTTCGAGCCTTTGTGTTTTCCTGTCTAAACATGGTCTTTCTGCTGGGCCTGTTCGGCTTGGGCGTATTCCCGTACCTGCTGCCGTCCAACCCGCATTTTGAGTTGGGGCTGAGCATTTACAACGCAGCATCCTCGCAAAAAACGCTGGGCATTATGCTGATGATCGCCCTGCTGGCCTTGCCGATGGTGTTATCGTATACAGCCAGCATTTACTGGGTTTTCCGGGGCAAGGTCAAGCTGAACGAAAAAAGCTATTAACCGCGATTGGTAAAATCACCAGTACCCCCGTACAGAGGATTGGCCATGCTGCCTGGGCGTTTCCTGCGCTTGTTGCGCCGAAGGCGGGCCGATCATCTCTTGCGCAGGAGTATTAGGCGTTTGTTGGTACACTGGCTCCGCAGCGGTTTGTGGGGCTGGCGGGCCAATTAGCGCCGTTGATTCCGGCGGCTGGGAAACATTCCCGTTGGAAATCACCAGGCTGGCAGGATCCTGATACGTCAAAAATTTCACTTCGTCGCTAAACGGGTTCCAGTACTTAAACGAGACCGTCCGCTGGCTGTTGGCAGGCACCACCCAGGAATAATCCTTGCCCAGCCGCTGCGACGTGTCGAACCGCATGGCGTACGCATTGGGATTATACAAGGTAATCACCACCTGTCTGCCAAAATGCAGGTGATCGCCACTAAACTGCCCTGAGCCGGGAGTCAGCGTCAGGGACTTCGTGACGGCCCCAGGCCATGAAGAGGCGTCTGGCGGCGTTACGTTCTGGCTAACCTGGCCGGATAGCGGAGAATCGGCATAAACAGGCAGGCAAGCCCATAAGGGCATTAACAAAAGACCAGCCCAAAAGCCGCCACGGCAAAAATCATTACGCATGATGCTGCCCTCTTCAATTGCGCCACTGTCAGTTACGTGGCCGGTACGATCAAGAGAATCCCACGGTTGCCCTTATACACTACGCCACAACGCAGGCGCGCGCAATTCACCAGCCGTCTAAACCTACACCCACTCCTTGTTCGCTTCGGAGAGCGTTAACGATGAGCCTACGGAGCCTTTACCCGAACCAGGCAGGGCTGGTTCAGCAGCAGCCAGAATAGCCCCAACTGCTTGACCGCGTCGATAAATTCCACAAAATCGACGGGTTTTCGGACATAAGCGTTGGTGCCCAGGCGATAACCTTCCACGATATCCTTTTCTTCCAGGGATGACGTTAAAATAACCACCGGCAAAAAACAGGTTTTTTCATTGTCCCGCACCTGCTTTAAAACTTCCAGGCCGCTTACCTTGGGAAGCTTTAAGTCCAGAATCACCAATTGCGGCAAATCATCCGGGTTCTGCCCAGCATAGTCGCCCGTTTTGAATAAATAATCCAGCGCTTCGGCGCCATTATGGGCCACCACGATTTCGTTGCCAATGTGATTTTTCCTGAAAGCGCGAATGGTCAACTCTTCATCGTTGGGATTGTCCTCCACCAGCAAAATGACCTGACGACTCATCATAATCTCCTTTTAAGTTGGTGGGCGCTAAAGCGTGAAATAAAAAGTGGCTCCTTTGTTAACGGCGCCTTCCGCCCAGATGTCCCCCCCATGTCGATGGATAATGCGCTGCACACTGGCAAGCCCGACTCCCGTGCCTTGAAATTCGCTCACATCATGCAGCCTTTGAAACACACCGAACAGTTTATCGGCATACGCCATATCAAAACCGGCTCCGTTATCTTTCACAAAATAAACCGGCTTTCCATCTTTTTCAATTGCCCCAAATTCTATGAGTGCGTCCGGATGGTGGGCAGTAAATTTCCATGAGTTACCCAACAGATTTTCCAGCACGGCTTGTATCAATCGTTTATCGGCATGAACAATCATGCCGTCCTGAATACGGAACTCAACGGAGCGGCCCGACTCCTGCCGTTTTAAATCCTGGGCGATAGCCCGCGCCATCTCGCTGATATTCACGGACGCCTTGTTCATATCGCCGCGCGTTAACCGGGACAAATTCAACATATCGTCAATCAACTGGGCCATCTGCTGGCTGCCTTCCCGAATCCGGCTCAGGTAACGCTGTCCATCCTCATCCAGGCGATCGGCGTAATCTTCCAGAATCGCCTGGCTGAAACCGTCAATGGTTCTTAAAGGCGCCCGCAAGTCATGGGAGACCGAGTAGGAAAACGCCTCCAGTTCTTTATTAACCACGTTGAGGCTTCTGATCTGCTCTTGCAACTGCTCGTTCAAAGCCTGTATCTGGGCCTGGGTTTGCTTGTATTCCGTCATATCTTCGGAAACCCCCAGCAGGTAGGCCGGAAAGCCCTGCTCATCCATAATCGGCACTTTGCGGGTATGCAACACTTTCATCTCCCCGTTTTTGGTTTGTATCGGCTCTTCGGGGACATTAACCATCATTTTATTGTCCAGGGTTTCGCGATCCTTGCTGGTGAAAAAATCCGCCTGCTCTTTAGGGAACAGGTCATAATCGTTCTTGCCCAACATTTCCTCCTGAGACCATCCCGTAATGTTCCACCCGGCACGGTTGAACAATTCAAAACGCAAATGGGCGGCATCTTTCAGGAAAATCATGACCGGCACGTTATCGATAATTAAATTCAGCAGGCTGCTATTTTTTTGCAGCGCCAGCGTCCGTTGCCGAACCAGTTCTTCCAGATCTTCCGTGGCCCGCTTCTGATCCGTAATATCCAGATAAGTGCCCACATAACCGCAGAACGTTCCCTCCGCCGCATAGCGAGGAACCCCGGTCGCCTGTATCCAGCGATACTCACCGTCAAAACGCCGCATGCGGTATTGATGCTCATAAAATACCCTATCTCGGTTTGTCTGTTGTACGCCCTGAAGCACATATTCCCGGTCTTCGGGGGCAATCAAGTCCAATAAATCAGCACAATCCGACGCCTGGGTGAGGCCCGAAAACTCATACCAGAATTTATTGTTGTATAAAACCTTCCCCTGGGAATCGGTCAGCCAGATCATAATCGGCGCCTGATCCGCCAGAGTGCGGAAACGTTCCTCGCTTTCATACAAAGCCGCTTCCGCCGTTTTGCGATCATGGATATCAATGCCGGAACCGATATAGCCAACAAAATTTCCCTCAGCATCCCACCGGGGCGCGTTAATACAAAACAGCCAGCGATACTGGCCATCGGCCCGGCGCACCCTTAGCTCAAGCTTGTATTGCTCTTGGTTCTCAAAGGCAATCGTCGTCATTTCCAATGTATATGGCAAATCTTCAGGGAAAATATAGGGATGCCAGCCAGTGGCTTTAATCTCTTCTTTGGTGATTCCCAGATACTCAAGTAATATCCGGTTGCAGTAGCTTATGTCCATATTGGGTTCCATCACCCAAATCATGGTCGGTGAGGCGTCCGCCATGGCCCGAAACCGATTCTCGCTTTCCTGAAGCGCCCGCTGCGCCTGCTTTACATCGTCAATATCCGTACTGGTGCCAATCCACATAACCAGCTTGCCGACCTCATCCCTCATGGGCGCGCCCCGACTAAGGTGCCAGCGGTATTCCCCATCATATCGCCTCAGGCGATGCTCAACCTGAGCCGCTTGTCCGCTTTGCAAGGCTTCGTTCCAGATATCCAGGGTCATCTGGTACTCATCTTCATGAAGCATGCAAACCCAGCCCATCGCTTTCAACTCTTCCCAGGTAAGGCCGCTATAGGTCATCCAGTTGCGGTTCATGTAATCCATTTCGCCATCGGGCAAAGCCGTCCATACTTTTTGCGGCATGGATTCCGCCATGTAGCGGAATCGCTGAGCGCTTTCCCGCAGTACGGCTTCCGCCGCCTTGCGATCCGAAATATCCAGCACAAAGGCAAAACCCTGATCCCGATAACCCTGCAACATCGCAAACCCAACCAGCACGTCCACCTTATGCCCGTCCCGATGAATGTATTGCGTTTCGTACGGCACAATGGCCTGCCCGGCAATGGCTTTTTGAACCGCCTCGGCATGGGCCAACTGATCGGCAGGCAGGGTGATATCGCGCCAGTTCAGCTTTCCACTTTCCATTTCAGGGCGGCTATACCCCAGCAGCACTAAAAAAACATCGTTGGCGTCATAAATTTTTCCGTAAATATTCCAGAATACAATGCCAATCAGGTTGGATTCCGCCAGTTGTCGAAAACGGGCCTCACTGGCCTGCAAAGCCGCCTGCAGTTTTTTCTCGTCGGTCACATCCGACAACATGCCCGCCAGACGAACGGCCTGCCCTTGCGAATCAAAATAGGGCTTGCCCCGCATCACGCAATCTATCATCAGGCCACCCCCACCCTGGCGCATTTGAAATTGCTCCCTTAAAGGAATCCCCTCCTGAATGCTGCGATCGATTTCAGCCCGAACATGCGCCCGGTCGCTGCTTGCAATCAGTTCCGTAAAAAAAGAAAAGCACAGGGTTCCTTCTTGCTTGGGCAAATCCAGTATTTTGAAAACCTGATCGCTCAGGAAAAGATCGTTCGTGACCAGATCCCAATCCCAGTAGCCTTCATTGGAACCTTCCAGAACCCGGCTCAACCGTTCCTCGCTACATTGCAGCCGCCCCAGGGCATGCTTGCGCTCCGAGGCGATATGGTTCGCCCGCCGCAACAGCAGCAAACAACCAAACAACAGCGCGGTTGCCATCAGAATGAAAAACAGCACCAGGCGAGTATCCCAGAAAATTGCCAGTGAAAGGCCAGACATGAGTTCGTTAAAATCCTTTGCCTGCTAAAATCGCAATCATGCAGAAAAATTTGCTTTGACAGGAGATCTCAAGGGGCATAATAACCCATGTTCAATTCTCCCAGAAAGAAAACCGGCCCCGCTACTGCCCAACCGGCTAGATCCGCCATGGTATGTCTGGCCCCGCTCCGGCCTCGATCCATCACCTGTTCAAACCGTCAAAGCCAAACCATCGCATACCGCATTTGAATTCTCTTCAGCAAAAACCGCTATCGCCTTTTCGACGCTGGCGGCCTGCCAAACGGCCAGTCATTCAGCATTCAGCGGGATTGTGAACATACTACTACCGTAACTTGGACAAGTCGTTGCATACCCGCACTCAAAAATTGTATAAGTAGAGATGAGTCCTTTCTCTGGGGAACGCCGGTGAAATACCGGGGCTGTGCCGCAACTGTAACTTGCATCGTCAAGGAGCCAGAACACCGGATAAAAGACTATCAGTCACACTTCTTGCGAGCACAAGGAAGGTCAGTTTGATCATTGCTTTATCAATACCAATTCATATTAGGGCGTCATAAACGAGTGTAAGCGGATTACTGGCTGTTTCTCTTTCCCCGCAGAAGTGCAAAGAGCCTTTTAAAACTGGCGTTTATCTTTTTGTCAGCATTTTCTTTTCCCTTATAAAGGGGGCGGTTTTGGCTTTCCTGTTTTTTAAAATCGCAGCTTTACCCAACCAGAAAGGAATTTTTAAATGTCTTCCAACGCATTGCCTTCCCTGGCCGAGCAAGTGAACCAGCGCAAAATCATTAACGGCAACGATGACGTGGTGCAACTGTACCCCATGAAACATCAGTTCGCCTGGGACGCGTACCTTGCAGGCAACGCCAACCACTGGCTGCCGAACGAAATTTCCATGCAGAAAGACATTGAGCAATGGCGTTCCAATTCCATCCTGACTGATGACGAGCGGCGGGTGGTTAAATTGGCGCTGGGCTTTTTTACCACCGCCGACAGCATTGTGGCCAACAACCTGGTGCTGGCCGTGTACAAACACATTACCTCGCCCGAATGCCGCATGTACCTGCTGCGCCAGGCTTATGAAGAAGCCATCCACACCCATGCCTACCAGTACATTGTGGAAAGTCTGGGCTTGAACGAGTCGGAAATTTTCACCATGTACCAGCGCATTCAGGCCATTTACGATAAGGATAAATTCGCCTCGGAACTAATCGCCCACATTACCCGCTCCGACTTTGCCACTGGCACCTTTGAGGCCGATCAGACTTTTTTGGAAAACCTGATCGATTTCTACGTAATTATGGAAGGGATTTTCTTCTACTCATCGTTTGCCGCCATGTTGTCGTTCCGGCGCCGGAACCTGCTGCCCGGCACGGCTGAACAGTTCCAGTACATTATGCGCGATGAGTCCATGCACATGAACTTCGGCATCGAGATGATCCACCATATTATTGCCGAACAACCGACCCTGTGGACGGAGCCTTTCCAGCGCAAAATCATCAATAAAATCGTCAAGGGCGCGGAGTTAGAAGAAGCTTACGCGCGCGAACTCATGCCCCAGGGCATTCTGGGCATGAATGCCGCCAGTTTTGAGGATTACACCCGTTATATCGCGGATCGGCGGTTGAACGCCCTGAACCTGCCGTCCCGCTTCAACACCAAAAACCCGTTCCCCTGGATGAGCGAGGCGGTGGATCTAACCAAGTCCAAAAACTTTTTTGAGACCCGCATTACGGAATACCAATCCGGCGGCGCATTGCAATGGGATGACTTCTAACCCCAAACTTACAATGCCCGCACTAACATTAATGAAGCCCCATGATTCACATCGAAGAAAGGAAAAGCGCGATGTCCGCAATTCTAGTTCGCCGCCGGGACGGCAGTATGGAACCCGTGCAGGAAGATAAGATCAATCAGGTAATTCAGGAAGCCTGCGAAGGGCTGGAAAGCGTTAGCTGGTCGGATGTGGCCCTGGGCTGCCAGTTATCCTGGTACAGCGGCATCAGCACGGAAGAAATTGACGAATCCGCCATTTTGTCCGCCCGCACGTTAATTGAACAGCACCCGAACTATGCGTATGTTTCCGCGCGATTGGTTTTAAAGGTGCTGTATCAACAGGTGTTTGGCCCCGTGGAAGCGCGGCGGCAAGGACTGCAAAACCTGTACGAATCCCACTTTGCCGATTACCTGCAACAAGGCGTGGATGCGGGCATTCTGGACGAGCGGTTATTGGAATTCGACCTGCAAAGACTGAGCAAAGCAATTGACAGCACAGCTGATCAACGCTTCCAGTTCCAGGGCATCCAGATTCTAAAAGACCGCTATTTAATCCGCAACCGGGAGCAACGCATTCTGGAATTGCCCCAGTGGATGTGGCTGCGGATTTCCATGGGGCTAGCCTTGCTGGAAGAAAACAGGGAAGAGCGGGCCATTGAATTCTACAACCTGATTAAAGATTTTTATTATGTTCCCAGTACGCCCACGCTGTTCAGCTCCGGCACGGTTCACCCGCAGTTGTCTTCCTGCTTTTTGAACACGTTGGACGACAGCATTGAGGGCATTTTTAAGTCGTATACCGATAACGCGAGGCTCTCCAAGTGGGCAGGCGGCATTGGTACGGACTGGACGCCCATTCGCGCCACCGGATCGCTCATTCAAGGCACCAACGGGCAAAGCCAGGGATTGATTCCATGGCTGAAAATCGACAACGATGTGGCCATTGCGGTGAACCAGGGCGGCAAGCGCAAGGGCGCGCATTGCGCCTATCTGGAAACATGGCACCTGGATATCGAGGATTTTCTGGACTTGCGCAAAAACGTGGGCGATGAGCGCCGCCGCACCCACGATATTAATACCGCCAACTGGATTCCCGACCTGTTTATGAAGCGGGTGCAGGCCGACGGGCATTGGACGCTGTTCAGCCCCGATCAGGTGCCGGAACTGCACGATTTGTTCGGCATACTGTTTGAGGAGGCTTATGTTCGCCGGGAAGAACAATTTGATGCCGGTGAAATTATGGGCAAACGGGTTGAGGCCAAAGCGCTGTGGCGCAAAATGCTGACCATGCTGTTTGAAACCGGCCATCCGTGGGTGACGTTTAAAGACCCCTGCAACGTGCGCTCCCCGCAAGATCATGTAGGCGTGGTGCATAGCTCCAACCTGTGTACGGAAATTACGCTGAACACCAGCTTGCAGGAAACCGCCGTGTGCAACCTGGGTTCCGTAAATCTGGCCCGCCACGTGGAAAACGGAAAAATCGATTACGATCGCCTTGGCCAGACCATTCGCCTGGCGGTGCGGATGCTGGACAACGTGATTGACATTAACTTCTACCCCACGCCGGAAGCCAAGGAAGCCAACCTGAAGCACCGGGCCATTGGACTTGGCATGATGGGCTACCAGGAGATGCTCTACCAACTGGATTTGCCGTTTGCTTCCGAAGCGCATCTGGCCATTGCGGATGAACTGGTTGAGCGCTTCAGTTATGAGGCCATTCAGGCTTCTGCTCAACTCGCTCAAGAACGGGGCGCTTATCCCAGCTTCAAAGGCTCCAAGTGGAGCCGGGGCGTTTTCCCGGTGGACACCATCGATCTGCTGGAGCAGGAGCGCGGCCTACCCATCAACTGCAATCGCACTCAAACCCTGGATTGGGCCAGCCTGAAAGCAACCGTAATCAAACAAGGCTTGCGGAACTCCAATTTAATGGCGATTGCGCCCACCGCCACTATTTCCAACATTGTAGGCACCACGCCTTGCATTGAGCCGACGTTCAAGAACCTGTTCGTCAGTTCCAACCTGTCCGGCGAATTCACCATCATCAACCAGTGGCTGGTGCAGGATTTGGAAAAGCGCGGCCTGTGGAATACCGAAATGGTGGCGGCCCTGAAGGCGGTGGACGGCAAACTGTCCAAGCTCAATCACATTCCGGCGGATTTACAGGCCAAGTACCCGGACGTGTTCGACCTGGATCAGTCCTGGCTCATCCGGGCGGCGGCCATTCGGGGCAAGTGGATCGATCAGTCGCAATCCCTCAACCTGTTTGTGGCCCAGCCCAGCGGAAAGCTGCTGCATGAACTCTACACCACCGCCTGGAACATGGGCTTGAAAACCACGTATTATCTACGTTCGTTGGCCGCCAGCCAGGTGGAAAAAGCGACCGTTGACCAGAACCAGTTCGGGAAAACGCACATTCGTCAGGTGGAAGCAGCGCCGCAAGCCTGCGCCATCGACAATCCCGATTGTGAAGCATGCCAGTAAAAACATAGTGAAACGCTAAGAAAGGCGCCCCTCTCCGGCCAAGCCGCGAGGGGGGCTTTTTATTCCATTTATTCCCTTTGCGCAGGCTACTACCAGCCCCAGGTGCTGCCTTGATCCACGTTCCCAGCACAACTGGGGTCATTGCCGCTGCATTGCAGCATGGCCCCTTGCTGGCCGTCCGACACGGCCACGCTTTGCGAATTGGTCGTGGAAGCGGTTGTCTGGGTCGGCGGCGCGGCGGCAGGCGTCGGATTGCCGCCAGTCGGCGCGGTTGAAGAAGTGTCCGTTGCAGTAGGCGTTTGGGTTGTCGTCGTATTTCCAAAGGTTTGGCTGGAAGGTTGGCCCGGTGTCGAGGTGACGTCACCGCCGGAGGACGTTGGAGCCGGCGCGCCGGAAGGAGTGCTGCTGGAAGTGGTGGTTCCTCCGCCACCACCGGAGGTTGCACCGGGGGCGGGAACCGCCGCCGCCGCCATCGTGGGACTGCCTGCCGCCTTGCTCATTGCATTGGCGATATTGGTAAATTGCGAAGAAACACTGTTGCCCAACATGTTCAACCCGGCAATGCTGACCACTGCCACTAGGCTGAGGATCAGGCCGTATTCAACCAGGCTTTGCCCCTCTCCGGCAGGGCGTTTACCCGTTTTCATATTCAATTGTTCCACCCTTTTGTGCCTCCCTATATAAGGGTCGCGGATTAAAAACTCAACTCCTCTCACCTTCGACAAGCTCTGCTAAAACTTGAACACATTGTTACAATTCGATATACTGTTTAATAACTTGGCAAATTCGAGTGGTAAATAGGGCGTGAAGGAACAAACAGGGTTAAAGAAGCCCCAGGGCGCTATTACTATTATTTGGTGCGTTTTTACGCTTTTAGTCGGCACCCTGCTTTTATTCGCCAGCCAGAATATTTTTTATTCCTGGGAATTGGATAACCTTTCCACCCGGCAGAAGTTATTTTCAGCCAATCCACAAAACAGAAGCCAAATCTCGCCCATCATTCTCATCACCTACGATCAGAAAACCATTGGCTCTGCGGCTTACAACCGGCTGTTCGGCACCGGGCTTTCCCGCGACACGGCCGCCTATGCGGTTCGCTTTTTCAAACGCGCCCGAACCAAAGGGGTTATTTTCGACGTCAGTTTCAACGGCGGGGTGCATTATCAGGATCGAGAAGGGGATCGGGCGCTAGCGAGAAGCCTGCAGGGAACACGCAACTTTGCCTCGCTGTTCAGCTTTGACAGCGCCGAAAAACCCAGCCTGAGCTACCAGGCCCAAACCCCGCTCACCCAAAAAACGCTTCAACAAAACGCCATTACCGTCAACGGGCTGGCACAATTTCCCATTTTCAGCGAACGTTACCGTTACGGGAGTTTATTGCCGCCCTATAGCGATTTACTGGGCAGCCCCATGCGTTTTTTCTCGGCCAATTCCTTTACCTACAAAAGCATCCTCAATTTAAAATCGGAGGAAGACACCAAGGAAGAAGCCCGCCGTTGGCTGCCTTTCTCAATTTATGGCGACAAGGTATTTCCCAGTATTCCATTGGGCGCGCTGCTGCAAGGCGAGAAAAACCTGACGCTTACTGAAAGTGGACTTTTAAGCTGGGCCAACGGAAAAATCGACCTGGGACAAGACGGCCTGCCACTGATTAAATGGTACGGCCACGACGTTTACCTGAACAGGCCGGTTTACCCGGAAGTGTCGTTTTCGGATGTGGCGCTGTCTGAGGTGGTTTTAGAATGCCGGGAGAAACCGTCCCAACCAATTTGCAGGGTTATTCCACTACCCAAGGAGCCTTTGGTAAAACCGGAAGCGTTCCAAGATAAATTCAACCTGATTGGTTTCACCCTGCCCAACAAGAGCGATACGCATAAAACCATCTACAGTCCGCAATATTACGGCCTGTATATTGTGGCCAACATGCTGGACAACGCCCTGCACAACGATTTTATCCACCCCGCCCCGTTCTGGTTGAACCTTTTAATTTCGCTACTATTGCCGGGGCTATTGCTTTTGATGATTTGGCGGTTCCGTTCCGTGTGGATCAGCCTGCTCATGGCGCTCACCCTGGCGCTGGGACAGTTTTTGCTGAGTATTTACGCCTATAACCACTGGAATTTATGGCTTTACACGGTTCATCCGGTTTTGGCCACTTTTGTATGTTTTGGTGGCTTTTACATTTATCGGTACCGCAAGGAATTCAAAAAACGCCAGCAGATGCGTTACGCCTTTGGCAAATACGTGTCTCCCGCCGTGCTGCAAATTATTGAGCAACACCCTGAAAAAGTAACCCTGGGCGGGGAAAGGCGAGAAATGACTTTCCTCTTCAGCGATATTCGGGGGTTTACGACGTTTTCCGATAAAAACCCGCCAGAAGTCGTTCAAACCTTTCTTACCCAGTATTTTTCCACCATGAATAAAATTATTCTGCATTCTTACCATGGCTCAATCAACAAGCTGATTGGGGACGCCATTATGGCCTACTGGGGCTTCCCGCTGGAAAACGAAGACCATGCCTTCCTGGCCGTTTCCGCCGCCATGGCCATGCGCGAAGCGATGCTGGCCTGGCAACATGAAGAGGGCAAGCTGCCCATTACCATTGGGATTGGAATTAATACCGGCGAGGCGGTCATTGGCAATATTGGGTCAGAAGATTTCATGGATTTCACGGTGATTGGGGACGCGGTCAACGTGGCATCGCGGCTGGAAGGGGCAAACAAGGAATACGGGACCAGCATTATTATTTCCGCCGCTACTTATGAGCGGGTGAAGGACAGGATTCATGCCCGACCACTGGGATGGGCTGAATTAAAGGGTAAAGGCACCAAAATAGAGGTGTTTGAGCCGCTGGGCTTTATCTAATTCTCGCGCCCGCTAAATAAATACGGAATATATAAAATTATATAAAAAATACGCAATAGTTATCTCTTTATTGTTTTTATTCTGCTATGGAAAGCAGCTTGCGGAACTTTCCCCACCGTATGCCTGCGCCCTTGTACTGAAACATAGCACACAATAGAGAGGACATCGCCTGATGGTGAATAATATTAACGTTTCTTCCAGCCAAAACCCGTTCCTAACCCTACTTAAAAGAACCGCCTCCAGCAGCACCCCACTTACAACCGCCCTCAACCCCGGCGCCAATACCCGACAAATGTCAGCCGCCAATATTCTGGCCGCCTTGTGCGCCAGGTCAACCAATATTTCAGCGGTCAACCAGTTGGCCGTTAATGCCCTCAAAAAGCCTCCTTTTGCCCCTAACGACGTCAACCTGTTCACCCCACAGGTTTACAGCGACGCAACCGCCCTGCAACCAGCGGCCCCCAAAACCATTACCGAAACCCAAATCAAAGGCCAGCTCACCAAAACGTTTAACACCCGTTTTAATGGCAATCCCCAGCAAATTAGCGCGGGTATGGCCGTTTATAACGACCCGACCATCAAGCAAATCGTACCGGACATGCGCTTACGGGCCTCTCTGGCAGCCTTGAAAGGCACCCCCGGCGAATCCGCAATTAACGCCATTAAAAGCGGCGCATACAGCAACGTGGCTTTCAAGGATTTACCGGCAGGCGTCATCGCCGCAACGCAAAACGACCCAACCGGCAATACCAAGCCCCAAATCTTCTTCAACAACCGCTACCAATACGAGGACTTCCGCCAGCTTTCCCCGGCCATGGCCCACGAAACTCTGCACCAGGACGCCACGGACTCGGCCCGTGAAGAGCGGATCAACGCCTCTATGGACACCATGGTTTACGGCAAAATGATGTTGGAAGATCCCAAGCTGGCCAATGAAGGGACAGAACTGGCCCGACGCCAGAACACCAAGTTCATGGCCCGCCTGAACAGCCGGGACACCAACGGCAACCTACGGTTATTCACCTCCCAGGGGAATGTTTATCCGGGCGGCACAGCCCTTGCCAACTTTGGGGCAGCCTTTAGCAGCGTAGGCGGCGACACTAGCGGCGGAACCCTCTCCGACAGCAGCCCCGGCAACGCGGCCCTACGCCAGATGTTGAAAGGCGTGACCGGCGTGAATGTCAACAATCCCAATTTTGATTCCAGCACGGAAGGCATTCTGGACAACAGCCAGATTGTATTCACCCCCACGCAACTGGTACAACTCGCCAAAATCCTGAAACTCAAGGTTTGAGAACCCGAAGGCATTTACTGTCAGAAGCCCGGAGCCTAAAGGTAACCGGGCTTTTGCTTGCGCGGTACAAAACAGCCGATCATTGTACCTGCCTGATTACAGGCAAATCATAGATATACGCTCTAGTACACCCCAGTAACAGGGCAGCTCGTCAGAAACGTCGCATTCTTCCGCTTTTACTCCAGGTATCTTTCAAACCATTGGGCCGCGTACTGGGCCACTTGGGCCAGTTTGCCAGGCTCCTCAAACAAATGCCCCGCCCCTTCAATCACTACCAGCTCTTTCGGGATATCCAGCGGCAGCTCCTGCAACGCCTTTCGGTTCAGGGTCAACACCACGTCATCCTCACCGCCCACTAGCAGTAATGTGGCCGCCTGAACTTTTCCCAGGCTATGCGCGGCCATATCGGCCCGCCCGCCACGGGAAACAACCGCCTTAACCCAGTCGGGACGCTCCGCAGCCGCAATCAGGGCGGCAGCCGCGCCGGTGCTGGCCCCGAAATAACCAAACGGCAATTCCGATTCGGCCTGCAAATGATGTTTCAACCAGTCCGTAACCGCCACCAAACGCTGGGCCAGCATCGAAATATCGAAGCGGTAACGGCTGCTGCGCTGATCGTCGCGCTCCTCTTCCAGGCTGAGCAGATCAAACAGGCAAGTGCCTAACCCTGCCTTGTTCAGCTCCGTCGCCACAAACTGGTTACGCGGGCTGAAGCGACTGCTGCCACTACCATGGGCAAATAACACAATGCCCGTAGCCTGGGCGGGAACGGTCAATTCCCCCTGAAGGCCGATTTTGCCAATAGCGACCTCTATTTGCCGATCACTGGAAGGAATGGGCATATCGGACTCGGCCCCTTGAAACTTGAAATGCTTCAAAACTCGATTCCTCTTCTATCTCAGCCCTAAAATCAAGCCTCTCCGCACCAAAGCATTACAATCAGCCATTTTTTGAAAAAGGCGATGGATAGGATTCGCTTGTTGTCGGGTATCTTAATTCTTCCGACAGGGCATTTGAAATCCTCTAGGCGACTAGGTATAAAAGTCAGCCGGTCAACCGGCTAACAGCCCAAAAATATGCAGCCAGGCTTATTTGAACCATTTCCCCACCCTGACAATTGACGTTCAACCCTAAATTGAATAACATTGGTTGCTTTACTATTTCAATTTAACCGTTGAAAATGCCTGCCCTATTTTCAGGTTGGAAGTTCAAGAGAAAAAAATTAAAAACCCCTTTCCCGCAAGCCTGTTGAATCCATTTTTGAGCCACTTCCTATACTCCCAGGCGTTCAGCAGCTTGCTTCATTGGTTGTAAACCATGCATTAAGAATTACCAAGGGGGGAAACAAGCAATGGATATTCTGCACAACCGACCGGAAGAGATATCCAGGAACTGGGGATGGTTCCTGGCCTTGAGCATATTGCTGTTTGCGCTGGGCGCCTTGGCCTTGAGCGCCGTGATTTATGCCACCATCATCTCCGTTTTTTTCCTGGGAACCTTGCTACTGGTTGCAGGGTTGGCCCAGTGCGTCATGGCCATCCGTGCGCCGCAATGGAGCGGCTTTTTCCTGAATTTGCTTTCAGGGTTGCTTTCCATGGTGCTGGGCTACCTGTTTATTCAAACGCCGGGCGTCAGCGCAATAACCATTACGCTGTTGATGGCGGCGTTTTTCCTGGTCAGCGGCTTGTTTAAAATATTCACCTCGGTTTCGCATCGGTTCCACCAGTGGGGCTGGATGTTGGCCAACGGGATCGCCTCGCTGTTGCTGGGCATTTTATTGTGGATGCAATGGCCGGTTTCCGGCTTATGGGCGATTGGCCTGTTCCTGGGCATCGACCTGGTGATGGCCGCAGGCTCCTGGCTCATTATCGCGCTCAGCTTGCGAAAATTTCACACCGGCCGCCGGGGAGGACTGGCGCACTACTGAGAATGAAGCGTCCAGCCGGTTAAAAATTTACAAAAAATTCATCTATTCAAGTGGGAAACCAAAGGAGGGGATTTTGCACCCAAATATTAGGCGCTGGCTGGGCATTGGCCTGTTGTTAACCATCATCGGCCTGCAGGGCCAAAACCAGAGGTTTGCCCAGGCTGGCTCCATGGCCGGGCCAGTGCTGTCGCAGGAAATGAACCGCATGTTGCTGGAGAAAAACGCCCCGTACCTGTTCCGCCCGGTCACAAACGAGGATCTTGGCTATCCCGGCAACGAGAAAGGCAAGGTGATTTACTGGGACTGGCAAAGTTACCTGGATACGGCCAAAAAGCAGCTACAGGCGCAAAATTACAAAGCGGCCTGGAAAACCAGCAATACCGCCCTGCAATTAAACCCCGACCTGGCAGACGCCTACGTGTTAAGGGGCATCGCCAGTTTTCACCTGAAAGACACCAACGCCGCCCTTGCAGACGCAACCAGGGCCATTGCGCTCAACCCCAGGCTGGATAACGCCTATACCCTCCGCGCAGCAGCCAACCTGTACGAGCATCAATTTGAAAAAGCACTGGAAGCCAGCACATACGCCTTGAGCCTGAACCCGCAGAACGCCAAGGCCATGGCCATCCACGGCGCGGCCAGCCTGATGCGCGGCAAAACCGACGACGCCCTGCTGGACGCCAATAGCGCCATTCAAATCAATCCCAGACTGGCCGGGCCATATTTGGTAAAAGCGGCCGCCCAGTTAAGCACCGGAGACACCGCGGAAGCCATGGCCAATATTAACCGGGCCATCTCGCTTGAGCCGGGCCTCCCGATTGCCTACACCGTTCGCGGGTACGGCAACCTGAACCAGAACCGCCTGAAAGAAGCCGAGGTGGACAGCGAAACGGCCATCAGGCTGAATCCAAAGTCGGCACAGGCGCATCATTTACTGGGACGAGTCCATTACCGGCAAAACAACTTAAAAGGCAGTATTAGCGAACTGAAAACCGCCCAGAAACTGCTGCTGCAAATTGGGGACACCGCTGGCGCCAAGACCATTGAGCAAGAAATTCAACAGGCCAAACAGTCCGAAGGTTCCAATTAAGGCGCGCTTTTCAATGAAACTTGGCAAAACTTGGCGCATCTGCTGCTGAGGCATCATCAAGCCTCGGCAGCCTATTGACATACCCTTCGTCCGGTTTGCGCGTAGGCCATGGCCTCCCATTTCCATTTCCCTCTAAATTCAATTAAAGATTTCCGGCGATCGGTCGAAAAAGATTGCAGGCAGGCCCGTGATTAATCGTGAGGAGTTTCAACAAGCTTCCTCCATTGGGTTGCGAAACCACCGCCGACCTGCGCCAACCATGGGCTAACCATGGATTAATAAAGCCTACAGCCTAAAGGAGAACCCCGGTATGTCCCAGACACCCGAAAAGAGAAAACCCTCGGATCGTCGCGCAAGCGAACGCCGGAAAGAGGAAAAGCAGGTTGCCGAAGATCGCAGAACCGACCAACGCCGCAGCGGCAAAGATCGCCGGGACAAAAAGTAACTATCCTTCCGGCTAGTATGCGGCCCGGTTCAATCGATCCGCCACAGCCGCCCACGCGTCATCCTCTACAGGAACCGATTCCACCAGAATCCGATCCAGGGTCAGCGCGTCCAGTTCCCGCAATTGGGCATACAGCGATCGAGCGTAGCCATCAGGCTCCTGATCCATCTGACGCCAGACCAGCCAGGGCTTATCCCTTAACCGTGCCGGGCAAGCCCTTCTGGAGAGAACGCCTACCGAAACATCGCCCGATGGCATCGACAGCAGCATTGCATCCAACGCTTCGCCGGACAGTAACGCCAAAGGCGTACCGGGCGCATAATGGCTCGCCAGCGTACCGGGGGCACGGCTCACCGTGCTGGCCGAACTGCCTGGACTTTGCAATTCTTTCGGTTGTGCAAGCACCGCCCGAATCTGCTCAGCGGTAATCATTCCGGGCCGCAAAATAACGGGCTGCCCGTCCTGAAAGGCCACAATCGTGGATTCAACACCCACCGCACAATCGCCGCCATCCAGAATCAAATCCACATCATTCCCCAAATCGGCTTGCACATGCGCGGCGGAGGTAGGGCTAAGCTTGCCGAAACGATTGGCGGAAGGGGCAGCCACGCCACCCCCGAACGTTTGCAGCAGGGCCAAGGCCATCGGATGCGACGGCACCCGGATGCCCACGGTATCCTGACCGCCCGTCACCGAATCCGGAACGCGGCTGGAGCGTTTGAGAATAAGCGTCAGCGGCCCCGGCCAGAACGCTTCGGCCAAAAGCCAGGCTGCTTCCGGAATATCCACGGCCCAGTCCCCAAGCTGCCTGGCACTGGCAATATGCACAATCACCGGGTGATTGACGGGCCTTCCCTTCACCGCATACATTCGAGCCAGTGCTTCGGGGTTTTCGGCATTCGCGCCCAGGCCGTAAACCGTTTCTGTAGGGAGCGCCACCAACCCGCCCGCCTTTAGAATGTCCGCAGCCTGCCTGATTTTGGCTTGCATATCCGGCGAAAAAGCGTTGAAAACGGATTGGGAGGTGGGAGAGGGCATCATTTCAGCTAAATCCAAATTAAAAACTTGCTTCTTATTAAAACAAAACGCGGAACAAAATCCAGCATTGCCTTTGCACGATTCATAAAAAATCAGAACTTCATCCTCAAACAAAGCAACCTACCGACTGGTATATAAAAACCAGGTGGTATATACTGGCATCATGAGCGCCTTGTTTAAACCTTCCTCGTTACTAGCCATCGGCGACACCGCCCCGGATTTCGAACTAAAAAGCCAGGCCGGGGAAACCGTCAGTCTGTATAAAACCCTGCAAACCGGCTGGGTGGTTCTCTTCTTTTACCCAAAAGATCACTCGCCGGTCTGCACCACGGAAGTCTGCGCCTTTCGCGATGCGTATGCCAACTTCAGGGAAACAGGCGCCGAGTTGCTGGGCATTAGCGAAGATTCAGAGGAATCCCACAGGGCGTTCTCTCAAAAGCAGCGTTTGCCCTTCCCATTGCTCTGCGATCCGGGCGGCTCGGTGGCGAAACGTTACGGAGTTCTCAAAGCCTTCGGCCTGATTCCCGGCAGGGCAACCTTTGTGATTGATCCCCAGCACACGGTGAGGCTGGCTTATTCCGATCTCCTGAACGGCAAGGCCCATATCGAAAAAGCGCTCCAACTGCTTCACCAGCAATACCCTAACCAGTGAGTTCAGCATGTCCCAAGCATCCTCCCAAAGCCAACCGGATACACAGCCCGTCATCGTCGCCAACCAGCTCAGCAAGCACTATGGCGAACATCATGTCAACGCCCTGAAAGGCGTTTCTCTGACGATTCAGCCAGGGGAATTCGTGGCGCTAATGGGGCCAAGCGGTTGCGGCAAAAGTACGCTGCTCAATATTTTAGGCACCATCGACCGGCCCACCCACGGACAACTGCTGATTCACGGCCAAGACGTGTTCAGCCAGGACGAGAAGGACTTAACCCGCTTCCGGCGCGAGCAACTGGGCTTTGTCTTCCAGTTTTTCAATTTGCTAAGCACCTTGACCGTTGCCGAAAACGTGTCTCTGCCACTGGATTTGAATCCCGCCATGAAGGAACCGGAGCGACAACAAACCGTAAACGCCATGCTGGAAAAAGTAGGCATGGCCCACCGGGCCGATTTTTACCCGGCCCAGCTTTCCGGTGGGGAAATGCAACGGGTGGCCATTGCCCGCGCGCTGGTGCATCAGCCGCAAATTATTCTGGCGGATGAGCCCACCGGCAACCTGGACACCGAAAACGGGGAAGCGATCCTGAATCTGTTGAAAAACCTCTCGCAAGAAGGCTGGCAAGTCATCCTCATGGCCACCCACAGCGAAGAGGCCGCCCGTTACGCCCATCGGGTGATTCGCATGAAGGACGGGCAAATTCGCGATGTTCGCCATGGCTGAATTCCGCAAGTGGGTTTCCCGCCTGATTTTGCGCTCGCTCTGGCAAAACAAGCTTCGCACCCTGCTCACCATTCTGGGCGTCATGCTGGGCGTGGGGATTTTGCTGGCCATTAACCTGGCTAACGATATGGCTTTGGGCAATTTCAAGGACAGCATTGATCGGGTGAGCGGCAAGAGTAACCTGAGCATTCGCCCCACCCAGAGCGATGGGCTGGATGAACGCCTACTGAATGCGCTGCGCTGGGTCTGGCTATTGCCCGGCAATGAGCGGAGCCGGTTCATTCCGGGGATTGAGCAAACCGCTCTGTGGGCCAGTTCCTCGCAAAGCGCCCCTGAAGCTGGGAAGCCGCCCTCACAAGAAGTCGTGCAAATGCTGGGCATGGACATGTTGGGGACTGTGCGGGATTCCCAGGGCAATATGAAACTAATGGCCCACACCAACAACCCGCTGGATATTCTAAAGCCCAATCGCGCATACATCGGCGAAAGCCTCGCCAAAGCGCATCACCTGAAACCCGGCGATACGTTCAAGCTTTACCTGAACGACGGTATTTCCTCTTTCACCGTTGCGGGGGTTCTCTCCGAAAGTGGACTGGGCAATGCCTATGGCGGCAGTTTGGTAGTGATGGATCTTTCCACCGCGCAAGAAGCGTTCCGCATGAAAGGGATGCTCAGCAAAATTGATTTGATTGTGCCGGAAGATCTGCTGCCAGCGGTGCAGGCCAAGCTTGAAAAAGAGCTTCCCGCCGGGCTGGGGGTGCAGCGCCCCACCCAGCGCAGCGCCCAGGTGGAAAAAATGATTCGCTCCTATCAGTACAACCTCACCACGCTCAGCTTTATTGCCCTTTTGGTGGGCGTCTTCCTGATTTACAACACCATGTCCATCACCATTATCCGCCGCAGACCCGATATTGGCACCCTGCGCGCCATCGGTTTTTCCCGGCGACAGATTTTCGGCCTGTTTCTGGTGGAAGCCCTGATTATTGGCCTGACAGGCACCCTGCTGGGCATTGGGTTCGGGGTCATTCTTTCCAAGTTTGCGGCGCAGGCCGTCGCCACCACCATTGCCAACTTGTACACCGGGCAGGTACTGGACATGTTTTCGGTCAACCCGTGGATGCTGGCGCAAGCCTTTGTGTTCGGCATTTTAATGACCCTGGTTGGCGCTCTGGCTCCCGTTCTGGAGGCCACCAGCATTGCCCCCGCCGAGGCCAGCCGCCGGGCCTCTTATGAATCCCGAATCGTGCAAGCCTCCGGCAAACTGAGCCTGATTGGGGCGGGATTGGCGGCGGTCGCGCTGGTGAGTTCTTCCCTGCCGCCTGTTTCCGGGCTCCCGGTGTTTGGGTTTGTTTCCGCGTTTACCACCATTTTAGCGGCCGCCTTGTGGATTCCCCTGCTGGTTAAACTCAGCCTGACGGCCCTACTTCCGCTGCTTAAAAAATGCTTCCAGACCGAAGGCCGACTGGCCGGACTGATTTTGCGCGGCGCATTGGGCCGAACCGCTGTGGCCATTGCCAGCCTGATGATTGGCATTGCCATGATGGTAAGCTTGGCAGTGATGATCAGCAGCTTCCGGCAAACCGTGATTAGCTGGGTGCAGCAAACGCTTAAAGCCGATTTATGGGTGGAGCCGGTTTCCAAGTTCGGCAGCAAACAGACGGGGCGAATCAATCCGCAGGCGGTCGCCGCCATTCGCAAGTTGCCGGGCGTGGCAGCGGTGGACGCCTTCTACGAGTTTCCCATTCAATACCACGGCAACCCCACCCACTTGGGCGTAGGGGATTTTGAGGTGCTTGCCAAACACGGCAACCTGCTGCTGTCTCTTATACACAT
>CABHPA010000020.1 GCA_902168245.1 Candidatus Melainabacteria bacterium
ATTACGCCCACGGCAAAACGGTGAAGCTGAAAAGCCGCACCCGCAAGTGTACACACGGAGGAGCCACCCCGGCCCAGCAATTGACTTTCATCCGGCCTAACAAGGCCCAGGTGCAAGCGATAGCCCGTCAGTTAGGAACACCGCAAGAGACAGACTAAGAATAGAACGCCAGCCGCCCCGGTTCCGGGCTTGGGCGGCACAAGTTAACCAAACAGAAAGGACGAATCATGGATACACGCCAAAAATTGGCGGCGCTAACGGCTGCCGTTCGGGAAGGTCGGGAAATTCCGGCTGAAGCCATGCTGGGCGCATCAACCGCGCCTTTAAATAATTTAAATTATAATTCTGGAGATAATTTAACCCCCAGTAGAGAAATTAAATTAAATACACAGCCAGTCAATTTAAATAATTTAAAGGGCAGTGGCGTTCCAAGAGTGGAACTGTACACCGACGAAGCCCTGAAAAAGGCAATGGCCTGGGGTGTTCAGGAATGGCTGGTTCAGGTTTGTGTTCGGGATTATGGGCTGCATGCCGTGAAAGGCATCATTAACCGGATCTACAGCTTGCCGGAAGGATACTTCAAGCCGAAGTATGGGCCAATCCCCCAGCAACGGGGGCGGTTGTTCAACACGGAAATGAAAAAGCTTAGGGAGCGTAGGGGCATCCAAAATGGAATTTCTAGAGGGTAGCAGGCTCGTGTTGCGTTTTAAAATGGCGGTTTGGCTCAGGGCGCATAGGCGGGGTATTCTAAAGCGCCTTGTCTCTTTTGGTAAATAAACAATCTGTTGTTTCAAAATGGGGTGCCAGTCTCCAGGGTGTCAAAACAAGAAGTTCCGAAGAATCGGGACTTCTTGAGTTCTGGCTTGAGTTTGAAAGCTCAGGGACTGAACCAGGATTGCCTGTTTGGTTACTTATTTTCAAATTCCAACATTCGCAAACCGTAAAGAGTGTACGCCATAAGTAGGGCAATTCCTTTATTTTTAACCCCAAATTTTCGTTCTGCATCTACAGCATTGTGAATATTAGCCCATTCCTCACTAATATCTGTCCAGTCTTTAGGTTCAAACAGGCTTAAATCAAGGTCTTTTCCAAAATAATTAACCAGAAAAGATTGAACAGTACCGGCTTCCGCATGACGTTTTACCTCTTCAACGCTCAAAGAGTCATATTTGCCAGTATCCATAGCGGCAATAAGTCCAGAGAGCAATAGGTCGTATTTACACGCTTTCATTGATTTCCCTTTCTTACCAACGATATTTTCCAAAGATTGGTTATATGACACACTTGAACCTGGATTTGCAGCGGTCTTGCCCTTCTGGTTGCGTTTAATCTTTATGTGACTTAATTGCCTTGTAATGATCGGCAAGCTCAAGGACTCGATGTTTAATAATATCGGCTCTTTCCTCAATGTGGATTTCTATCCACATGTTGCCTTCTATCGTCCAATCTTGAGGATATGGTATATCGGAAATAAATTTGAATTCAAGATCACGGTATTTTAACCAAGCAGTTTGAGATTCTTTTAGCTTCTGTTTTCCTGTTGGAGGTAGAACATTGTATAACAAGCTATAATTATAATTTAGCTTGTTATCCCAACGTTTTTCATTATCCGAAGCACAATTTATTAAGTCTGCATGTGTGGTGGATTTTTTTATACACTCTTGCATAATCTTATCTTCATAAGATTGGGCCAAAGCATCAGCACTTAATAAGCTAGTAAACATTATAAAAAATATAATAATTTTCATTAACAGAAGCTCTATTGTAGGATAGCCCCAAAAGGGGATAAGCTCAAAACGCCGAAAATTCCGTAAAATTATACGAGTGCTTAAAGGTCATTATAACACCTTCAAGCTTCCTCTGCCTCTGGTGTTAAATCCTCCACCAGCGCCCGCTCTAACGTTCGGCCTGACAAAACGCGCTGACATTGAAGTTTCCACCATTCGCCTTTGAAGGTTTCATCGGCCAGCAGTTGTTCAACGGCCACTCCCCAAGCGACCAATTTCCCGGTGCGCTCTTTACGAGAAGAAGCCGAAATCTTGGCCTTTTCCCGCTGGATTCTGGCCTTCAATTGGGCTTCCTGTTTCTGCAATTGCTCCAGTCGTTCCGTGGCTTTACTCATACCGGAAAATGCTCCCCCTCCAGTTCGACAATTGATACTGCCAGCATGAAAGCAAAAGGCCACCACCCCAGCCATTACCCAAGCGTCTAATTGTCGGGCTGGCCGAATCCAAGGCATAATAAACGCCACCTGGAGCGATAGCGAAGGGCGCACATTATGCAAACTTCGTTTGCCTGTGCGTCAAAGGCTCCGCCTCTGAACTCCGGGTGGCGCGCTGGTCAGTTTTGAAAATGGCCTAACTGGATCGAAACGGCGCGCCAGGGGGAACCCAGAATGTCCGATTTTGAAAATGAGAGTTTGGCAGTTTGGCGATTTACCATCTCCAGATGAAAACCCTGAGCCGTTCGGCAGGTCGGAGCGCCACAGCCGCTGCGGCCTATCGGTCAGGGCAGAAAATCGAGGATGAGCGGACGGGGCAAACCTTTGACTATTCCCGGAGGACTGGGGTGTTGCTGGCGGAAGTGGTCACTCCCGACGGTCGCCCGGTGGATCGGGCGCAGTTGTGGAACGCGGCAGAATCGGCGGAGAAACGTTGTAATTCCGTGGTAGCCCGTGAGTTTGTGGTGGCTTTGCCCCATGAACTGAGCCGAGAACAGCAAACCGAGCTAGTGAAAGGCTACGCACAAGGGCTGTCTGAGCGTACAGGCTGGGCGGTGGACGTGGCGATCCATGAGCCAGGTCGAGCGGGGGATCTGCGGAATGTGCATGCGCATCTGTTGTGTACGACTCGAACCATTGCACGAGACCCGGCTGGCTGCCCCGTGATGAAGCGTAAAACCCGCGAGTGGGATATTCGGTCATCCGGATCGGAATTGCTTCGTTCTGAGCGTTCTGAGTGGGAAGAGTGCGTGAATCGATCGCTGGAAGCGGCCAACCGGATCGAGCGGGTGGATTGCCGAAGTCATGCAGACCGGCAAACGGGTTTGGAGCCTCAAGTACACCTTGGCCCTACTGCCATGAATATGGAGCGTAAAGGGATTCTGACCGAGCGAGGGGATGAACACCGCCGGATTGCGACGCATAACGCGAAGGTGGTTGAACTGAAGCAGGTGCAGGAAGAGCGGCAAGAGGCGGCGTGGTGGCAAGGTCAGATGGCCGAATTAGAGACCATGACCATCTGGCAGCTTGAGCGTAAGCTGATATATCCGCCCATCTTCCCGCAGACGTTGGATCGTGTGGCATTAGCGTATCCGGCGGTCAAGGCGGCGGATGAGCAAAGGGAGAAGCTAGGCCAAGGGGTTGCGGATGCCCAGCGTTGGGAGCGGTCTGAACAAAGCAAGCTGGAAACAGAGGCTTACCAGTTGAAGCGGTGGCAAAACCAGCATCCTCGTCTGAACTGGTTGCATGAGTGCGGACTCTGGGAATCTAAAGAGCGCCTGAGCTTGGAGGCATCCTTGAGTAAACAGCAAGCAGCCTTAGCGAAAGCCAAAGACAATACGCAAGCTTGGCAGCAGGCGCATGAAAAAGCCCAGGAGCGCTACCTGCAAGCGTTTACCCAAGTGGCCCCAGCATGTAGCCGAACCATAGCCCGGCAGGAGGAAAGATATACCGAGGCCAGGGCGTTTCTGAAGGAGCGCTACAAACAGAGAGAACAAGGCTTGTACCGGGAGAATGAGCAGGGCCAGGGCCGAGGCATGAGCCGATGACCCTTCTTCCTGGTGTTAAATGATGCGATAATGAGCCGAGGAAACAGAGAAAGCAGCATGGCACGAGAGACGCAAGACAACCGAATTGCCCGAACTGCGGCAGAAGTGTGGGAAACCACAGCTCAGGAGGCTGGAGAACTGGCGTTTGTCTCCCGTATTCTGGTACAAGCCTTTTTGCCGCACTCTGACCCTAAAGATATTGGTTGGAGTAGAACAAATGGGAATTTTACTTTAGACGTTAAATCAGGCATTGGCAAAGATGAACACGGTAAATTTAAGCATTACGGTGTCCCTTATGGTGTTATACCTCGCCTAGTGCTTGCTTGGTTAAACACAGAGGTGATTCGTAATGCTCAAAAGCCTGACAATGATTCGCCCAGGCTGATTTATTTGGGCAAAAGCCTCTCCAGTTTTCTGGAAAAAGTAGGCATTCCTCGAACAGGTGGGCCAAGGGGAGGAATCACGGCTTTTAAAAACCAAGCAGAGAAGCTTTTCAGGGCCGAAATCACTATAACGTGCACAGGGGTTGATAAAGTTTCTGAAAGAGACATGAAAATAGCTGATGGCAGGTTTTTCTTTTGGTCTCATCAAAATCCAGAGCAGCAAAGTCTTTGGGAAAGTGCGATTGAGTTATCTGATCGCTTTTATGGCTTGCTTGTACGGAATCCAGTGCCGCTTGATTGGCGAGTATTGAAAGGCATAAAGCAGTCACCAATGGCACTTGACCTTTATATGTGGCTAACTCATCGAATGTCATATCTGGAAAAGCCTGTAAATATTAAGTGGGAAACATTACAACAGCAATTAGGCTCCGATTTGGAAAGGGTTGACCACTTTCGAGAGAAGGTTAGGAAGCATTTAAAAAAGATTCTAACTGTATGGCGTGACCTAAAAGTGGATGCCTCGGCATCTGATGGTATTCGCCTATATCCTACAACCTCTCTAATAGAGGCAAAGAAGACGAGTTCAATCAGAAAAGTAGCTGTAGAAAAACTGCAAAAGTAATAAAGTTCTCTACGCTGAAACGGTGGGAGCGTAAAACCCCCTTAAAATCAGGGTTTTCTTCAAAAAGGGTTGGTTTCCTACGCTGAAACGGTGGGGGACAATGCGCTGAAACGGTGGGAGAAATAACCTGATTTCCCTTGCCCCGTAGTGACTTCCAGCTCCCCCTGTAATAGATCCCTGTAATAAATATAATCCTGTAATAGGGCTTCGCCCAAATGTTCAAAACTCTAACCATCAAAATGTAGTTCACTTTGTTCACATTAGTCTTGAACCCTCTAGGGGGCTTCGCCCCCTGCCGGGTGGCCACCCCCACCCTCGCCGGGAGGCAGCCAGGGACAGTCTCCATTTCATTCCGTCTGTCCCTGGCAGCGCTCTAGGGTTCTGGCTGATCGTTCGTCCATGCCAAGCCCTTCGGGTGCCTCCCTAACGGTCGGCAGCATGGACGAAAAGCACAAGATCAGGCAATGAAAACCAATGGTAGATTGTTTTTAGGAAATTACATACTTCCCAAATCACTTGAACACAACTAAAATTGTTCAAGTGAACACAAGGCAACAAGTAAACATCGATATGAACACTGAAGAAATGAAGTTGAACATTCCCTCCGACCAGCAACGCCAAACTGTTAAAGGCTCTGCACTTATTCTGGGTATGAACCGAACAACCTTTATCAGGAACTATCTTCAAACAGGCAAGATTAGCAAGAGTGTTGATGACCAAGGGAAAGAGTATATTGATCTTTCTGAGCTGATTAGAGTCTTTGGTACTGAAAAAGTTTTAAATGGTGTTCGTGACCTTGTTCAAAATGAGCAAAATGGTTCAGAGGCGACAGATCACAATGTTCAGGAACAAGGTCACGAACATGGCAATCTGGCTTTAGAACTCAAAATAGAGAACGCTTCTTTGAAGGCTGAAATCCATGGATTAAAGAACCTTTTAGAGGAAAGACATGCTCGAATTCAAGAAAAAGAGAGCCTCTTGCAGAAGCAACAAGAAAGCTTAACTAGAATGCAGTACCTTTTGGAGGATAAGCAAAAGGCAGGTTCCCCAGTGGCGAAGCCTTCTGGCTTTCTGGATAAGCTAAAGCATCTCTTCTCTTGACCCTTGGTATTGCGTCAAGAGGCTTCTTTTTCAACAAAGGATAATAAGACTTCTACATCCAGAGCTTCTAGGAATCGGATCATTCGATCAATCGTGAAGCCTCGAAACTTGCCATTTAGAATGGCTGAAGTTTTTGGCTGGTCTATACCCATCAGAGCGGCAGCTTCAACTTGAGTCAAGTTGCGCTTTGCCATCACACGTTGAATTTCTAAGGCAATCAGGGACTTGATTTTCATTTCCTTTGCATCGGGTAAGCCTAAATCTTCATAAACATTTCCGCTACCCAGGGTTACAGTTGGCTCACTGGTCATCATAGCGCTCCTTGTAATCAGCTTCGGCTTCTTTAAGTCTTTTCTTGATGAGTTCTATTTCTTGTTTCGGTGTAGAAATACCGCTTTTACTTTTCTTTTGGAAGCAATGCAGTACATAGACTGCTTTTTCGAACTGTACGGTATAAATAGCCCTGTAAGTATCAGTATTGTGGTCTTCTATGACCTCCAATACTCCTGAACCAAGACCTTTTAATGGTTTTGCATCATGGAATTTTTCTCCATTCTGGGCGAGCCCAAGTGCATGGCCGATGGTATCAATAACTTCCTCTGGAAAAGTTAGAAGATCCTTATGGCTGCTTCTAATCCAAAGCAAAGGCTTTTCGGTGTAGGGATTCTGCATAATTTGGATTATGCCATATATGGCATAATCTTTTCAACCCCACATTCTAGCGGCAATAGCTCGCTGTTCTTCTCCCAGGGCGTTGGCATAGATGGCGGTGACTTCCAGGGAGGCATGGCCCATCCACTTGCTGACCATATTGAGGGGGATGCCCTGAGTAATGGCCATGACCCCAAAGTCGATGCTTTTCCCGGTGAGCGCCAGTGCTTCGGAAATCCGGCAGCCGGTATAGGCCATGACCATGCAAAAGGTTCTGACCTCTCGGTCGGCTCGACTGGCGGCCTCTAGAAAGGCGTTCCGTTCGCTTTGGGTGATATAGAGGCGCTGGCCGTTGGCATCAAAGAGGGACATGGGTTAATCGTCCCACTCCTCAGCATCCACATCCACCGTGGTGATGGTCATGGCCGGAGTCGCTTCCAGATGCCGGGCTTTCTCTTTGCGGAGGGTGGCGACTTGCTGGTATGCGCTGGCGATATCTTGCCGAGCCAGGAACGCTTCTTCTCCCCCGCCTATGGTACTCAGAGAACGGTGGCAGTTGTTCAGGGCTTGCAGGATGGCATCCAGCTTGTCCACTTCACGTTGCTTTTGCTGCTGGGCAAAACCGGGCTGGATGTATTCACGCATGGGGAATCGCCTCTGAAACTCTAACTATAAGGAAGTGTTTCAAAAAAGCCGCTGAGGATCAAGTAAACTCTGGCCTATCAACCCGGTGTGAAGGGCAAATACATCTTATTTACAGGAAATCCTGGCTGGATGCCACTTGAAATCCGAGAAGATAGGAGAAGCCTGCTCTGTTCAAATGAGTATAATATGGTCGTATGCAATCCCATGAATCGATTTTAGAGAGTTACCTTAAGTACTTTTGCATATTATTGGCCTTTATATTAGCCTTAACTTGTTCTATCACCTAACACTAATACTGGGAATTTAGCCATGACAACAACTTCAGCCCCTTTTTGGGCTCATCAACCTTTCTTTGGAAGTAGTAAGCCAAAGTTAAAATTGCGCCATGCCGATCATCCTCCCGCCACTATAGAGCAGATACGTAGAGATAGCGAAGAAGCGCACCAACTCCGACAAAACAGTGTAGGATCAGCAACCTCTCCAACTATCACGTCCCCTATTACCGATGTCTTTATCCCTAGAGCAGCTTCTCCAATCCGTGACAGTAATGTTACTAGCACTTCGAATACTGTCGATAATGAAGCCGCCGCGCAGAAAAGAGCAGAGAAAGCAGAACGTAAACGGCAAACAGCAATACAGAAACGTCAAGAACATATGGAGTCTGCAAAAGAAGAGCTTCGTGAATTAAAAAACAATGCATTTAGAGACTACCTGCATGCTATTCAACAAACTAGCGACGTTGTTGAGCCAGCAGCATTGCACCTTGCCCCTTTTGTAAAGGTGCAATTCGAAAAAAACAATAACTTTCAAGGTCATCTTTTATCTTCTGAGGATGCCCCATCCCAGAATCTGTATCGTTTAGCTAACGCAGCTATCAGGGCTTCCAATAAACGTAGAGGTGACGATTTACCTGTCGCTTATCACACGTTCTTTGATGCTGTTTCTAGCGTGTCCCAATACCAAGATTTTATTAATGCTGGTGAAACCACGCTACGAAAAACTCTCGGTCTTTAATTAGGCAGAATCGAATCCATGAAGAAGAACTTACATGGCCCCATTCTGAAACTCTAACTATAGGGAAATGTTTCAAAAAAGCCGCCGGGAATCAAGCAGACAAAAACCGAGGAGCTAGATACAAACAGGCTCCTCGGTTTTAAGAATCTCTTACGAGTGTCGGTTAAATCTCAGAAATTGAAACAGAATTACTTATTCTGTTAATCCAATTCGTCCAAAGCATAAGTAGTCTCCAGTTTTCGTGGTGCACTCTCACTGAATGCAGAAGAGGCTCCCCTGTTCGCGGTTTTAAAGCTTGCCTCACTCAACAAAGTAGAGCTGAATGACAACGGCTTTTCCTTCGGTGGAAGCGGCGGCGGGGGCCCTACCTGTCGCTCTAATTGTTTTAGTTTTAGTTCATGCGGCTTAAGCGGCGGCGGGGGCCCTACCTGTCGCTCTAATTGTTTTAGTTTTAGTTCATGCGGCTTAAGCGGCGGCGGAGGTCCTACCTGCTGTGCTAATTGTTTTAGTTTTAGTTTATGCGGGGGGACATGGGTTGGAGGGGAAGACATAAGGCTCCGAAGCCGCCTAAGTAGAGTATTATTGGAAGCTAAAGATTTTCCCTTTTTAGTTTCTGGCAGCAAAAGTGTATTTTCATCTGAGACTAATCTGCTACGCCTTGGCTGGACAATGACAAAATGATCAGAATTAAAACCTGTTGAGCGAGCTGGTACGGGCTTAAAAGGGTTAGGGAACAAGTCCGAGAATTTAGCATCGGTTCTCGGAACCCCAAACCACCGAGGAATACCCTGCTCATCTTTTGTGAGATGCTTCTCTTTCCATCTGCTTAAAGCATTCTGGGGCAAAGAAGGTAAAGCTTTGTCACGTGCACGTGGGATTTGTGTTAGCCTCACATTATTGAGAGTCGCCGTATCCTTTGATAAATCTTGTCCAACTTGAGTCGGCTTAGGATGAGGTATCTCAAAGAAGTTGTTCATCCGCGCGACATGAGCCGATGGCATACTTAATATCTCACTGAGATCTTGTCCGCGAGCCGAGGAGGTGGTAGCTGGTCTGGAAGTCGGTAGGGTTAATTTCCCAGAACGATTAAAAGTGTCTAGCTTGCCACTTTTTGGTAAAAAAGATAGCTTAAAACCATTTGGTGGCTTTGGTATCAGCGACTTGAATGAACTAAAGATCAAGCTTTTACCAGATGTAACCATGCTCATGCCCTGCCCTGTATGTGTCGTTATTGATGATAAACATATTGTTTAGACGCTCTGAACTTTTTTCGCCTTACTTACATGAAAACAAAAAAAAATTTTTTGTGCTTGGATAGCTGTAGGGACTTGCAAACAAAAACGTTCAAGCCAGCAATCAACGTGTTTTCGGGCCAGGAGTAACTGCAACTGAGCCACGGAGCAGGCATGGCAAGCATGGAGTCAACTGGGCGTCAGGCGTATTCATACTAGTACTAACTCCTGCACCAAAGCGCGCTCCAGTGTGCGCCCAGTGAGCAAGCGTTGACACTCCTGGCTCCATTCGTTAGGTAATATCTCCCCTTGAGCTAGTTTCTGCTCGATGACCACTCCCCAAGGCGACCAATTTCCCGGTGCGTTCCTTGCGGCTGGACGCGGAAATCTTGGCCTTTTCCCGTTGGATTCTGGCCTTGAGTTGGGCTTCCTGTTTCTGCAATCGCTTCAGGCGTTCAGTGGTTGTAGACATCGCAAAAAGTTCCCCCTCTTCGACATGTGGCAATGGCAGCATGAAAGCAAAACCCCACCACCCCAGCCATTGCCCAAGGGTCTAATTGTCGCGCCAGCCGAATCCAAGGCACAATCATCTCAACCTGGAGCGATAGCGAAAGGCGCACATTATGCAAACTTCGTTTGCCTGTGCGTCAAAGGCTCCGCCTCTGAACTCCGGGTGGCGCGCTGGTCAGTTTTGAAAATGGCCCTTTTGAAAAATGGCCTAACTGGATCGAAACGGCGCGCCAGGGGGAACCCAGAATGTCCGATTTTGAAAATGAGAGTTTGGCAGTTTGGCGATTTACCACTTCCAGATGAAAACCCTGAGCCGTTCAGCGGGCCGGAGCGCCACGGCAGCGGCGGCCTATCGGTCGGGTCAGCGCATCGAGGATGAGCGGACGGGGCAGACCTTTGACTATTCCCGGCGCTCTGGGGTGTTGCTGGCGGAAGTGATCACGCCCGACGGTCGTCCGCTGGATCGGGCGCAGTTGTGGAACGCTGCGGAAACGGCGGAAAAGCGTTGTAATTCGGTAGTAGCCCGTGAATTTGTGGTGGCCTTACCCCATGAACTGAGCCGAGAACAGCAAACCTCGCTAGTGAAAGGATATGCTCAGGGACTCTCTGAGCGCACAGGCTGGGCGGTGGACGTAGCGATCCATGAGCCAGGGCGAGCTGGGGATCTGCGCAATGTGCATGCGCATCTGTTGTGTACGACTCGAACCATTGCACAAGACCCCGCTGGCTGCCTCGTGATGAAGAGAAAAACCCGTGAGTGGGATATCCGGTCATCCGGATCGGAATTGTTGCGTTCTGAGCGTTCTGAATGGGAACGGTGCGTGAATCGATCGTTGGAAGCGGCCAACCGGATCGAGCGGGTGGATTGCCGCAGTCATGCAGACCGGCAAACGGGTTTGGAGCCTCAAGTACACCTTGGCCCGACTGCCATGAATATGGAGCGTAAAGGGATTCCGACCGAGCGGGGGGATGAACACCGCCGGATTGGGGCGCATAATGCGAAGGTGGTTGAACTGAAGCAGGTGCAGGAAGAGCGGCAAGAGGCGGCGTGGTGGCAAGGTCAGATGGCCGAATTAGAGACCCTGACCATCTGGCAGCTTGAGCGTAAGCTGATATATCCGCCCATCTTCCCGCAGACGTTGGATCGTGTGGCATTAGCGTATCCGGCGGTCAAGGCGGCGGATGAGCAAAGGGAGAAGCTAGGCCAAGGGGTTGCGGATGCCCAGCGTTGGGAGCGGTCTGAACAAAGCAAGCTGGAAACAGAGGCTTACCAGTTGAAGCGGTGGCAAAACCAGCATCCTCGTCTGAACTGGTTGCATGAGTGCGGACTCTGGGAATCTAAAGAGCGCCTGAGCTTGGAGGCATCCTTGAGTAAACAGCAAGCAGCCTTAGCGAAAGCCAAAGACAATACGCAAGCTTGGCAGCAGGCGCATGAAAAAGCCCAGGAACGCTACCTGCAAGCGTTTACCCAAGTGGCCCCAGCATGTAGCAGAACCATAGCCCGGCAGGAGGAAAGATATGCCGAGGCCAGGGCGTTTCTGAAGGAGCGCTACAAACAGAGAGAACAAGGCTTGTACCGGGAGAATGAGCAGGGCCAGGGCCGAGGCATGAGCCGATGACCCTTCTTCCTTGTATCTGAAAGGATTTTTTATACTAAAAAAAGACCTGGTCGATCGTCTCTCTCCTGGGCGGATTGTCCCCGAACGCCAGCTGGATCGCCAGGTCTTTCCTTCAAGAACCGTCCGAACAGTTGCTGGGGCTAGCTAAAGACGCCCGTATTTGCAAGGCAGGATACTTGAAGTTATTGAGTTAACGAGGAGAAGGATAGCAAAAATGAGTCAATATGTCGGTATCGATGTTTCCAAGGCAAACTTGGATGTAGCGATTTTATCCGGTGATAGTCACAGTTTCCTCAATACAGAGTCTGGCTGGGCAGAGCTGGGTGAGATGCTGAGCAAGTTACAGCCAACTTGCATCGTTCTGGAAGCCACAGGAGGTTATGAGAAAGGAGTTTTTCTGCAATTATTGGGACTTGGCTTGCCAGTTGTTCGGGCAAACCCCAGACAAGTCAGGGATTTTGCCAAAGCCACTGGTGTACTGGCCAAGACAGACCAGTTGGATGCTCAGGTATTGGCTCGTTATGCTCAGGCTATTAACCCGGAAATCCGCCAGATAAAAGGGGATGATAAGTTACGGGCGTTAGTCAGCAGACGGCGTCAGTTTCTTGAAATCCAGACGCAGGAAAAGAACCGTGCTCAGCAGAAGCAGGAACCCGAGATTCACCAAGACATTGAGGAGACGCTGATTTGGGTGAAAGAAAAACTAAGCAAGCTGGATAAGCAGATTGAAGCCGTATTGTCGGTTTCGCCACTGGCAGAATGCCTACGTTCCGTGACAGGGGTCGGGCGTGTAGCCGCTGCCACATTGATGGCAGAGCTGCCTGAATTGGGACGGATTTCGGGAAAAGAAATCGCCGCTTTGGCCGGTTTGGCACCGTATAATTGCGACAGCGGGCAATACCGAGGGAAACGTCGAATATTTGGCGGTCGTCGTACGGTTAGAACCTGCTGGTGTTAAATGATGCGATAATGAGCCGAGGAAACAGAGAAAGCAGCATGGCACGAGAGACGCAAGACAACCGAATTGCCCGAACTGCGGCGGAAGTATGGGAAACCACCGCAAACGAAGCCGGAGAACTTGCCTTTATCTCTCGAATACTCGTGCAAGCATTTTTGCCGCATAAAAAACCAGATGACATTATCTGGAAAAGAACCAATGGAAATTTCACTTTGACAATTAAATCAGGGATTGGTGAAGAAGATGGTAAATCAAAGATCTATGGTGTCCCTTATGGCTCAACCCCAAGACTTTTGCTTGCTTGGCTAAATAGCGAAGCTATCAGGAATGCTCAGGACAAAGATAATCCAGACCCGCAAAGGGTTTATATGGGTCGTAGCCTATCTCAGTTTTTAGAGAAAATCGGTATTCAGCGTACAGGTGGGCCAAGAGGTGGAATAACCAGCTTTAAAAGTCAGGCAGAGAAACTTTTCAGGTCTGAAATAACGGTTACATGTACTGGTACAGATATGATTTCAGAACGTGATATTAAAGTTTCAGATGGCAGATTCTTTTTTTGGGATAACAAAAATCCAGAACAAACGACCTTATGGGAAAGTGGCGTTGAACTCTCGGAACGCTTTTATAAACTACTCATCCAAAATCCAGTGCCTTTGGACTGGAGAGTACTCAAAGGTATCAAGCAATCCCCTATGGCGCTAGACCTTTATATGTGGCTGAATCATAGAATGTCCTATCTGAAAGAGCCTGTTTCTATAAGGTGGACCACCCTTGGGCAGCAGTTAGGTAGTGGTATAGAGAATGAAAGAATGTTTAAGCATCAAGTTAGGAAACACTTGATGAAGATTCAAGTTATATGGCAAGACCTGAAAGTGGATGTTTCAAGCCCTGAGGAGATTCGTTTGTACCCAAGTCCACTACTCATAGGCCAGGCAAGGTTTGGGCTTCAAAACAGACCTGTTCAAAAACGTAAAGAAAACCACAACTTTCTACGCTGAATCATTTACGCCTGAAAAAGCACGTTTTTAGTGAGTCCTGAGAAGAACCCCTCTGTTTTCTACGCTGAATCATTTACGTCAATTGCGCTGAATCGTTTACGTCAGGTCAGCCCTAAAAGCTTACAGCATAAAGCTGTAAGCCCCATCCCCCTGTAATAGATCCCTGTAATAAATATAATCCTGTAGTAGGGCTTCGCCCAAATGTTCAAAACTCTACCCTATCAAAGGTAGTTCGCTTCGCTCACATTCAACTTTGATCCCTCTAGGGGGCTTTGCCCCCTGCCGGGTGGCCACCCCCACCCTCGCCGGGAAGCAGCCAGGGACAGTCTCCATTTCATTCCGTCTGCCCCTGGCAGCGCTCTAGGGTTCTGGCTGATCGTTCGTCCATGCCAAGCCCTTCGGGTGCCTCCCTAACGGTCGGCAGCATGGACGAAAAAGGCAGACTGATAGGGAATTAAGGATCTTAGAAAACAACAGCAAACTAATGATTGCTTTTAAATCAAAAAGATTCAATTTGACCTAATAGGAAAACAGTGCTTTTCTGATATCAGAGAACAGTTGCAAACAGAGAGTTTTTAGAGGCGAACACATGCCATTAGTTAATCTCACAGAGGCCGCAAATCTTGCAGGACTAAGCCGTTCATATTTTCATACAAACTATATAAAGACCGGCATCGTAAGCGTTGATCGCACTGATATTAAGAATCCAAAGGTTGATACTTCAGAGATCCTTCGGGTTTTTGGAAAAATCAATCAGAACAGTTCTTCAGAACAGGCCAAAGAACAAGTGGAAACATCTAGTGAGAACATAGGGGTGTTTGTTGAAAACGAAAGGCTAAAAGCCAGGCTGGAAGGAATGCAGGAACTTCTTTTAGTCAAAGAGGAGCAGATAAGGCGTGAGCAACAGCTAGCCAACAAAGCGGAAGAACGTGCAAATGCCGCCGAGCAGCAATATCGAGCCTTATTGGAAGATAAACTGAAAAAGCCTAAAGGCTTTTTAGACCGATTGCTAGCTGTATTTCAGCCAGTTTAGGCCATTTTGGATTGGTTAAGAGAAGGTGAGTCCTCATCAAGTTCTCCTAGTCCTTGAATAAGGATAGAAGGCTTATCAGGAAAATCTACAACGAGCCGTAGGTTCCCTCCTAGGGCAGCTAGATATTCTCTTAGGGTGGATAGCTTTATGTCAGAACGTTTTTCCATCTTGGATACATTAACTTGATGAATTTTTAAAGAACCTGCGACTTCTTCTTGGGTTAAATCTAAAGCTTTCCGTAGCTCTTGAAGGGTGTTGTATTCCAAGAGCTGTTCCTGGAAGCGAGTTTCTATTTTTTGTCGACGGTCTTCGGGTAGTTCGTCCCAAATGTTCTGAAGTGTCTTTCCCATTGTCAGACCTCCTTTTTGAGTGTTTTTAAGTGTTGGTCGAACCGTGAATCTGCTTTTTGGATAAGTTGCTTATAAAATCGCTTTTGATCTTTTCCGCCCTTATCTCCAGCGACTAAAAGAATGGCCTTTCGTTCAGGGTCAAATGCAAAAGCTATTCGCCAAACTCCGCCAGCGGCTCTAAAGCGAAGCTCTTTCATATTGTTATGTTTGGAGGCATTTAGGGTGTCAACTTGGGGCCTGCCAAGAGAGGGGCCGAATACTTCCAAGAATTTTGCTTCCAGGATAAGAGCATCTTGCACTTCTGGTGAAAGTGCCTCGTATTCTGGTTCAAAGTCATCGTGAAGTATAACGATCCAATTCATAACCCAATTATACCATTAAGGGTATAAACCTTCAAGGGTATTTATAAGTCCCACATTCTGGCGGCAATAGCTCGCTGTTCTTCGCCCAGGGCGTTGGCATAGATGGCGGTCACTTCCAGGGAGGCATGGCCCATCCACTTGCTGACCATATTGAGGGGGATGCCCTGAGTAATGGCCATGACCCCAAAGCCGTGGCGGAGTCCCTTGGGGCATTTGTGCGGGCCATCGGGAATGTGTGCCTGGTTCATCACCTCGATGATGTGGCGCCAGGCTGTAGTTCTGGAAAACTCCCAGAGAGGCAGCCCCAGCCGGTTCTTTTTACGCTTGGCCGATTCCTGCAAGCCGTGGGCCATGTTCAGGGTGTCCAGTAGGGAATCCGGCACCGGCACCGCCCGAAACACTCCCTCTTTCCGTTTCTTGAGGGTTTCAAAGACAATGGCCTTCTGCCCAAAGTCGATGCTTTTCCCAGTGAGCGCCAGGGCTTCGGAGATGCGGCAGCCGGTATAGGCCATGACCATGCAAAAGGTTCTGACCTCTCGGTTGGCTCGACTGGCGGCCTCCAGGAAGGCATTCCGTTCGCTTTGGGTGGTATAGAGGCGCTGGCCGCTGGCATCAAAGAGGGACATGGGTTAATCGTCCCATTCCTCGGCATCCACATCCACCGTGGTGATGGTCATGGCTGGAGCCGCTTCCAGATGCCGGGCTTTCTCTTTGCGGAGGGTGGCGACCTGCTGATATGCGCTGGCAATATCTTGGCGAGCCAGGAACGCTTCTTCTCCCCCGCCGATGGTACTCAGGGAGCGGTGGCAGTTGTTCAGGGCTTGCCGGATGGCATCCAGCTTGTCCACTTCGCGTTGCTTCTGTTGCTGGGCAAAACCGGGCTGAATGTATTCACGCATGGGGAACCGCCTTTGAAACTCTAATCTTAAGGAAGTGTTTCAAAAAAGCCGCCGAGAATCAAGCAGACAAAAACCGAGGAGCCTGTTTGTATCAGGCTCCTCGGTTTTCAGAATCTCTTACAAGTGTCGGTGAAAGCTCAGGATTTGAACCAGAATTAGTTATTCTGTTTCATCTAGCCAGCAAAGCGCTTTTAGCCCTTGAGGTTTTCTCTCTAAAGTTGGCGTTACTGCACGATACAGCCTGCTTCTACAGCCCCTCCACTTTTTACACTGCCATATCCTCGCTGGCTAGTCTCATAAGTTGTAGATGAGGATGTCTTAGAGCTTTTGCTTTTTGGCGTATCCGAACTTTCCGTAAGATTTACCAAGGTTGCAGCTACAGGCTTAGTAGCAAAACCAGAAACAGTTCCGATTGGCCCAGGAATTGCACCTGTTCCAAGAGATAAAACAGTATTTACTCGTTCGGCTTTCTTTTTGGATGCTTTAGCTCCAGGTTTCAACTCTTGCTTTTTAGCTTTTAGACGATCTTTATCTTCTTGTGAGGCACTGGAGTCAGCCTTTGCTGCCTGCCATTCTCTCTTAACTGTTAAATACTCCTTCTCTTTTTGTGTTCTTCCAACATCATCCCAAGATTCTGAAGGATCGCAATTTGAGACAGTCGTACTTAATCCGGACTCATTTTTCTTTCCTGTTGCAGAGTTCCAAACAGATTCACCAAGTGCCATCCCGAAATGAATAGGGTTTTTTTGGGGGGGCAAAATGGGAGCTGGCTTAGAACTTAACTGAAAAGTATCTCTAGCTGGAAGGGGAGTATTTAAACAACCAGCAGCTTGCAATTCTTGAAATACTTGTTGTCGAATCTGTGCCTCACTTTGCTTTGCAAGCCGTTCTTGCTTGTTTTGCTCTCGTAGCTGGCGAATCAGGTTGGCCGTGATGATAGCTGCATCTCCGCTGAACCTGGGTTGCTGAAGTTGAACCAGCATGATTAATCATCTCCAATTAATTGTAGAATCGATCGTTAGCAACGTGCATTTTGTACCACATGAAGCATAAAATAATTAAATATTCAACAGGAGGCTGGGGCAGCAAATAGAAAAATTGCTTTCTCTCGGATTTTGTAAGGTGTACAAACGGTTTTACCTATTCTGTTTAAAAAGAGCGGCCAGGCTCAACTCTGCTGAGCTGCATTTTTAGAGGGAATCTTCAGCTGGTGATTGGGGAACAATTTCTCATCTTATTGGCTTTTAACAGATTTTGCCGGAAAATTACTTCGATACCCTTTTAAGGATAACAGTATGCAAGTGAATACAGGCTACTCGGTGCATCTAATCAATTATCCGAAAAGAAAATCTACCAATTTTTCAAAAGAAAACACTCTGTTTGGCGGGCCTTTTTCCTTTAATAAGAACAGAACAGTGTTTAGCTCCCCTCAAAGTGCCCAAAAAGCTCTACAAAAGAAAGATGACCCAACTCAGTATTTTATTATAGAAAGAAATTCACGTAAAACCGGCAAACTGGAATATGTGATTGCTGATCGACGTTCGATTAAAAGAGTTGATTTCACAGCATAGACGAGCCAAAGAGTTTGTATTTTCTTATTCATGTATTAATAAAATGCTGAAGGCATTAATAAGGCTGAGATAGAAGTAGCCTGTTTTGTCAATTCTGATATATTCTTAATTTAGGTGTTTAAAAGCTTATTAATTGGGCGGTTCTATGACAAGTATTAATAGTATTTCTCCACTAGCTACTCGCTTTTATACTTCGCAAGTTCAAGCACGTAAAGTTGAGAAGCAAGCTGCGGCTCCTTTTTCATGCCAGGATAGTTTTGTTTCCAGAGCCTCTGAGCATAACCTAAGATTTGGAGGCCCTCCCAAAAGTTCCCCAGAGGAACAGATGAAAAAAGAAATTAAACAACTTGAAAAGAGGGGGCGCTCTGGTGGGCCTGTTAACTTGTTTGCGATTGGTGAACAAATATCAAGACTAAAAAGACAATTAATGAACCTGAAAGAAAAAACGGAAAACACTCCTTTGTTTACAAAAGATGAGCTAAAAGCAGTTCATTCGTTTCTTGATTCCCTTTGAGGGGTCAGCTCACTTCTCTCATTCCAGAAGGGGTAAGGGGTATCAGGCACAAAAGTGTGATTTGTGGTAAAACTCATGCGTTCATCACATTATGCAACAAAAGGATATCCTGAAAATGCAAATCTTATCCCTTCGTTTTGGCGCAAGTCATCCTGCCAATGCTGCCGAGCAGAAGAGGGGTCGAACTTTGGAACAAGGTCTACAGGAGGTTTTAAATTCCCCTTATTTTACCTTCCCACACCCTGAAGCTGGGAACGGGGTAGATCTTTTCTCCCGCAGTAAGCTTCCAGACCATCCAGAACCAGGCTTTAAACTATCGAATGCGCAACTTAAGCCTCAGACCTCTACCTCAAGAGCAAAAACTTCTAAAGAAGAGACTGAAGCGAAACGGCATTTGATAATGGAAAGAATGGAGGAATTGGACGCGCTTGATCTACCAAGGAAAGAAAAACCAAACAAATTAGAGCAAATAGCTCTTGCAGCTAGACAATTTGTGGAAGCACGCGCCAGGGCACAGAGCAACAGTCCAGATTTAGTCAAACAAAAGGGGCAGGCTGCACTTCAAATAGCCCGAATATATGGACAAGCTTACTCTCAGGCTAGACAGACAGGCAATAGCCCTGAAGTGGCCATGCAGGCAGCTAGAAATATGGCACAAACAGCAATGAGCGGTTTTAAACGAGAACCCAGTGCTTGAAACTAAGGCTGAAGGAATCTTTCACCTAAATCGTTCAATAAAATCATCAGGCAAGCTCGTTGTCCCACCATGTAGGCGGATGATGAACCATTACCGGATGCGGTGGATGGGCGTGTTTCAACCTCTATTGCTGGTGTTAATCTTCCACTAGTGCCCGGAAGTACCGATAGATTGCTCCAGCTATAGATAAACAAAAAGCCCAGGGGTTGCCTGGGCGCTAGGGAATATCCTTCACGTCAAGTTTTAAATCGTTTCTGGATAGGCTTTCGGATCTGATGGCTGATCTTTAGAACCTATCAGTTCAAGCCGGTCTTCGGGAGACAACGCCTCAAAAAAAGCTTTGGCAGCTTGTCTATAGCTTTCTGGAAATACCTCTACTTTCTCTGGTTCTTGGTTTTCCTCAATGTAAATCCCTATAAGTCTTAAAGGGCTTACCTGGAGAGCATTTGCAAGATCAATAAAGGTACTCAAGCGCAGGTCTTTCTGCGGTTCGTTCAAAAACTTACTGAGCCAGCCGCTCGTTTTTTTCGCCCTTTTGGCAACCTCGTTTTGGGAAAGTCCCAGTTCTGAGGCTCGTTGCATTACAAATGTTCTGAAATGATCCATATAGCTTACTTTAGTAAACAAATTGCTTCCTTTGGGAAAATTTGTTGTTGACTTTAATAAGCGCCGGTTTTAAACTGCTGATTATAGTAAGCGAGGTCAACATGGTAGGTGCTCAAATAAAACAAGCTAGAATAGCTGCAAAAATGAGCCAATCGAAACTGGCAAGGCATTGCGGGTTGGACAGAAACACAATACGAAAGATTGAAGCCGGTCTAAGTGATCCGAAAAGTGGGACATTGAGGCTGATTGCTGAAATGCTTGGGGTGGCTCCTGGAATTTTTTTTGAAGAGTCTGCTGATTTTGAGAAGCAGGTTGATGACGATTTAAACCAAGAAGCCGTCTAACCCCAGCATCCTACCCGATCCATGAATAGAATAAACACTCAATCCTTCTGGCCGTCTGGGTAGCCAGGGAACGCATCGGGCGGTCAACTTTACTTTGTCGAGATTATCCCAGCCCAAGTAAAAACTCCCTAGCTCCTTTTCCTAGAAGGCCGCCGCATGGCGCTGGCTTTGTGGCGGCCATTTATTTTAAACGGTAGAGAGAGTTCACGCACAAACGGCACGTAACGAGGTCACGTAACTAGGTTACGTCTTAGAGCCATCAGCGTTTTGGAGTCGATTTTGTATGAATCCCGATCCAGGCAGATTTTATGACACGGCAGAAGCGGCCACGCTGGCCCATATGAGTGAGCATGGCCTCCGCAAAATCCTGAGAGGGAAAAAAGACGGCAGCAAAACCCTTTTAGCCCATCGAATCGAGGTCAACAGGCAACCCCGCTACTTTATCGAAAAATGGGTCTTCCATATCTGGCTACAGAACGAGATCGGCAGACTTGAGAGACACGCCCAGCGTTTACGACAGAGCTTAAACAACACGGAGGCAAGGATTCAAAATGACAGAACCAAGACCTAGTATG
>CABHPA010000021.1 GCA_902168245.1 Candidatus Melainabacteria bacterium
TAAATACCGCCACTGCTTGTCGCTTAAGTCACTGGTATATCGCTTTTGAGTGTCCATTGTGCTTCCCTCCCAACTTTACAGGGAAAGACGACCTAAACACTCAATTTGTTGCACTTCTCAGATAGCCTCTAACAAGGGCATGGGCTTGGATTGAGTGCATAGAAGCTGCCTTTTCGTATGTTTGCAGGTAGCCTTTTTCTATTGTCTCAATGTCGCTTGCGCAAAGGACACTCCGGTAGCGCTCAACCACGCCCTGATCAATTTGGTAGGACGCTTCATAATTACTGCAAGAATGGATCGGGATTCCGTTAAATGTCGGCTCTAGCAATGTTGGGTGAAAGGATAGTCCGGTGCATCGGCAAATCAACTGCATCACGCTTTCCGTCTGGCAAACCAAGTCTTCAAATAATAGAACAATGGCCCGATTGCCATATTTTTCTGTCGCCCTCATGCTTGCCTCTGCCGAATCTTGCCAAAAGCGCATAATGTTTTCAATTCCGCCATATTGGGCATAGCCATGTTTGATTGCCGATGAATACCAACTGGCTGGATGTCGAATCAGGCTGATCAGATAACCGTCCGGATAGTCTGCAAAGAAGCGCGCCAAGCTCTCCGGGTGCATCGTGACACGGGGTGTGAAGCCGGTTACAAATTTTTTGTTCCGGTTGTATAAGTGTTGATAGTCTAGCCAGGCGTTAAACAGCGAGCTTAAATAATAGTTCAATGCTTCTCGCTGCGATTGAGGGGGATTGTTTTCCATTAATTTTTGAAAAAGGCTTTTTTGCAATTCGCGCTCAAAAATAAAAGGATATTTTTCCGAATCCTGCCAGCCTGAGACTTTCTTGTAATAGCCGTCCTGGGCAAAGGTGTCCAGCCATTTCTCATCAATGCGCTTGAAGACTTTCAGGGGGTGTTTGCGCATAATTGCGCTAATATCGGGCCAGTCCCACTTTTCTGGCCTTCCCCATTTGATTTCATACGGATGCGCAAAGCATTCTGGATGCCCGTCTAGTAGCTGGGAGAGAAGTGTTCCCCCGGATCTCTGTATTTCAGAAGTGAGAATCATCGGCTGGGAAATCGGTACCAGCCATCGCTCCTTTAATTGCGCATAGGTAGGATAACCGGAGGCTTTACTCTCTTTTTCGGGTTCATCCAACTGGCGCTTTAAAATTTGGAGCAAATTCATTTTTATTCCTGCTGGTTTGGGTATTTGACGTAGTTATTTAAGGCTTCGCATTTTTTAAGATGGGCTTCAGATAACGCTCGGTAAAGTATATCACACCATTTGTGTTCAAATGAACGGGATCTTCATAAGCCTGATAAAATCGGTCGTAGCTGAGCATGCTTTTGGAGTAATCATAAACCTCAACGCCGTATTTTTGCTTTAATTGCTCCAGCAGTAAAAGCAGCCGGTTTTCTCCGCGTTCTTTTCCGTATAAAGTGGGCGGCCTTACAAAAATAACGTTACTATGGTGTATTTGGGCTTCTGCTACCAATTCTTCCAGTTTGGCGGCGTATCGCTGGAATGCGAAGGCGCTTTCCTTGTCGACATATAAAGTGTCTTCCAATTGGCGTTTTCTGGATACTTCATCCGGGGTGACCGTTTTCCGCATGATGCGATCCGTGTCAGGTTTTCCTGTCAGCCACTTGTAGTTTAATTTTTCCCGGCAATAATTTCTGATGACGTTTGGATCGACCTGATATTGCAACAGGCGATTTAGAAAGCTCAGGGAAAAAGGTTCCCGCTGGGCGAAACGATCGTTTTCCTCGTTCCACATGCGAGAGTAAAAAACGAAAGAGTCAATAAAATAAACAATTCTCGGCGTGGTGTTGTGATTCTCGTAAAACGTATCCAGTGCAATTTTCCCTGGGATGATTCCACCCCCGCCGCCGACGGACAGGTTTAACACCCGCTGTCCCAGGATGCGTTCTACTCGCTCATGGTTCCCTTTTCTGGCGAAGTTGCGTCCATGGGAGGTTCCCAGGATGACTAAATCGACTGCCGAACGCTGAGGCATAATCAGCAGGTTCGAGTCTGTTTGGGAATTCTCGTAGGGCTTTCGCTGTACGTAAAAGGAAGACAGGTAAAGCGCCGCTAATAGCACGATGAGGTTAATGCTAATGAAAACGCCTAATTTTAACGCAAATTGCTTGGTCATTGTGTGTTAACCGCTAAAATACAAAGTAAATAAACTGCCGTTTGCTGAACTCGCCGAATAGAAAGATAATCCATAGCACTGCCGAGTACATGCCCCAGCGGAGCCAGGCGGGTTGAAGGTAAAATTTCCGCCATAAATTCGGATAGGTCTGAAGTGCTTGGATGGCTTCCATCAAAATAATGGAGGAGATGGCCAGCACGAAATATTCAGGCCCAAACTCAGGAAGGTTCCAGTTATGGAAATTCAACAGGTTCTGGGCGATAAAGCCTGCATCGTGCAGCGAGTTTGCGCGAAAAAAGATCCAGGCGAAGCAAACCAGGTTAAAAACCATAAACACTTTTGCGGCTGTAAAGGAAAAAGAGCGGGTATCAATTTTGAGGGCGTTGAACAGTCGACTCCACACTGGCTTTAAAATGTTTTCGGCCACCATGTAAAGCCCATGGAGCGCTCCCCATATGATAAAAGTCCAGCTTGCGCCGTGCCAAAGCCCGCTGATTATAAAGACGGCCAGGATGTTGAAAGACCAGCGTGGTATGCTGACGCGATTTCCGCCAAGCGGGATATAGAGATAATCCTTGAACCACGTAGACAGGGAAATATGCCATCTCCGCCAGAAGTCGGTGACAGACGTGGCGAAATAAGGGCGATCGAAATTTTTCATCAGGTCAAAACCCAGTACCCTGGCTGAACCAATGGCGATATTGGAATACCCGGCAAAATCGCAATAAATTTGGAAAGCAAAGAAATAGGTCGCCAGAATGAAGGCGGGCGCGGCATAAGCCGTTGGTTTTCCGTAAACCGCCTGCACGAACGCGGATAGGTTATCGGCAATGACCAGCTTTTGGAAAAGCCCCCATAGCATAAGTCGGAGTCCGGATATAACGCGGGCTTCGTCAAATGAAGTCTTTTTGTAAAATTGCGGCAACAGATGGGTTGAACGTTCAATCGGCCCGGCGACCAGTTGGGGGAAAAATAGGATGTACAGGGCGAATTTGAAGTAATTGCGCTCAGGTTTCAGCTTGTCCCGATAGACATCGATGGCGTAACTTAGCGCCTGAAACGTATAGAAGGAGATGCCGAGGGGTAGAATCAGCTTTAATGCGGGAAAACTTGTCTGAAGTCCCAGGCTGGACGTAACTAGCTTCAGGTTGTCGGTAAAAAAGTTGAAATATTTGAACGTGAATAGAATTCCCAGATTGCTGAGGATACTTAACAGTAAATACTTGCGCTTCTTTGTTTTATCTGTGGTTTGGCCCATTTTGAGGGCGGCAAGGTAGTCTATGGACGAGGAGAAAAGCAGGAGGAGAATATAAGGCGGATTCCAGACCATGTAAAAATAACAGCTAGCCAGCAATAGCCAGATCCAGCGCGTCTGATGGCTCAAGGAAAAATAAACCCAGACCACGAGCGGGAAAAAAAACAGAAATTCAATGGAATTGAAGAGCATAACAACCCAGCCGTTACAATGGAGCAAGCCTAAGCATACTATAACAGCAATCGGTTTTGAGTATTACATTTTGCAAAGTTTCCAAGCACGATTCCAATGTTAAAACAATTCTTGGTGCATGGGCTGGGATTCGTTATAATGAGTGGGAAATTATTTTTATAAAGCCCCAGCCTTGACAGTAGTAATAATAAGTATATGTGTAGTGAGACTGCCTTTTCACAAGCGGTAAAGCGCGATAATCGTAAATCAATTCCCGCTCCGGATGCCTTGGGCGATTATTCTGCATCGGGTTTCTCCGCGTACAAAAGGCTTTTTGCCTTTGTAAAACCTTATAAATGGCAGGCTCTGCTGACCTTGTTGCTGCCAATTCCTATTGGCGCGCTGGATGGGGCTATCGCTTTTTCGTTAAAGCCTTTTGTTGAAGGGCTGGGCGAGAAAAATCACGTGGTTAACCTGGCTTTCATTCCTTTGCTGATTGTCGGGTTTACTTTAGCGCAAGGGCTTTTGAATTACGCTTCGACCTACATTAACGGCTGGCTTGGCTTTAAGGTGATGAGCGATCTGCGAAGGACGCTCTATGAGAAGCTGTTGAGACTGGATGTCGGTTTTTTCGACAAAAATTCAGCGGCCTTTATTATTCAGCGTTTTTACAAGGATCCTGAGTCTGTCAACCTGAGTATCCTGACGAATCTGAGGCAGTTAATCAGCAGGCTGACCGCTTCGGTTTGTCTGATTGGCGGCATGTTGTACATATCCTGGCAGCTTTCGCTGATTGCCGTTGGCGTTCTGCTGCTGATGCTCTACCCGTCCACACGGGTCAGGGCATTGATTAAATACTGGTCGCGCGAGGAGAACCGTCTTTCGGAGAAGGTGATTTCCGCTTATACGGAGATTGTGGGCGGCATTCGACTTATTCATGGGTATAATTTGGCATCGCACAAACTGGACATTTTCGATCGCATTCAGGATGTTTTCTTTGAAAAAACGTTAATGTCGGTTCGGATTCGAGGCTGGTTGACGCCTATCATGCATCTGATTGCGGCTTGCGGCATCGCGATTGTGATTTGGCAGGGGAGCAGCATGGTGGCGTCGGGGGGGATCTCGCAAGGCGGGTTCGTTTCTTTCATCACTGCTTTGCTGATGCTGTACAACCCGGTTAAAAACCTGGGTAATAATATTGTCAGTGCGCAGACCGCCATGACGGCCGCCAACAGAATAGAAAGATTACTGGAACTGGAGCCTGCCATAGATGAGACTGCCGACGCCATCCCGCTGACCCATTTTAATGACTGCATTGAGTTTGATCGGGTGACCTTCGGTTATACGCCGGATCGCCTGATTTTGAGCAATCTGAGCTTCAAGGTGAGGAAAGGGGAAAAAGTGGCCCTGGTTGGGCTTTCCGGGGGTGGAAAAACGACCATTGTCAGCTTGTTGAACCGCTTTTATGATGTCAATGAGGGCGCCATCCGCATTGACGGTCGGGATATCCGTGACTATACGCTTGAGTCGTTGCATGACTCGATTTCGGTGGTCATGCAGGATAATTTCGTGTTCAACGATACTATTCGTCGGAATGTTCTGCTGGGCGATCCGACTTTTCGGGGCAAGCAGTTCAGGTTCAAAAACGAAAAGGCAAAAAAACGTCGTAGACGGCAAAAGGCGGATTTCTCCCCTGATGTCGCCATGACCGCCGAGGAACTCAGCGCTGAGCAGGGCGAGGACTGCAAAATATGGGAGGCGCTGGAAAAAGCGTATCTCAAGCAGTTTGTTGAATCGCTGGATGAACAGTTATGGTCTAAGACCGGGGAGCGCGGCGTCCTGCTGTCGGGAGGGCAACGGCAGCGCCTGGCTATTGCCCGTTCGCTGATGAAGGATTCCCCAATCGTGATCCTGGATGAGGCTACGAGCGCACTGGATAATCATTCCGAAGCCAGCGTTTACCGGGCCATGGATTGCCTGATGAAAGATAAGACAGTGATTATGATTGCACATCGTCTTTCTTCGCTTCGCAATGCTGATCGGATTCTGGTGATTGAAGGCGGCCGAATTGTGGAAGAAGGCGGCCATGATGAATTGCTGGGCAGGAATGGCCATTATGCAGCGTTGTATATGGCGCAGTTCAGCCGCAAAGAGGCCGCAAGGCTGGTGGAAGGGATTGAAACTACTGAAACCTGGCTTTTAAAAGAACAACTTGTTAGTGAGCGATAGGGGCTTCCATGCCGGTAACGACTGATTCAAGCAAAGAATGGCTGCTTCAACAAATTGAATCCTCTAAAAATTCGCCTGCATATGGCAATTATTTGGAAATCAGGGATTTTGTATTGCGTATCATGGATGCGAACCCGCATCAGGATGCGAGCCTCTACTGGCAGGAGGAATTGACGGGTTTTGACTATTTTCTGGACGCCTCTCCCCTGCTGGTGAACAAATTAAGGCATCAATGCTACCACCTGACCGGCATACGCGATTACGAATACCGTAATCATCATCGGGAAAAGGCGCAAGAAGCCTTTCATAACAAGCTGGCTGCCTTGCGCCGGTTTGATCCGGAAGGTCGGCTGCTGGTTGGGGAATCCCCGGAGTTGGGCGGGTTTGGTTTCCAGATAGACGACTTCCTGATTAACCTGGATACTCTGAAGTTCTATGAAGTCCTGATCGGGCTGGATCGTGCAGGGCTGCTAGCGCCGTTTTCCAGGCCGGTCGGGGAAACATCGGAACGGAAAGCGATTCTTGAGATTGGCGCTGGCTGGGGAGGGTTCGCCTACCAGTTTAAAACCCTTTATCCTCAAAGCCCGTATCTTATTGTGGATTTGCCTCAAACCTTGCTTTTTTCGGGAACTTACCTGAAAACCCTGTTTCCAGAATGCCGTTTTCTGCTGGTGGATGAGGCCCAGCCCACCATTGACAAAAGCATGTTGGAAGAGTTTGATTTTATTTTAATTCCCCATTATGTCTGGCCCCATCTGCAAATGGAGCAATTGGACCTGGCGATCAATATGATTTCCTTTCAGGAAATGACTTCCGGGCAGGTGGAAGACTATGTGGCCCGTTTGTCTGGCTGGGGCTGTCCCAATCTTTACAGCCTGAATCGCGATGTTTCCTCCCATAATACGGAACTGTCATCGGTCAGCGGGATTATGGCCCGATATTATGACCTGAAGCCGGTGGAAATACTGGATGTCGCATACACTGAGCTGAAAGTTCCCGTTAAAAAAGAATCCCAACCGGATTCGCGCTCGTGGGTTAAATGGCTAAGGACGGCGCTGAGTGCGAAGCAGCGAAAAAAAATAAAAGCCCAGGCACAAAAACGCCAGGAAAAAGAGCGGTTTTTATACCGGCACCTAGCTGGCTCGTTAAAGGCGCCGTGTTGATGGCGCAAGATTTAACCATTTGCACGGTTTCCTATGATAGCGGGCCTTATATCGGGCTTAACCTGGCTCTGACGGAAGGGTTGAATCCCGGCATGACTCCCCGGTGGCTGATTTGCGAAAATAGTCCAGGGTCGCCTTATCGCTTTTCATCTTCCGGCCAAAGAGCCGTTGAAGTAATTGAAGGCCCATCGGCGCAAGATTACGGGAAGGCGACCGGGAGTTATCATCACGCGGAAGGACTGGCCCGGCTTTTGCCGCTGGTGAAAACCCGTTTTCTGCTGGTGGTGGACCCGGACTTTTTTATGGTTTATCCCCAGTGGATTTCAGCGGTGATAAGCCATATGGAACGGAATGGGTTGAGCTTTTTCGGTGCGCCCTGGCATTCTTCTTATATCACCAAGTATCGTTATTTCCCTTGCGTCCATTGCGTTTTTATCGATTTAAGCAAAGTGGATATCGCCACGCTTGATTTTCGGCCCGCTTTTGATGAGACGGAGCATCGTCCGGCGGAAATCCCGCTCATGCTGAAGCCGCTTTTGCCGTTTTTTACCAAAAAACAACCGGAAAGGCAGCGCTTTTTGGTCGATAAGCGGCAAACCGTTGGCAGCTCTCCTGACACGGGCTACAGGATTTATCGTCAATATGCCAAGGATTCGAAATATCGGCATGAATGTTTAACCCCGGCTTTTAACCCGGCTCGCGATTCAAAATACCTGCGAAATAAAACCAATCGTTTTCTGGAACGCTTCTGCCCGGAATCGTTGAGTTATGCCCCTAAAAGAAAAGGGAGTTACACGCATCGGCATTTTCGGGATGCGGGCGGCCTGGATGCCGCTCAATGGGGCTGGGATGAATTTTTCTGGCGGGAGCGGCCTTTTGGGTTTCATATTCGCAATTACCTGAAAACCAAGCACAATGTCTCAACCGTAGCGGATCAGGCACGGTGCCTGGAACAGGCGCTTGGCTCCTGGTCTGGGCTTTCGGGCTGGTTTGGCGACGGTTCGGCGCAATTGAACGCAGCATATGGGGAGTGAGCTGGATATATGTCTATCGAACAGAAAATAATTGGACAGGATACCGTTGGAGCATGCCTAACGCTTTCTAACAGCCTTTTTTCTCCGGAGATCGCTCCGCTGAAAAAGGTGAAAAAGCTGTTTGTGATCAATTCAAACCTGTATATCCGGAATTACCTGCAATCCGGCGTACTGGAATCGCTGGACGATGGCGAGCTGTATGTCGTCGCGCATCGCAACATGGTTACCCTGGATGATGAATTGAAGAATCTGCCCAACTTCCTGGGGTTTTTCAGTTATAACCCCCGTGCCCACAAGCGTCATTATTTCCTGTCATTTGTATTAATGCATTATTTTCAGGAACGTTCCAAAACATTTCGGTGGAAGCTGGAGATGATGCGGGATAAATTGCGAAAGCAATGGGATCCGGAACGCGCGCGGCATTCGCGAACCCAACGACGACTGTACAAGTTTTTTCGGCTCTTTCTCAAGCCTGAACAATCTGCTCAATGTAGTCTGGAGACAGCTTGCGGGCTGCTTAAACTGCGTACCCTGTGTTCGCTCAAGAAAAACAAGCCGTTCTGGCATTCCGTTTTTGGTCGCCCAGGTTTGGTGCAGTTATTTAAAGCCTGGTTTCGGGCTGCGGTTCCGCCAAATGCGGAGCTGGAAAAGCTGATTGCGGATCTTCGGCCCGATATCGTCCTGTTTCCCTCGAATGCGATTGACCCGGTTGGTAATGACCTGACCCGTCTGAAGCGGAAATACGGATATCAAACCCTATTTTTAATCGACAACTGGGATAACCTCTCCAGTAAATCCGTGTTTATTAGTCCGCCGGATTATTTAACCGTGTGGGGATCTCAAAGTCAGGAGCATGCCCGCGATATTCACCGGATTCCAGTAGACAGGGTGTTTCCAATCGGGACGCCACGGTTTGACCATTATTTTCAGGCGATGCGCCAGCCGCTGGAAAGCCCCTATCCAATTCCGTACGCGTTATATGTCGGGTGCCAGGTGTCCTTTGATGAGTTGGGTTCGTTGAAAGTATTGGATCGGGCGGTTGAGGAACTGAAACAGTCCGGCCTGCTGTCCCAGGCGTTCAAGATTATTTATCGTCCGCATCCATGGCGACGGCCACGGCAATGCCCAGACCTGTTCAAACCGGGTGCATACGCCCATGTCCAATTGGATGAGCAACTCAAGGGGTATTATTATCAGTATAAGTTTGCCACGGATAAAAATGTCTTCCAGCCCGCTCTGGACTATTATCCCAAGCTCTTGAAAAACGCCAGCGTGGTTATGGGGCCGCTGACCACCATGCTGTTGGAGGCATCGTTGTTCCGTAAGCCGGTAATGGCCATTGCCTATGACGATGGCATCCATTTCACGAATCCCAAAAGCGCCCTGGCTTCGTATAGGCATTTTGAAGGCTTAACTGAATTGCCCGGCATGTTTTTCGCCCATGAGATGCCAGACATGCAGTCTCTGTTTAAAGACATTTTGCTTCAGCCCGACAAGGCAATTGACTGGGAACGGCATGAAACCATGTTGTCTTATTATCTCTATCGGGATGAAAAACCGTACACGCAGCGGTTAAAAGCGGTAGTGGGGCATGTGTTGGGCGCTGATGCTAAGCATCCGGGGAAATCAGCGCGGCCCTGATTACCGCCAGCGAGGGAACCACCCCGTAACCGCTTCGCATAACCTGTTGCAGGATATCCTCTTCCCATCGCAGCACCTGATCCGTTGTGCGATAGGGATAGAGGAGCGGATTGTTGTCAAAGCTCGTTCCGTCCCGTTGCGGCAGCGCCCTTTGACGGCGGTTCACGTTCAGGAAAAGGCTTTCAGGCTTGCAGCATCGGTAAATCAAATCAAAGTATCCATCAATGGCCTGTTTATCCATTTCCATAAAGGAATTGAAATTCAGGGCGATGCTGAAAAAGGAGCCATTTAACACGTGCAGGTGCGATGCGGGTATGAACGAAGCCGTTTGTTTGACCGGCGTAAATTCATAATTTTCCGCGCAGAAGCGAATGTCATATTCCGGCAGGTAGTTTGTGATTGTATAGGCCGCATTAACCAGCATCTCCGGAAGATCGACAATGGTGTAGCTTTGAACCAGGCCAAAGTTTTCAAGGAAAATCGCCAGGTTTCCGGCTCCGGCCCCTATCTCCAGAAAATCATGCGTTTGCCCAGGCCAGCGTTCATTGGAAATTTGCTGGATTAAACGGGCGTAGTAGAAGTGCCGTATATTGCTGAAGCTGGATGTTATCTTCAGTTTCGCCAGAGCGTTGACATAATCTTCCAGCAACCCTTGCCGATCCAGAAACCTCAATCCCTGCGCATGTTCCAGAAGATTGGCGTCCTGTTTCAATTCCTTGCGAATGGCTTTTTGTTTCTGATCCAGTGTGTGCCACAATTGCCAGGCTTGCTGGAACGCTTCCTGACGATCCGGTTGCGGGCAGTCATCCGGCAAGTCGGTAAACCCATAACGCAACGAGCAAATCCCCTCCACGATTTCTTGTTCGGTTTTGCCGTGGATGTCCTGAATCAGGCCGGAAATCAGGCTGTTACCCAGCTCCCTTTCCCAGAACAGGCTCGGTTGATAAGCGGCGACCAGATCGCCCAGGCTCTCCATGTAGCGTTTCAGCTTGGGGTGAAGGTATTTGTTATGCGGCGCAAGCGTGTTCGGCGTCTGTAAATTCATACAACTTATCGATACCTATAATTGGAGGAATGTCTCTGATAGAATGAAAGGATACTCCAAGCAGTCTTGTCCAGTGTACCTTTATCGTCAGAGTTCAAATGAATATTATTTTTGTATCACGTTCCAAAGCGCATTTCATCTATTATGAATCAATTCTATCTGCGCTTCTGGCGCATGGTCATCAGGTTCAACTGCTGTTCGACAAAAAATGGAGTGAAAAGGCCACCGATACGGCGCTTCAAAGTTTTCTGGCTCAACAAAGCGGTATTCTGACGGGGGAAACGCTGCGGCGCGGCGGTTGGCTTGCTTATCCCATCTTGCTGATGCGGGAATTAAGAAGCTACCTGGATTACCTGCAACGCTCCGGTCAGTCTCCCTTCTATGCGGAGCGCTGGCGAAAATACCTGCCAGCCTGGTTGGCGAAGCTGGTGCATACGCCATTGCTGGGGAAGTTTTTTCAAAGTCGTCTGTGTCTGAGTTTATTGGCAAAAGCTGAAACCCTTTTGCCTTCGGATGCGGGCATCGTTAATTCCCTGGAGGCGTCCCGGCCCGATCTGGTCATTGTAAGCCCTGGCAACATGCGCTTTTCGGAAGAAATTGAATATGTGAAGGCGGCGAAAAGCCTGAATATTCCCTCTTTTGTTCCGGTTTTGAGCTGGGATAATCTGACTACCAAAGGGCTGTTCCATGTGCTGCCGGATTGGATACTGGCCTGGAACGAAGCCCAGAAGCGCGAGGCCGTGGCGGTTCATGGCGCAAGTCCGGAGCGGGTTTTGGTGACTGGCGCCCCGTTTTTTGATAAATGGTTTAATGGCCAAACCCTTGTGGAAGAAAGGGAAACCTTCTGTCTGAAGCTGGGTTTGTCTCCGGAGCGACCATATCTGGTTTATTTGGGTTCCTCCAAGAATATTGCGCGGGATGAAACCTGGCTGGTTCGCGCTATTTTGGAGCAAATCCGAAACTATCCGGATGAGCGCGTCCGGAGTTTTCAGCTCGTGGTTCGTCCCCATCCCGCCAATGCCGAGATTTATCGCAGTTTGGCAGACAGTCCGGATGTTGTGGTTTGGCCAAAAACAGGCAACCTGCCTGAAGATGCTGAGACGACCAGTGTGTTGTACAATACCATGCGCCATAGTGTCGCCGCTGTAGGCTTAAATACTTCCGCCATGATTGACGCCATTTTATTGGACAAGCCCTGTTTTGCGATGCTGAGCGAGGAATATTCCCAAACACAATCGCAGGCAATGCATTTTCAGCATCTGCTGAGCGCCCGTGTGCTGGGCCTAGTGAAAGAGCCGGACGAATTGGCTGAGAAGCTGGGGTTGCTATTGTTGCAAGGCATCGATCCGCAAGAGGAATGCCGTCGGCGGTTTATCCGCGAATTTGTCCGGCCGCACGGGTTGGACGTCAGCGCGGGCGAGATGGCTGTCCGGCAAATCAAGGAGGTTTGCTCCAAAATACTTCCTGAAAATCTGGTTAGGCAGGAATCCCAAGAGAAATTACCGGCAATTATGAAAGGTTAACCGGCATTGAAAACGGTTCTGTTTTATTCCGTCAATACGCTCCTCAATACCACCAACTTTGCTGCCGAACTGGAGTTGATGGCCAATCACCTTGAGGCCGGGGATCGGGTGTTGGTGGTTCGTTGCAAGGGGCAGTTGGCTTCTTGCCATACCAATGTTGAACATTGGATGAGTCGTTGTTATCAATGCACAACCAAGTTTCAGGCGGGTACTCAAAAAATTGGGCTGCCTGCGGCTTCCATTGTTTCTTTTCCTGAAAATCTGAAGATCTCCTATGATTTTTTGCCCCAAAGCTTTGACACGCTGGATGAACTCAAAAAATTCCAGGTGGAAGGCGTGGATATTGGGGCCGGGGTGGCTTCGTCCTTAATTTCGGAGTTCAAGGACCACAAGTTTTCCCCAAAGGCGCATCGGGAAAACGTTTACCGGAAATTACGCATGGCTTACTATGTTTATGAGGCTTGGAAGCAGGTTTTAGGGCAGGTTCAGCCTGATTTGGTCTACTTGTTCAACGGGCGCCTGGCTGAGTCGCGGCCAGTATTGAGGCTATGCCAGCTAAACGGGGTTGAATGCAGAACCATTGAGCGCGCCGGGGAGTTTGGCCGGTATAATATTTACCCCAACACCCTGCCTCATGATCTGGACTATAACAAGCGACAGATTCAAGTATACTGGGACTCGGCTGACAGGCAAGCGCGCGAGGAGCAAGGGGCAAGCTGGTTCCAGAGACGCCAGAATGGTAAGGATCAAGGGAAGCCCTCATTCATCAAGTCGCAAAAACGGGGAAGCCTGCCTGAAGGCTTTGATCCGCAGAAAAGAAATATCGTGTTTTTCAACTCTTCGGAATTTGAATACGCAACCATTAAAGGTTGGCAATTGCCCTTTTATCATGATCAGAACGATGCGATCATGGCCATCTATGAGTCGGTGCGGGCGCATCCCCAGGGCGATGATATCCACTTTTGGTTGCGGGTTCACCCGAATCTAAGGCGCGGTAGGCATAACCAGCAGATGCGTGAAATCAAGAAAATGGAACACGCGAACCTGAGCAGGTTTAATATTATTGGCCCGGAATTGTCAATTGACAGTTATGCGTTAATGGACGCCTGCGAAAAAGTCATCAGTTTCAGCTCAACAATGGGGGTTGAGGCATGCTTCCGTAAAAAGCCGTCTATTCTGATAGGGCATGCGTTTTATGAGGATTTGGACTGCTGTTATTTGCCGGGCAGCCATGAGGAATTGCTCAGTTTGCTTCTGGCGCCGCAATTGCCAGCCAAACCGCAAGAAAGCGCCCTGAAGTACGGTTACTATATGATGACCAACGGGTATCCGTTTAAAAAGTTCAAGCAAACCGATTACCAGGATGGGCTTTTTATGGGTGAGCCAATCCATTCGGGCGAATCCCGGTTGATTGGCTATTGCTATTACAAAACCCTGAAAAAATTCGATAAGTTGAAAAAAAGTATCCAGGCATTGACTGCTGGTACTTGAGTGGAGTCCGGATATGCCATTACCAACTGCCCTTAATAAAAGCATCAAAAGCCTTGCAAAGCGCTTGGGCTATGTGGTTTTTCATAAAAGTGAACTGGATATCAGCGAGGGCTGCCTGCTGCTTCGATACAAGCAGAATGAATACACTCCTTTTGGCAAAAAACGGTTAGATAACCCGAAGGGAGTTGAATTGCTAAAAAAGCTGCTTCCTGTTGGCTATGTCTTAAAACAGAAACAGGAAATTGTTGTCCTGAAGGAAGGCTATCACTATGTCCCTGATATTTACGGCAAATCGGCCAATAAACTGAGCGATATCCGTGAGGAAGAAACGTTTTTCGATTTGGCGAACGCGGTTTATGAGCAGCAAACGTCTTGCCTTTATTTCGATCGACTGCATGTTCTGTACCAGGCCGCAGGCAACGTAATTCGCAATGCCCCGCCGGAGCGTCGTTTGAATTTTATAGAAGTGGGTGTTTACAAAGGGGGAGGTACTTACTTTCTGGCGAGTGTGGCGGAGCGATTGGCCAAAGGCCGGGTTCAACTGTTTGCCGTCGATACTTTTTCGGGCCACGACAAGCAGGATTTGCCATACGGCGAAGAGGGAAAGCACAACGAGCAGCGTTTCACGGACACCGCCTTTGAATCGGTGCAAGCGTACCTGAAGGAATTTCCCAATGTGGCGGTTCTGCAAGGGCGCATTCAGGATCGCGCCGAGCGATTGGCCGACCTGACGTTTGACCTAGTGCATCTGGATGTGGATATTTATCTGCCCACGCTGTTTTCCCTCCGTTTTTTCGGGGAGCGGCTCAACCCCGGCGGCATTATCATCGTGGATGACTATAATTACCGAACTTGCCCTGGGATAAAGCAGGCAATCGATGAGTACCTCAGCGAAACGCCTTTCAGTTTTTATAAGGTTGAGTTGTTGTCGGGGCAATGTTTGCTGATTAGGCGCTAGGACTTGTATTACCTGCTTTGAAGAAAAATCAGGGGTATTTTTGAAAATATTGGAGTATCATGTTGACGTTGGCTCGGCTTTCGTTAGAATTTTTATTTGTGAATTCTTGTAAAATTAAGATATCGCTGTTCTCTTGTTGAGCTTCTGGGTATTTTCTGGAGATACTTTTATGTATAGTAAGTGACTGGCTTGGGCTATTTGTTGCTGATGCTACAGGGTTGATGCGCTGGAACATCAAGAATTGAGACATCAATAAAAGTGGAGTTGTAAATTTAATGCTTCGAGAAATGAAATTGGGGTCAACCGTAATTAATGACAATAGCGATTGCTTTGTGATTGCGGAAGTGGGGCATAACCACCAGGGGAGCGTGGAAACCTGCAAAGAGATTTTTAAGGCGGCCCAGGCGAGCGGAGCCCATGCGGTCAAATTGCAGAAACGCGACAACAAAAGCCTTTACACCAAGGCTTATTACGATATGGCCTACAACTCCGAAAACGCGTATGCCCCTACCTATGGGCTGCATCGGGAGGCGCTTGAGTTCGGGATGGCGGAATACCGAGATCTGAAACAATACGCCGAGGAGCTTGGCCTGATTTTTTTCTCCACCGCGTTTGACTTTAAAAGCGCTGATTTTTTAGCCGAGCTGGATATTCCCTGTTATAAAATCGCTTCGGGCGATTTGACCAATACGCCGCTGCTGCGTCACGTGGCTTCCATTGGCAAGCCGGTTATTATCAGCACCGGCGCTGGCGCCCTGGAAGACGTAATCCGGGCCTATGACGCCATTATGCAAATCAACCCGCAATTGGCCATTTTGCAATGCACCGCCTCTTACCCCAGTCAGTTTGAGGAAATGGGGTTGAATGTTATTTCGACTTATCGCGAGGCGTTTCCAGATGCTGTGGTGGGTCTTTCTTCCCATGACAACGGCATTGCGATGGCTGTAGCCGCCTATGTGCTGGGTGGCCGCATTGTGGAAAAACATTTCACTCTGAACCGGACGATGAAGGGAACAGATCATGCTTTTTCCCTGGAACCGCTGGGATTGTCCAAAATGGTGCGCGATCTGAAGCGGGTTCGCGTGGCTTTGGGCAACGGGCAAAAAACCGTGCTGGAATCCGAAAAGCCCGCCCTGGCCAAAATGGGCAAGAAGATTGTGGCCACCAAGGCTTTTCCTGTCGGTCATATCCTTCAGGAAGGAGATTTGGCGTTCAAATCTCCCGGTGACGGACTGCTCCCTTATTTCGCCGATCAGCTCTACGGGAAACCCCTCAAGGTTGCGCTAACGGAAGATGAGGCGTTGTCGCTGGAAATGGTTGCCGCAACCACATCCGGGGCCGTGACCGCCAACTGATCGACAAGCCTGCCTGCAGATGAATCCAAGTCCTTTCAAAGCGCCAAACCCGGAAGCCCAAGCGGTCGGCTTGGTCTGCTTCGATTTTGATGGCGTATTTACCGATAATACCGTCTGGGTATCGGAGGACGGCAAAGAAAGCGTTCGGTGCTGGCGAAGCGACGGCCTGGGTCTGGAAAAATTGCGGGCGCTGGGCCTGCCGGTATGGGTGTTAAGCACCGAGGCAAACCCGGTTGTCACGAGGCGCTGCCAAAAATTGAAAGTCAATTGCCGTCAGAACCTGCCGGATAAACGGCAAGCGCTGTTAGCGCTTGCGGAAGAGTTGAATATTCCGCTGGAACAGGTTTTGTATGTCGGAAATGATATTAATGACCTGGGCTGTTTGCAGGTGGCTGGCGTTCCCGTGGTGGTGAAAGACGCGCACCCGGACGTTTTGTTTGCGGCAAAGTACCAAACGGCTCTGCCGGGCGGTTTCGGCGCGGTGCGGGAAGTGTGCGACTGGCTGGTAAATTGCAGGCAGCCATCAAACTCCGTAACTGATCAAGCGTTAACCGGGAGCCTCTAATGCCATGAACGCCGTATTGGAGCAGTTTGCGTTAACCGGCAAAGTGGCCGTGGTGACGGGTGGTTTTGGCAAGCTGGGATCTGTTTGGAGCCGTGCGCTTCTGGAGGCGGGTGCAAAGGTTGCCCTGCTGGACAAGCCTGATATTCTCCCGTCAGAGGAGGCGCTTACGTTGCAGCGGCAATTTGGAGAGGAACGGCTACGGTTTTATCAGGCCGATGTGATTGATCGCCCTTCTCTTGAGATTGCCTGCCACCACATTGAAGACCAGTTGGGCTTGGTTGACGTTTTGGTGAATAACGCGGGCATTGACCAACCGCCTGCCAAGGTTCGAAACGATCGCTTGCAGGATATTCCCTTTGCAGCCTTCACCACGGTGATGGACGTGAATACCGCCGGAAGTTTCCTCTGTATGCAGGTGTTTGGGGGCAGTATGTTGAAACATGCCTTCGGCAGCATTATTAATATCGGTTCGCTGTATGCGTCCGTTTCTCCTGACGCTCGGTTTTATGACCATATTGAAACCGATCCGCCTTTTATCAAGCCGCCTGCTTATGGCGCCTCGAAAGCGGCCCTGGTGAACCTGAGCCGATATTTCGCCACGCATTGGGCGCCGCAGGGCATTCGGGTCAACGTATTATCGCCGGGCGGCGTGGAAGGGAACCAGGATGAGGCCTTCAAGGCGAAATTCCAGCACCGGGTTCCCATGGGTAAAATGGCCCAGGTGGATGATCTGGCTGGCCCGCTGGTTTTTCTGGCCAGCGATGCCTCCCGTTATGTGACCGGAACCGAATTAATTGTCGATGGGGGATTTACAGCATGGTAATACTTCAGGACACCCTGAAACCCGGAGCCCTTTCCTATCCGTTGCCGGAAGCGGCCTTGCACTGGGTGAATGGAAAATTGCTACCCCCATCCAATGGGCAATACATTGCAAAGTGCAATCCGGCAACCGGCCAACCTCTTCTATCCGTAGCGAGAGGGAGTCGGCAGGATGCTGTGTCCGCGGTCGCCTCGGCCTTGGCGGTATTTCCTGCCTGGAGCGTCACCCCGGTGATTGAGCGGGCCAATATTCTGCGCCAGGCAACGTTGCTGATGATGGAGCGCAAGCAGGAAATTGCGGCGATTATCGCCCTGGAAACCGGGCGCTCCATGAAGGACGCCCTGGGAGAAGTGGGCGCCGCTATTGAGCAGGGCTTTTTTATGGCTGGCGAAGGCCGACGCTTTTTCGGCAGAACCACGACCAGCGCCATGCCGAATCGTTCCGCCATGACGGTTCGTCAGCCGGTGGGCGTGGCGGCCCTGATTGTGGCTGCCAATACCCCGATCGCCAACGTGGCCTGGAAAGCGTTTCCGGCGTTGCTGTGCGGAAATACGGCCATTCTGAAAGCGTCGGAAGATGCGCCTTATACCCCGGTCTGGTTCGCGCAAATCCTCAAGGACGCCGGGTTGCCGGATGGGGTGTTCTCCGTCATCCAAGGGCTTGGCGAGGAAGCCGGAGCGCCGTTGGTGGAGCATCCGCAAGTGGATCTGGTCAGTTTTACGGGTTCCGTGCCGGTTGGGCGCTATATCCAGAAAACGGCCGGGGAGCGCTTGGCCAAAGTCTGTCTGGAATTGGGCGGCAAGAATGCTCTGGTGGTCTGTGATGATGCCGATTTGGAAGCCGCCGCCGAGGCCGCCGTTTTATCGGCGTTTTCCAATGCCGGTCAGCGATGCGCTTCGGGAAGCCGGATTATTGTTTTTGAGTCCGTGTATGAAGCATTCAAAACGTTGATGCTGGAAAAGACCAGTCGGTTCAAAATGGGGATCACGGAAGCGGATGACGCTGGCCCCGTGATTAACGAGCCGCAATTGCAGCGGATGTTGTCGGCGATTCAGCATGCTGTTGAGGTTGATCAGGCGGTGTTGCTGGCGGGCGGCTATCGTCTGCAAGGAGAGCCGTATGCCGGGGGGTATTACCTTGCCCCGACAGTTTTGGAAAATGTGTCGCCGGAGGCGGCCATTTCCCAGGAGGAATTGTTTGGGCCCATTACGGCGCTATATAAAGTCCGCGACTTTGAAGCGGCCATCGAACTCAACAACCAATCGCATATGGGGCTTACCGCCGCGTTGCATACCCGGAACATGCACCGGGTTCAGCAATTTATCGAGCGTAGCCGCACGGGTGTGGTTTCCATTAACGGGCCAACTTATGGCAGTGAACCGCACATGCCGTTCGGCGGCCTGAAGGACTCCGGAAACGGATTCCGTGAGCCTGGCCCTGAAGCGCTGGATGTATATTCGGAATTGAAAACCGTGTACGTAAAACATGATCCCGGGCAGGTGTAGCGGGATATGAGCAGCCCCATTGAATGCGTGGCCCTCATCCCGGCCCGTTCCGGTTCCAAGCGGCTTTCCGGCAAGAATGTGAAGGAACTGCGCGGACATCCGCTGTTGGCTTACACCATTGCGGCGGCGGTTGAGTCCCAGGTATTCAAGCGGGTCATCGTTTCCACGGATTGTCCGGAAATTGCCGGTATCGCCCGTCGCTACGGCGCTGAAACCCCTTGGCTGCGACCGGCGGAATACGCGGCCGATACTTCCCCGGACATTGAATGGCTTCGGGATGCGTTGGAGAAGCTGGAGGCCGCTGGCGAATTGACGGCCTGTTTTTCACTGCTGAGGCCCACCAGTCCCTTTCGCATGGCGGAAACGATTCGTCGCGCATGGCGCGCTTTTCTTGACGATGGTGAGGCTGATTCCTTGCGAGCCATCGAAAAATGCCGGGAACATCCGGCCAAAATGTGGCAATTGACCCAGGACGACAGCGGTAAACCCCGTATGCGGCCAGTCATGGAAAATCCCAATGCGGGTGAAACACCCTGGCATAGTAGGCCATACCAGGATTTGCCGCCTGTGTATGTTCAGAACGCCAGTCTGGAAATCGCCTGGACGGATATTCCGTTGAAGCATCATTCCATAGCGGGTACCCGTATTTTGCCCTTTATTACGGAAGGCTACGAAGGCCATGACATTAACAGCCTGGAAGACTGGATTGTCGCAGAGTATTTGATTGATAACGGCATGACGACATTGCCGGGTTTGGGAGTTACGGTATGAATCAGCTTGCTTTTATCCCGGTGTCCGAAATTGCGAGAGTTTCTCGTGAGCTGGAAACGCAGCCGGTTTTGCGGTGCGAAACCCTGGCGGACATGTTCCGGGTCAACGCCCTTTACATGATTCGTTTTGCGGGTTCCGGGCATATTGGCTCCAGTTTTAGCTGTTTGGATATTCTGACCTGGCTTTGGACGCAGGAGATGAACGCGCCGAATCTCGCGGGCGGGGATCTCTGCTTTTCATCCAAAGGCCATGACGCGCCCGGCCTGTATGCCCTGATGATCGGGCTGGGGCGACTGGATGAGGATTATCTGCATCGCTTGCGCCAGTTGGATGGACTGCCGGGACATCCGGATGTGCATACGCCGGGTATTGTCACCAATACGGGTTCTTTGGGAATGGGGATTTCAAAGGCGCGCGGCATGGTTTTGGCGGATCGGCTGAACGGCGTGAGTAGAAATATTTACGTGCTGACCGGCGATGGGGAATTGCAGGAAGGCCAGTTTTGGGAGTCGCTGCAACCGACGGCCAATGCCAATATGTCTGAAATTACGGTGATTGTGGATCATAACAAAATCCAGTCCGATTTATGGATTCGCAATGTGAGCGATCTGGGAAACCTGGAAGCGAAATTCCGGGCGTTCGGATGGGAATTCGCCCGCTGCGATGGCCATGATCCCGCCGCTTTGCAGCCCGTTTTTGAGGGGTTCCAGCAGGTGGCTGATCGGCCCAAAATTCTGGTTGCCGATACCCTGAAGGGTAAAGGCGTTTCGTTTATGGAGCCTCATCAACTGGCGGATGGCCAATTATACGCCTATCACAGCGGCGCGCCCGCTATGGCCGATTATCAGGCGGCGTTGGAGGAGCTGTTGGCCCGGATTCAACGCAGACTGCAACCCCTGGGAATTGCGCCTGTGCAAACCGCATCGATCGATTGCCCGGTGCGTCCCGTCCCGAAAGCGCCTCAATCCTTAATCAAAGCCTATGGGGAAACCCTGGTGGAGCTGGCTGGCAAACATGAGCATTTGGTGGCCCTGGACGGCGATTTAATGAAAGATACAGGCTTGCTCCCTTTCAAGGAGCATTTTCCGGAACGCTTTGTAGAATGTGGCATTGCCGAGCAGGATATGGTTTCCGTGGCAGGCGGCCTTGCGTTGCAAGGTAAATTGCCGGTGGTTCATTCGTTTGCCTGCTTTCTGTCCACTCGTCCCAACGAGCAGATTTATAACAACGCGACTGAAGGCACCAAAATTATTTACGCCGGTTCGCTGGCCGGGTTGCTGCCTTCCGGCCCCGGCCATTCCCATCAATCCGTCAGGGATATATCCCTGCTGGGTTCCATACCCGGATTAAAGCTGCTTGAGCCTTGCAATGAGCATGAAACGGCGCTGGCCTTGAAATGGGCGGTTGAGGAAAACGCTGAAAGCACGTACTTGCGATTGACTTCGATTCCGGTGGATATTGGCTTCGAATTGCCTGGGCAGTACGCCTTGGAAGAAGGCCGCGGGGTTGCCTTAACCACAGGTTGTGAGGCCATTTTGTTTGCCTATGGCCCCGTGATGTTGAGCGAGGCGGTTAAAGCGGCTGAGCAGCTCCGGCAGAATGCGATTGGGGTTACGGTGGTTAACTTGCCGTGGTTGAACCGGCTGGATAGTGAATGGTTTCTGGATCTGGTTGAATCTTATCCGATTATTTTTTCACTGGATAACCATTACCGCGCCCTGGGCCAGGGAGCGATGCTGGCTGCGGCGCTTGCCGAAACGGGCAACTCAAAACGGCTGGTTTCCCTGGGGCTGGATGCCGTTCCCCGTTGCGGGCTGAATCATGAAGTCCTGGCCTATCACCAACTGGATGCCGCCTCGATTGCTTCTTCCGTAGCGCTATGCTTGCATCCAACGGAAGCGGGGCCAACGGTTTGCTCTGTCGGGGGCGGTGTTTAAACGCAGTTTGTCTGTTAAAACAAATCCTGGATGACCCTTTGGCATCATCTGTGTTAATGCCGGGATAAATTCGCAAAGCGGCCTGGTTTTACTGTGGGCTGGCATTGCCACGGATTCCATCAGGCATTATTGGGGCAGAAGGAGACTGTTTTGCTGAACACAATTTAAATGGTGCTTGGGCGTTTCTATTTGGATGCAACTGATTCATTAAAATTGAACCATTGAAATGGAGGGGCTATAAAGCAAGATGGCAAAGATAAATTAAGGGGTGTCTATGCGGCCAGGTTTCTTGGCAGGGGCGAAATTCCGCCCTCCGAAATTTCTATCTTACAACGAGGTGTAGTGACAACAATGAGCATTGTTCGCTATGATACTTTCGGTATGGAAAGCAGGTAGAATAAAATCATCTTTTTTGGGCAATGAGGGCTTGGTACAGCGTGGGCTGCGATGCATCGGGCAGCCAAACCGGGTATACGTTGGGTATGCAGCGAGGCCCGCGATATCTTCTCTCCTTTCCATGATGTGTTGACGTGAGGCAGGTTGATTCCATGATTAAGCATCCCGTTCCCCCGACGCCCCCTTTGGGCAACCTTGGCGAACCCGGCCCTGTATTGGCGCCGCAAAATGGCGTGTGGCGACCGACGTCCCGGCGGATGGTAATTGGGCCGTATCGCTATGTCTGGTGGAATTCGTTCTATGCGGTGATGGAATACTTCAACCGGGCGCTGGCTAAAGACCCAAACCGCAGGGTCTCCTGGGACAAATGGCCTTCCAGCCTGGGACTGCTGTACCTTATCTCCAAAATCCGATTCAACCGAAGCAACGCCTTGACCGATCCGTACGATTACCAAAGCCTGGACAATAACCCGCCGGGCATGCCTCAGCCAGTCGGGGCCAAGGCTGCTATCGCCGCCGATGGGCAGTGGGTTTCCGATGAGGTTAACGGGAAAATGGGCGCTTCCATGACCCGTTTTTCATCCAATATTGCCCCCCGAAAAGTCAGGCCGGATGTGGAAAAGATTGACCCGTCGGCGCGGGATGTGGCCCGGCGGCTTCGCTGGCGACTCTTGGACGAGGATCACAACGAGATTGTGATTCCCGCACTGATTCTCAATGTGGCGGCCCAGGCCTGGATACAGTTTCAGTTTCATGGTTTCGGCGGGAACACGCTGCGGGATCCCATTAACCAGAACCCATACCGCCTGCCACGCGATCCGCGTGAGAACTGGTCGAACAATGAAGCCTTGATTAATCGCACCACGCAGGATCCGACCCGTGTGAGCCATGACGGGCGACCCACGCCGATTAATGAAAAAGTGCATGCCTGGGTGCAGGGCCAGTTGTACGGCAATAACGAAGCCGAGTTGGCGCGCCTGCGCGAGAACGATGGAGCGGGCGCCAAACTGGCCCTGGATGAGGACGGCCTGTTGCCGGAAGATCCCAGTTTTCCGGGCGTGGATTTAACCGGCTTTAACAACAATTACAATCCGTATCTTAGTTTTCTGCATTGGCTGTTTGTGATGGAACACAACGCCATTGTGGATTATATGAAAGCGTTTCATCCCGACTGGGACGAGGAAACCCTGTTTCAGGCAGCCCGTAAGACCAATTGCGCCCAGATTGCGCGGATTCACACGGTGGAATGGACGGAAGACTTGCTCCAGCATCCTACCCTTCAACTGGGCATGCATGCCGACTGGTACGGCCTGTTGGGGCAACGCCTTAAATGTTACCTGATGCGCTTTTTTCATCGGCATCCGGTAATGGCCCGGCTGTTTAAGCCGCTCCGTGATTACGATGTGCTGTGGGGCATGCCCGGCTCCTCCTGGGATCATCATGACGGCCCCTTCCAGGTGCCAAAGCACTTCCGCATGGTTTATCGTCTGCATGAATTGCTACTTGGCAAGAACGATGTTTTTGACCCCGAAACAGGCAAACTATTGGAACGCGTGGAACTGATCGATTTCATCCACCACCATACCCGCTACCAGGTTCGGCGTTTCGGATACGAGGCATTGGGCTGGTCGTTCGTCAGCAAGTCTTGTGGGGCGCTGACGCTCCATAACTTCCCGCGGGCGCTCACCCGGTTCAATCGTATGCAGGACAACAACCTGATTGATTTGTCGGAACTGGATATTTTCCGCGAGCGCGAGGACGGAACCGGCACATACAACGATTTACGCCGCTCGCTGGGGGAGCCGCCGGTGACCTCCTTTATGGAACTGACCGGCGGGAATGCAGCGCTGGCAAGAGAACTGGAGATCGTGTACCACGGCGACGTGGATCAGGTGGACGTGGGAATCGGGATACTGGCGGAACCCAAACCAGAAGGGTTTGCGCTGGGCTTTGTGCAGTTTTACCAGTTTGTGCTGAACGCCCCCCGGCGGATCAAGAGCAATCGTTTCCTTTCTGAAGGATACACTTATCAGGAATATCAGGAAGGCATGAACTGGGTGGAGCATGGTGGGGGCTTCAAAGGGGCGATTCGGCGACACCTGCCCAAGTTGGCCGCGCAGCTTGAAGGGGTGAAACGCGGCTTTGCCCCGTGGCCAGATACGGAGAGATTCCCCGAGCGGCTGTTGACGGAAACCCAGGATGACATTGGCAAGGCGTTTTTCATGGACTTAAGAACCGTGGCGATGATGGGGCTTTCCGCTGGCGCTGCGGTTTTCTACGGGCTGAGTCCCGTGTGGCTGGCGGTGTTCCTGGTGATGATGGTCTTGCTGGCCGCTGCCGCCATGGCGGTTACCCGGCTGTTTGCCCGGCGCTTTATGCAGCTTTGCGAAAAGAAATGCAATACCGACAGGCGCGTTCTCATGTTCCCCACCCTCTACCGCGCGGAAGAGAGCGTTTGGATTGCCTCATATGTCGGTCATGTCTGCTCGGTTGGCATTATTTTGCTGGCCTTTGGCTGTATGGCGCTGGCGAGTTATCATAGTTACGCGTGGATTAGCCTGTTGTTTCTGTTGAGCGGTCTCAGCGCCCTTTCTACCCGCAACTGGGCCAAGGCGTTTACGGATAACGCGCAGTTGCTGAAAATCGCGTTGCGTAATCGCATGCGGGCCGGGCAACCCATTACGCAACCCAGGCCGTTGGGCGATAGTGACGCACGGGAACTGGAGCGTTTATTCCGTACCTATGCGCCCGGACGCCAGTATTTTACGGCTTACGACTTTGCGCGCATGTATGAAACGGAGCGCGCCAACGGCCCTGTTTCAGGTAAAGGCAAGCGCTGGAGCGAACGGATTTTAAAAGTGCATGCGGACTTGATTGTGGAAGAAGATCGCAAGCTCGTTCCTGCCATCACCAGAGAAGCTTATATTCGTGTGTTGCAAGGCGGCGCGCAAATGGATCTGGCCCAGGAAAAAAGAGCAATCGTAAATCGGGCGTAATGCCTGAATTATCTGGATTACGCCCTTGATGCCTGTGTTCGGGTTAACGGGATTTATCAGCCCGAATGGCTTGCAATGCGCCCATGTACAATGGGCGCATTTTACTTAGCAGTGGGTTTTTGATGTTTTGCATCAATCGTTTGAAATTTGTTATATATTACGTATACCTGAAATTTTTGGCGCTTTATGCTAATTTCAAAACAAAGCATTATTCAAGAAGCAGGATCCACTATTCATGAGCCTTCCTCCAGAACCGGCGGTCACGGATCGCCTGGCGGACTTTACACGGGATAAGCGTATTCTTCTGCTGACGGTGATGGCCGTTATTATTGGCATATTAAGTACGCTCAGCGCCTGGTGTTTAGTGACTTTAATCGCGGTGATCAGCAACCTGGTCTTTTACCAGCGGTTTTCAACCGTGTTAACCAGTCTGGCCCACAATCACCTGGGGTTGGGCGTCATTTTAGTCCCGGCGCTCGGAGGACTGATTATTGGCTTTATGGCCCGCTATGGCTCTGAGAAAATCCGGGGCCACGGAATTCCGGAGGCTTTAGAAGCTATTTTGTTCGGGCAAAGCAAAATGTCTGCCAGGGTGGCCATACTCAAACCGCTTTCTTCGGCCATTTCTATTGGGACGGGTGGGCCGTTCGGGGCGGAAGGCCCCATTATCATGACCGGCGGCGCAGTGGGGTCACTCTTTGCTCAGATGTTCCACCTGTCTGCCATTGAGCGCAAAACGCTTCTGGTAGCTGGCGCTGCGGGTGGGATGGCCGCAATATTCGCAACGCCGGTCGCAGCCGTCCTGTTGGCTGTGGAACTCCTGTTGTTTGAATGGAAGCCACGCTCTTTCATTCCCGTTACCATTGCGGCGGTTGTTGCGGGTGTCGTGCGTATCGGCATCTTTGGCCAGGGTCCCATTTTTCCCATACTACCTCACCCGCTGACGGATGGGACGGTTATGTTGTTTGCCCTGCTGGTTGGGCTGGGCAGCGGCTTGGTATCGGGCTTGGTGACACAATGCGTGTATTTCTTTGAGCATTTGTTTGAGAAACTGCCTGTGCATTGGATGTGGTGGCCCGCGCTTGGCGGTTTAATGGTGGGTGTGGGTGGGTATGTCGAGCCTCGTGTGTTGGGCGTTGGGTATGACTTGATAGAAAGTCTGTTGTCCGGCCGGGTGATTGGGTGGCTGGCAGTCAGTCTACTGATCGGAAAATCCCTGGTGTGGTCTTCTGCGTTGGGTTCGGGAACATCCGGCGGTGTTTTGGCGCCGCTGCTGATTATTGGCGGCGCGTTGGGGGCGCTGTTGGCGCCTTGGATTCCGGCTGGCGATGCCGGTTTGTGGGCCATGATCGGCATGGCCGCCATGATGGGAGGCACTATGCGCGCGCCGTTAACCGCGATGATTTTCGCCATTGAGCTGACGCATGATATCAATGTGCTGCCTGCCCTGCTGATTGGTTGTGTCTCCGCGTATGCCCTGACGGTTTTTATCATGCCGCGCTCTATCCTGACCGAAAAAGTGACCCGTCGGGGCTATCATATCAATTGCGAATATGGCGTGGATCCTCTGTCCATTACCAGGGTTCAGGATGTGATGGAAACAGAGTTGCAAACCGTGCCTGAAACCATGAGTTTACTGGAACTTTCCACCTTGCTGGGTAAAGGAACCCGGCATCAGGCTTCCTTGATTTTGAATCAGGACGGGGATTTGGTCGGGTTAATTACCCGTGGTGACGTAATTCGGGCCATTGAGGCCGGAGCTGATTTATCCGCCAGCGTTTTGTCAATCAGCAACGCCAAACTCATGGTGACTTACCCGGATGAATTGCTTAAAGATGCGGTCGCCAAAATGGTTAACCTGGACATTGGCCGCTTGCCGGTTGTAAATAGGGTACAGCCATCCAGAGCGATTGGCTATCTTGGCCGCTCAGCCATTATCCAGGCTCAGATGAGGTATTTGGAAGAAGAGCGCCATCGGGAATCCCGCTGGTTTTCCGCCTCTTAATTTTTTACGGCCACCCGGCTTCGTCTGTAATGAGGCTTGTTTTCGTGCCTTTGACGTTCCCCGCTCTGGAAATCTGTTTGTCCCGTTTTTTCCACGGGGATGCTGTGCAATGCCGGTTTCACCGTGCTGTCGAGATAAAAGACTTACCCCAGCGTTATACGCTTTCGCAGACGAGAGAGGATTTTGGGGAAGATACCTTGCCTGACCCACAGGCTGAAACGGTCAAAAACAGTGGTTCATGGTGGAAATGAATCCGGTAAACTGTTCCAGTGGCAACCCTCAATCAGAATAAACAACACCGCATCCAGACAATCCCGGTCGCTCCATTTGCGAGGTCGGCCCATGTGCTGCCTTGGAAAGCATTCCTCAACCAAAGCCCATTTACTGCTCATTTAACCGACGATACCCCACCCCAAAGCCTCTCTATCTCAACAAATACAGAGGCCATTCTAAACCAAACTTACCGAATAAGTTCTATTTAAATTCATGCATAGCTATAATGAGAAAATCGGGTTTAAATTCTGTTTAGGAAAATATGAGATAAACTCGAATGAAACGGCCTGAATTTACAAAAGAACAGATTGCTTTTGCCTTAAAAGAGCATCAGCAAGGCACTAAAGTGGATGTCATTACCCGAAAACTCGGCATATCTCCAGCGTCTTTCACCAAACGCCCGATAGTAAAAGGCAGTTTTTGAGACATTTTTTAGCATTACAGACTCGTCATGATAGCAAACCTTCTAAAGGATATTGCAAAAGCTTAATTAACAATCATTAAATCTTTACATAAAATTAGAACTTCTACTACGCTAAATCCACATCTCGGGCAAAATTCTCGACGAGTCAATGTGTCATCAGTTATAATCGGTTGAGCGAATTACTTTACAAAGTGCAGCTAAACTGAAGTCAACTGTTCCGGATGAGTTTTTCGTTTCTTGAAATGCCGTCTCGGTTCGCTTTAAGCAATCTATCCTTTTCAGGCGCATTTTGTATTCAATTCGAAACCAGCGTGGTCACCCGGAGAACCTACTCCCAGTCCATGATGGGAGTCCATCTACCCCTATGCCATCCACACCCGAGCTGAAATTGAATAGTGTCATTCAGGTTCCTTCAACCGAGGAAGGCTCGTTGTTGCACACTCCGGTTTATTCCACCCGGCGCCTCATGTTCAAAACGTTGGGGCAGATCGCCTTGTATGCGTCAATCGCCCTGACTCTGCTGGAAATGCTCTGCCGACTGGTGGCTGTGTACGGCAATTTCCCGGAGAGTTACGCGCTCAAAGCTTTCGAGCGCAAATATGAACAGGCTGCCGCTTTGTCTCGAAAGCAGGCTCCGGACGTGATATTGCTGGGCGATTCGCAAATGGATTTCGACTTATATCCCGAACTGCTGAGCAGACACTTCTTTGAAACCACGCAGGCCCGCATTCGAACCGTTAACTTGGCTTCTCCCAGCGCCACGCCCACCATGAGCCTGGCCTTGCTTCGCAAAGTGATCGCTTCGGGCGCTCATCCCAAGCTGCTGGTGATGAACGTAAATGTGCGACATTTTGATCGGGAAATCCTGAACAATCCCTCCAAAACCATTGAAGGCAACCTATCCAAAAGTTATCTGGGGCAATGCCGCCTGCAAAAGCCCAGCGAGTTTTCCGCCCAAATTCGGTGTGGTCTTTCCAGAAACTTATACATGGTGCGCTACCGCAACCAGTTAAAAGATTTGTTGATGCAGACGGACAAACTGTTCTTGAGTCCTGACAAGCTCCAGGCAACGGCCCGACCTCATGAGATTTATCCCGCCGCCGAAGTCTCCCCGAATGGCTGGGCGCCCGGCTACAGCATGCCGGTGGATGAAACCGATTTCCTGGCATTCAGTCGCTCCCGCAGCGGTCGTAGTACCGGCGCAGGCAAAAACTATCAGTGGCAGGAAACGAATATGCAGGCCATTCTGGACTATTGCCGAAGCCAAAATATAAAGCTAGTGCTAATTTTTTTACCGATCCATAAGGTTCAAGCTCCCAACATGGCCATTCAGCCCGATCTCTTTTCCGCCCGGGTTGCCCGGTTCAGCCAGCAAAACCATGTAACCTACCTGGACTGGCATCATCTCTATGCCGATTACAAGCCTTTTCTGGATGGCGATCATCTCAACGTAGTGGGCGCCATTGATTTGACCCGGAAACTGTCCGAATTCATTGGACAGCAGGCAGAATCGGGACTTGCCTCTAAGCTATCCACCATCAACCAGCAAGGCGGAAACGACTTATGAACTTCATCTCGTCCGCTTTTGTCCTGTTTCTGACAATCACCTTTCTGCTGTTTGTTCTGGCCCCTGTTCGGTGGCGGAAGGGTTTACTACTGGTAGCCAGCTATCTTTTTTACGGGACCTGGAGCATTCCGTTCATCGGACTCATTCTGTTAACCACCACCACAGATTACTGGTTCAGCCAGTTCATTTTTAAAAGCCAAACCCAGGCTCGCCGCAAATTGTTTTTGGTGTTGGGGTTAACGGTCAACCTAATCATTCTAGGTTATTTCAAATACGCCAACTTTTTTCTGGAAACCGGTTTCCAACTGATGAACCTGCTTCATCTGGCACCTGCAACAGCCTCAGCGCCCCTGCTCAATATTCTGCTACCGCTGGGCATCTCGTTTTACACGTTTGAGGCCATCAGCTACCTGAGCGACGTGTATCGCGGCAAGGAACCCGCCCGGAGTTTTCTGGATTACAACTTTTACATCATGTATTTCCCGCATCTCATTTCTGGACCTATTATCCGCTTTTGCGAACTGGCTCCCCAGTACAGCCAGCCGCTTCGTTTACCGACATTCAAGAGATTGGCGCAGGGATTGGAACTGATTCTGTTGGGTTTCGCATTCAAGGTACTGATTGCGGATCGGGTGGCCCCCATGGCGGATGAGGTTTTTGCCGCAGCGGCTCATCCCGACACTCTGGAAACTTACATTGGCATACTGGCGTTCACCGTGCAAATTCTATTCGATTTTATGGGTTACACGCATATTGCCCGAGGCACTTCGCTGTTGTTTAACATTGAATTGCCGTTAAATTTCAATTACCCGTACCTGGCCAGCAATATCAGCGATTTCTGGCAGCGCTGGCACATCTCCCTTTCTCGTTGGATTCGGGATTACCTGTATTTCCCCCTGGGCGGTTCGCGGGCGACCATTGTCCGCACTTGCAGCAATTTAATCGTCACCATGCTGATTGCGGGGGCATGGCATGGCGCAGGATGGACTTACATTGCTTGGGGCGGGCTGCATGGCTTGCTGTTGGCCGGATATCACTTTTACAAGCACATGCGGGATCATGTCTTACATCTGAAGCCCGAAACCATTGAACGGCAGCTTGCCTATCGGTTACTCTCCTGGGGACTCACGTTTTGGGCGATAATTACCGGCTGGGTCTTTTTCAGGGCAACTGACTTTAAAACAGCCGGTATTCTCATCCAAAAGCTCTATAGCCCATGGTTATTGGCTAGCGATATTATCCGGAACATTTCCACAGGACATTTTACTGAGTTAGTCACCCTGGTCTCGCTGCTGCTCTGCTGCGTATCAGGGCCGTGGGTTATTAACTGGATTGAAAAGCTGTACAGACCGCTCCCCATATGGGCACGCGTACAGGTCGCCTGCCTGTTCCTGGTACTCTGCTGGATTTTAACCGCAAACAGCATACAACCCTTTATCTACTTCCAGTTTTAGGTTACCAGAACAACTGCCAGTAGGGTAAGTTTAAACAAAAGACAGAAAAGGGTTCTGTTGCAACTTTTGAATAAGGCCGGATTATCCTTGTCCTGTCTCAGACTTGGGAGGCATAGGGTTCAAAGTTTCTGTGAATGAGGCAGATTTCGCCCTTGATACCGTGTTGATAGCGCCAGAGACTGCCTATGACCTCGAATCCCTTGAGAGTGTGGCGCAGGCGGTTTTAATGGATTGAAAGCCCAAGGTGGGCCTGTGTTGCTGCTTTCATGTTTTCAACAACCTGGAATCGCGCATACTTTGGGTGGACGGCTTCCTCCTCCACACGCACGGCTGCCAGGACAGTCGTATTTCCACCATTCTCAATGAAGACGGCCTCGTCCAGCTCCACGAAGCCCTGGAGCAAATAGCGCTCATTGCGGGCGGTCAAGTCTTGCTGATGCGACTCACACGAATCCTCGTCAGGAAAGCGTTCCTGAAACTCAAGCAAGTTCACTGGTTATGCCCCATCTGAGGACACAAACCCCTTGATTATAATTCAACCGGCGTGAGTGGTAGAGTCATACGCCGCTGGGTTTTTCGGTTTCTGGACTTTATCTCTCATGTGGTCTATAAGTCGTCTAAAGACCTTCTTCGACGGCTCAAGCACTTCCAACCCTGTTAAATAGCCATCCAGCATTGCTCTTTAGGCGTTCCACCCAGAATATGAGCCATAAAAGATTGCGGGCTGATTCGATTCGGGGTTCCTTTGCATCGCGCATGGGCTTGTCCACATCGCAAGCCATTGCTTCCACCCGATAATCTACGGTCATGGCCGGTGCATCCACGCGGTCATTACCCTGTTTCCACGCTCTTCGAGGGCCTCTTCATTCACCATATTAAACCAGTTTCAGGATGTTCTTTTCGGTCAGCACATGGCGTTTGAGTCGGTCAGTAATTTTTCGGCCACGGAACAAAGCATTATAAAAATAAAGTCTTCAGCGCGTCTTGGGACAGGTTGGTTGAATAAAATTCATCAATGACCTCGATCATGCCTTCCAGAAGTTTGCCTGCCGGGGATTCATCCAGTTGCTCATTGATGGAAATAACCTAAACGCCGTATTTTCGAAGCAGCGCAGATCCTCGACATATTTTCTCAAGACTTTGAGTTGGGCAGGGATAGAGAGGTCTTTTTCGGCCTGCTTCTTCGCTGGAAACCAGCGCATACAAAACAACTTTCAGGCAATCAATTCTTTTCCAGCGTAAATCAGCCGGTTTTGTCAGTATTCTTCCCAAAACAGTACCAGCATTCTGTTACGCTATCCCAGTGGCAAACACTCAAATTGCAGTGGGGCTTTGCCCAAAAATCCGAAGATGGAGGCAGGAACCTTACTCAGAAACAGTGAACCCTAGGGCTAATTGACATTTAGGGCTTTGAATCTGCTTGATACTGCAAAGATAGAGAGCAGAGAGGTAGTCAGAATGCCCAGGAGCTATGAATTAACGGAAATGCATTGGTAAAAGATAAAGGATATATTGCCAGGCAAGGCAAGGCAAGTAACCGGGGCAGAACATCTCAAGGCAATCGGCTTTTTGTCAATGCGGTTCTGTGGGTTCTGTGCTCATGGATTGAACGTGCTTTTAATCGGTTGAAATATTACCGCCGCATTGCCACACGTTACGACCGTGCAAACGGCAAGTAAAAATTGAGCCAGTGCGGCAGCCAAATTTTGAGCCACCCTCACCCCATCCATTTCTTTCTCCTTTTCCCCTGAAAAAGCCGTGTAGCGGAAAGCCAGGACGGTCAAGGACAGACCCATCCAGCTTGTACTGGCACAGATCTGGTGGATTCCTTGAGGGTCCTGGATTGGAGCGTATAATCCCGTTTTGGGAAAAGGGAATATTTAGCTTGCGGCAGTCTCCTGGGCTTTCAGACTTTGCTTTACCTCCGGTACGCTTCGCGAAGAACCTGTAACTGTCCCCGTTCATCTGGACCAGATGGCAGTGGTGCGCCAGCCGATCGACCAGGGCCACGGTCATAGCCGGGTATTTAAAGACGGTATCCCATTCTTCAAAGGGCAAGTTGGTTGTAATCAGGGTGGATTTGCGTTCATGACGGTTGGAAAATAGGGAAAACAGGAGTTTAACGCCTGCTTCACTGAGAGACAAATAGCCCAGTTCATCCACAATCAGGAGATCCAGTTTCTGGATTCGGGCTTCCAGGCGACTGAGCTGGTATTTGGATTGCGCTTCCAGCAAGGTGTTGACCAGATCCGCAGCGGTATAAAACCCGACTGAATGCCCCAGGCGACAGGCTGCCATTCCCAGAGCAATAGCCAGATGGCTTTTGCCAGTACCGGAATTCCCACCAAACACCACGTTTTCCGCTTTGGCGATAAATTCTCCCTGGGCCAGTTTCAAAATCAAGGGCTTGTTCAGGGTGGGCAGAGCCGCAAAGTTAAATTGCTCCAGCGTTTTTTCCGCCGGAAAGCGGGCTTGCCGGATGCGCTGGGCTTGAGCGTTATTGTCCCGGTTGTGGACCTCCATTTCCGCCAGGGCGTGCAGATACTGTTCATGGGTCATATTGGCCTGAGCGGCCTGAGACGCCAGTTTACGGTACTGTTTGAGCATATTGGGCAGGCGGAGCCGCTTCAGATACACATCCAGCAGCAAGGTTTGAGGTGAGCTCATACGGTGAATTCCTCCGAAGTTGACTGTATTTGGACAGGTTGGGTTTTTGAATGCTCAGGCGGGCAGCCGGTAGTGGAGGCTGACGCAACGCCCCAGAAGGTAAGCTGGCCGCGTTGTCGCGATTACCTCTGAAATGGTCTTTGGCCCCGGGTTTTCGCTCCAGCAGTTTCTGGTAATGCTCGGCCTGAATCGACTCTTGAAATCGGCCTTTCAACCGGGCATGAGTGGCAATCAATTGGGTCTGGGTAGTAATCTCCACCCGGTCCACAAAGGCTTTAACCCAGAGCGCCTGGTAGGCATATTCACCGGGTACTGAATAGCGGTTGGTTTCAAACTGCACCATGGCAAAGCGGTTGGCTTTCACCGGCACGATTCGGCAACATTCGGGCATCCGCTCTGGTAAGGGTAGCAAATGTGCCTGTTCGGCCTGTAGACGTTCGCCCACGGTTTGACTCTGGCAAGCCTGAGTATGGGTCAGATACGCCTCACAGCGTTCCTTCAGCAAGGCGTTGAGTTCCGCTAGGGAATCTACCCGGGGAATGGGGGTAAACAGATTCCGCTCCACAAATTTGACTATATTCTCGATTCGGCCCTTCTCATTGCCTTTGCCGGGTTTGTCCACAGTCGTTGGCGACGTAGGAGCCTTACGGATGTGGATGCCCTTGGGTACAAAAGCGACTGTCAAACAGAAAGGCGCTGCGAAACGCCGCAAATCGTTCATTCTCCAGCCGGTTCCTGCCGGTCAGTACCTTGTTGACGGCAGCTTTCAGGTTGTCATACGTAATACTCTGGGGAACCCCGCCCCAGAATTCAAAGGCGTGCACATGTCCTGTAAAAAAGGCTTCCTGCTTCATATGCTCAAAGGCTTCAAAGTGAAAACTGCCGCAGTGGTTCAAAACCAGCCCCAGCACATCCACGGTGCCGTTCAGTAGGACGACTCAACCCCAAAAGGGTGGCTCAAATTTTGACTGCCGTTTTGCTTAAAATCGGCTCAAAATTACGATACCGTTTCCACGACCAGAAAACCTTACACTACGCCTCTCTCCTCTATATAGATAGCTGCTGCTCTGTGCTGGGGTGACTCTGAATGTCGATAGCCCTAGCTGCTGTACCGGGTTAGCAAGAAGCCGCAATAGCAGCTCTTAACGAAGGTATACCAATACCCCAAGGCCAGCGTCTGTCGCTATCTGGCTCAGACATCACAAAGTTGATTCTTGAGTTTTTGCGACAGCAGCACTTTGTGAATAGTTAAGACGGAGGTGGTTTCTTGTTGATATCAAATGTGATGCCCAGGGCTGCCAAATCTTCAAAAATGTGGTTATCAAAGCTCAGATTTTTATATGAGTCCGCCTGGGTGGTCCATTGCATCCAACCATCATAAACTTGTTGCTCAATTTCTTTATTAGTCGGCTTCCCGGTAAAGCGCCCTAAAATCCGATCTCCAACGACAGTGGCAAGGGTTTCTTCTTGCTGGGAATCACTATTGGAACCATTATCTGTCGCCGCGTGAACAAATTCATGGGCCAGGGTCTGTATACCACCTTCTGCTTGGCCAACGCCAGTTAGTACCTTTCCACCAGTAGAGTCTATAGTGCCTTTTGAAAGGCGAATGTGATTATTTACATAATCTCCCGCTAACCCACCTGAAAATGAAGCTTCATATGCAATCGTAATGGGTCCGTCTTCGGAGGCTTTTTTAATGAGCTTGGAACCATCGACATCCTGCGACATGAATACAATATCATTTTTTACGTTTTGAACCTCTTGATAATTCATTCCCGCAGTCTGGAGCACGACGCCTGGGACGACAGTAATATTGCTGGGAACCTTGCTTTCCAGCCAGTTTTTCATGTCATCGGGTTCAAAAACGCCATCACCGCCATGGACTTCGTTCAGCAAGGCCGGGTTACTTAACGCGGTTTTTGCAGCATCAATATACCTTTGGCGATCTGCCTGGGGGATATTCATATTCTTCGTTAAGCTGCCCCAACGCGCATCATCCGGACTGAGTTGCGATAGCAGGTTCATTCCATTGAGGCCGAAACGGTCATTATCACGTTTAGCTTGCTTGTGATCCTGATCCCATTCCAGATTATCCATCATTTTTATAGCTCCAGGCTCATTTAAAGAACTAAGAGCATTCCAAAAGTCCTCGGTAGAAGCAGGGGCTGCGCCAGGGGTAGAGTATGGCTGGAAAGGAAGGGGAACAGGAGCAACCTGGGATGGATCTTTAATATAAGCTTTTGCTTCCTCAACAGTCATGGAGTCTTTATCGCCTTTTGCCTGTAACGCGCCATTAAAGGCTTCTGCCGCAGCGGTTTCGTTGTTTTGGCCCATTAGAATCTGGGCGGCTCTCTGGGCGCCTTGGCGCTTATCTTTGGGTACATCTCCCCAAACCACATCATCATCCAGGGAAACAGTTGAAAGCTGCTTGACGCCTTGATAAGTAATGCCTGCCGGTTCATCTGACGGGCCTCCCCGTATGACCGCATTCAGGACAGACTGATCGGAAGTGAGACCATCAAGCGCCTCTGCAGCTCGTACCTGTCCGTAGCCGCCAGGAGTCACGCCTTTGGGGGTTATGCCACCGGGAGTCACGCCACCGGGAGTCACGCCGCCGGGAGTCACGCCGCCAGGGGTTACGCCGCCGGGAGTCACGCCGCCGGGAGTCACACCGCCAGGGGTCACACCCAGGCCGTAGTGGGTGTCGTAGTAATGGTTCAGCTCATTAAAGGTGAAACCATTATCCGCATTACCGTCCGCATTGTTCAGTTCAGCGAGCAATTGCGGGTTTCCAGCAGCCAGATAAATAGCGGATGCCTTGACATCCGGGTTCGTAGACGAACCCTCCGCCTTGATGATATCGCTTGCAGTAATGCTCTTACCATCCTTGGAAATGCTGAAGAAGTTACCCATAAAGGACTGCACAGCATACTGGTTAGGATCCATGGTCGGGGTTCCACCCGGGATCACGCCACCAGGAGTCACGCCGCCAGGGGTTACCGCAAATAAGGACTTTGAGAACACATTGTTGCCAGGTGTAAGGGAGCTTGGGGTGCCGCCACCTGCTGGCGTTACACCGCCAGGAATTGCGAGTGCAAGCACCCTTCCGCCGGATGGTGTGTTAGCGCCCAGGAACAAGCTGTTGCTGGGCTGAAAGGTATCGGAATTGGGGCCATTTTTCAGGGAGGGAGGATTACCGTTACCTGCTGATGGCGTAACACCGCCTGGGGTAGTTGTAACTAAGACGGACTTTGGTTTGATGTCCTGTGTTGGCGTAACGCCACTGGGCGGGCTACCGCCAGAAGGAGGGGTACCACCAGCAGGCGTTGTCACGCCAGAAGGAGAGGTGCCCCCAGCAGGAGGTGTGCCTCCAGCGGGTGTTGCAATGCTGGGTTTATTATACTGTGGTTCAACTTTAGGGCCGTTATTAACGCTCCCCATAGCTCTCTCTCCTTAACGACACGGCTTCTTTTCAGCAGGGCAGACGGTTTCCGCAACATAGGCAGAGGGTTCTTGCGCAACTAACTAGGACTTTTGTGGAAGCCGTAGGACAACTCGAAGTAATTTGTCTGCAAGAAAATAAAAACAAACGTATATCCGTAATTGCTTTCTTATATTTGCAGTAGTTGTAAACTAACGTGCAGCGGCTGACGTTCAGCCACTATTGCAACCTATTTAACTTTTCCCGTTATCCATATGATTTACGCATTACAGCTACCGGAGAGCTTATCAGGTAAGTTTATCCTGCAGGAATCTTGGAGTATCGCCCGGCTACAGCCCCACAACACACGAGAACTATCTAGCCAGCGCAATGGAAAGATCTAAGGCCCTCTTTAACGGTAACCGGCAGCATCATGACATGATATGGGAGGGGGGAACGACCGTACCGTTACCTATTTTGAGATAACTAATTCCATGATCAAAGACAGAGCCAATTGCACCATTGAATCTGAAGGGCCAGAGAACCATTCAATGCTCTCTTAATTACTCTACAGTATGTAAAAAGTACCTTTTGAGGGAGAAGATCATTCAGATGGCTGCCCATCTCTTTGGGAGATAAGCCCTACATTTCACGAAAACTGATCTGATACAATTGATATAGGAATAGAGTTTATATCATCCCCCATCAATCAGGAAGGATACTTTTGAGGCGTAGAGTCAACAGCAGAAAGCTTATCGCTTGGTTAGGACTGTTTGCCTACCTGCTTCTTGGCTTACTAAACCTTGAATCTGCAATAACTCTTACTGCTACCCTTGCCGGATCCCATCATGTCTCTATTGTTGCAGACGGTAGTCACCAGGATGTTGTCTTTACCCATGACCCTATGCAAATGCGCCATCAGGGCCATTTCGATTTGCACGGGCATTATCCACCTAAAACCGAAGCTTTGGATTCTATCAGTAACAATCACCATCACCCAGACCGTGTGATTCACTTATTCAAACTTCCTGAACAACTGAGCCCTTATACACCGCTAGCAGAACCGCAATATCTTCACGCGATTGACTTGCCTATGGCGGTGATGGACCCAATTTCTTTTTTCTTGAGAACTCTATCCATACAAGCCTTTCCGCAGCCACCCCCACTGAAACCGAAGATCCACCGATTCCTGAATACCATTATCCTTCTGATTTAAAGCTCCTGCATCAAGAAAGCGGAAAGTTTTCTTTTCGTCAGCATTTGCTGCATCCTTTGTGAAGGAGTTTATAACTTGAAACCGTTTATTTCCTGTTTGGTTTTATCATTCTCATTATCTTTAACGCTTTCTAGTATGGCCGTGGCAGAGAATTTCCAGAGCAAAACTGGCCACAATGTTAAACAAGAGCTTTCCTCACTTCTGAAAACGCCAGAGCAGCCAAAGGATCTGTCTGTCAGCTCAAATGTCGCTGCTGATCTGAAGGAACCCTTAGCTCGAAAGGCCCAATTAGAGCAAGAGCAGGCGACCCTCAAAAATAAGATTGCCTTGGAAGTTAGCAAAGCATACACCAGCTTTACGGCCAATCAAGCTCGAGTTCAGCGATACGAGACCCAACTGCTCCCATACTCGGTTGCCGTTGTGGATAAATCCAGACGGGCTTTTGAAGCAGGGAAAACCAATATTCTGGCAGCCATCAACGCCCAACAGGCTTATATGGATACTCGGCTTGGGCATCTCCAGGCCCTGATGGATTATCAGAACACCATTAGCGATTTAGAAAGAGCCGTAGGAACCGGATTATGAAAAATAAATCTGTTTACTGGATAAGTATCTTGAGCATGATATTGGCCTTTGTTTTGACCGGATGCTCTGAATCACAACAAAATACAGTTGAGACGAAATCTAAGGATGAAAGACCATCGGACATCGTTCAAATTACCCCGCAAGCAGCTCAAAAAAACGGTATTGAGATAACAGTTGTGTCTACACAGGCAATGAGCAACGAAATCAAAACCATAGGGGAAGTAAAAGCGAATGAAAACAGGCTGTTTCACATCAGCTCTTTTGTCAATGGCCGAGTAATCAAAGATAACGTTGCCTTGGGAGACTACATCCGCCAAGGACAAACGCTAGCTGTCGTGCAAAACCTGGATGTGGTCAAAATTCAGGCGGGCTCCATTCATGAATTGCATGCCAATGAAGTGGCCATTCAACAGGCCAAAACACGGTTGAACCTGGCCCAAAAAAATCTGGAGCGGGAAAAAAAACTGCTGCAAGAAGGCATTTCCCCTCGCAAGGATTATCTTCAAGCCGAAGCGGATGCGGCCATTGCCCGTTCCGAACTGACAGGCTTGCAAGAGCATAACACCCATATCAAAGCGGAAGCCCGCTCATTATTGGCAGCATATGGCATGCGCTTCAACCCAGACTCAGAGCGCCTTAGCTCTGGGAGTCCGGTGACAGCCCCTCGATCCGGTGTGGTGATTAAAAAGAATATTACCTTGGGGGAAGTAGTATCTCCCGATCAGCCCCTGTATGAGGTCGCTGATCTGGCACAAGTCTGGTTGGATTTAACTATCTACCCCAAGGATTTCCCTTCAATTCATGAGGGGCAGATGGTGCGATTTGTCAGTGATAGTCTGCCCGAAAAAACGTTTCTGGGTCGTGTGAACTACATTCAAACGGGGGCTTCAGAAACAACTCAAACATTTGTGGCAAGAGCCTACCTTGCCAATCCAGGCAATATTTTAAAACCCGGTATGTTTGGGCAGGCCGTCATTCAACAGGAAGCCAGGGAAACCCTGCCATTCGTACCGGAAGAATCCGTTCAGAAATACGGTAAGGAAACCTTTGTGTTTATCCCACAAGGGCAAGGCCGTTATAAAAAACAAGTGGTTGTACTGGGGAATCAGGTAGCAGGCGGCTACCTGGTAAAGCAAGGCGTTCAGGCTGGCGCTCAGGTCGTTGGCAAAGGCAGTTTTACACTGAAGGCTGAAATGGTCAAAAGTCAGTTCGGTGAGGAGTAATCATGGAAAATTTTTTAGCCAACCTTATCAAACAGCGGCTTCTCATCTGCATTGTCTTTGGCCTGTGTGTACTAGGTGGTATCTTTGCCTTCAAAAGCTTGCCCATTGACGCATTCCCCGATTTGACCAATATCCAGGTTCAAGTGATTACCGAAGCGTCGGGCATGGCGCCTGTAGAAGCCGAACAATTGGTCACTATCCCCATTGAGTCCATCATGAACGGCTTACCGAAAGTGGAAGAGGTGCGCTCTGTTACCAAATTCGGGCTTTCCGTTGTAACTGTCGTGTTTCATGACGGCGTGGATACTTACTTTGCCCGACAACTGGTTAATGAGCGGCTTCAAAGCGCCCGCTCCCGATTGCCCCAAGGCGTGAATCCGGAACTTGGTCCAATTGCCACCGGTATGGGCGAGATTTACCAATACGTGGTAGAAGGCAAAGGGTATACCGCTACCGAGCTGAAAACCCTGCATGATTGGGATATCAAGTACCAGCTTCGAACCGTACCCGGCGTGAACGAAGTCAATACTTGGGGCGGGCTGACCCAGGAATATCAAGTGACGGTTTTTCCGGAGCAATTGGTTCGGTTCGGCCTAACGCTTAATAACGTTTTTGATGCCTTGAAAAATAACAATGAAAATTTCAGCGGAGGGATTATCGAGCATGGTTCGGAACAATATATTGTGCGCGGCCTAGGCCGGGTACATCGACTGGAAGATATCGGTAATATCATCGTTAAGCGGGAAAACGGCATCCCTATTGCCATTAAAAATATTGCCCGTGTGGAATATGGCTCAACCCTGCGTCAAGGCGCTGTGACTAAAGATGGGAACGGTGAAGTGGTCACAGGTCTCGTGATGATGCTGAAAGGGGAAAACAGCCGGGAGGTCATAGAACGGGTAAAAACCAAAGTAGAAGAAATCAAGAAAAGTCTGCCAGAAGGGATTCAATTGAAGCCTTTTTATGATCAAACGCATTTGGTTGAGCAGACCATCAAAACAGTGGAAACCAATCTGATAGAAGGCGGAATGCTGGTTATTATTGTTCTGCTGGTGTTATTGGGCAACCTGCGGGCGGCGTTGATTGTTGCGGCAGTGATTCCGATTTCGATGATGTTTTCCTTGATAGGCATGAAAGCGCTGGGTATTACGGCCAATATTATGAGTTTGGGCGCCATTGACTTTGGAATGATTGTGGACGGGGCCATCGTTATGGTGGAAAACACGGTTCGAAAATTGTCCCATCCTCAAACCCCAAACACATCCACCTTTGACGTCATTCAGGATTCCCTGCGAGAGATGGCCCGTCCCATTTTATTTGGTATCTTGATTATTACGGTTGTGTACATGCCCGTTCTGGCCCTGGAAGGCATGGAATACAAGATGTTTTCGCCAATGGTGTTTTCAGTCTGCTTTGCCTTGTTAGGTTCGCTACTGTGTGCCCTAACGCTGGTTCCGGTGCTGTGCAGTTTTTTCCTGCGCGGTAAGGTCAAGGAAACGGAAAGCATTATTATTCGCAAAACAAGGCCACATTATTTGAATCTTCTGGATACAGCCATGCGTCATCGAAAAATGACGCTTATAGTTGCGGTTGGCCTGTTTTTGCTGACTATGGCCTCTCTTCCTTTTCTGGGTACCGAATTTGTACCTCAGTTGGATGAGGGCGATATTCTGGTAGAAACCACCAACCTGCCCAGCATCTCTTTGGCGGAAAAATTGAAAGTGACTACTCAGATTGAAAATTCCATTAAAGACGTACCGGAAATTAAAACCGTGGTTTCCAAGTCTGGCCGTCCTGATTTGGCCACCGATCCAATGGGAGTCTACCAGGCGGATGTGTACGTCATTCTGAAAGCAAAGGATACTTGGCGCTCCGGCATCACAAAAGATGATTTGATTGATGAAATCAGTAAACGTCTTAACCGGGATGTACCGGGAACACATTTTAATTTTACCCAACCGATTGCCATGCGCGTGGATGAACTGGTTTCCGGCGTCCGCTCGGATGTAGCCATCAAACTGTTTGGGGATGATTTCAATGTGCTCACCGAAAAAGGGGCTGAAATCGAAAAGGTTATGCGCTCAGTAGAAGGTCAGCGGGACTTGCAGGTGGAAAAGCTCTCTGGCAGTGCGCAACTGGTCATTGAGCCGGATCGGGATAAGATGGCTCGCTATGGAGTAAATATTTCAGATATTCGAGACGTGATTGGAACAGCCATCCTAGGAGAACCCGTGTCTGAAGTGCTGGAGGGAAAGCGCCGGTTTACGTTGCGGGTCAGGTTCCCAGGAGGCAGCCATACTGAGCCGCAAATGCTACAAAATCTTCTGATTAATACAGCAAATGGTGAGCAGGTTCCGGTTGGACAGGTGGCGCAAATTCGGACAGAAGAGGGATTGGAATTGGTGAACCGTGAATTTGGACAGCGCCGAATTGTGGTGATGTGTAACGTGAAAGATCGTGATATTGGCTCTTTTGTAAAAGAAGGGCAGGCCAAAATCGAACAATCCGTCAAATTACCGCCTGGCTATTACATTCAATGGGGCGGCCAGTTCGAGAATCAGCAGCGAGCCATGAGTAAGTTGACAATGGTCGTGCCGCTTTCAATTTTGATTATTTTCTTTTTGCTAATGGCAACCTTTTCATCTATTCGCCATGCACTACTGGTCATGCTGAACGTGCCTTTTGCCCTGATTGGGGGGATTCTTGCCCTCTGGGTGCGGGGCATGTATTTGAACGTTCCTGCTTCCATTGGCTTTATTGCCCTGTTCGGGGTAGCCGTTTTGAATGGGCTGGTGCTGGTTTCTACCATTAATCAGTTTATTAAGCACGGGATGAGCCTTGAAGGCGCCATTAAAAAAGCCGCTGAAACACGGCTCCGCCCGGTGATGATGACGGCTCTAGTTGCTATCCTGGGCTTTCTGCCCATGGCAATCTCTCATGGCGCTGGGGCAGAGGTTCAAAAGCCATTGGCCACAGTGATAATTGGCGGTGTCTTTACATCGACTCTATTGACGTTGATTGTACTTCCAGTCATCTATTACGGTATTTCTAAAAAAGAAACCGTTCAGCCGAGTCGTCAAGCTGGGCAAATGCATAAGGAGATTTGAAATGGCCTAGATTCTAAAAGTACTGCTTTCTGACATCATCATCGTGATTGATACCGAAATCTTCAAACGTAGTAGCCTTGTGAGTAGTTTAGTGAAATCACGATCATTGGTATCTTTCATTTGTAGTATATCTAGAAAGTATTATCCCAGTTTAAAGCTCAGAAGTCCTCTAAAGCAGCTCAAGCGGAGCCTTTGCCATTGACAAATCCGAGGGCAAAACCCACTTCAAGCCCCGTGCCTTAAAGTTTCCAAACAGCAAATACGGAATGCCCTACAGAGGCATTGCCCATTTCCTGCCTGTCTTGCAAATCACCTTTCGGTCGGGGCGATGAAGAAAACCAACTTCTGCCCCGCTTTGGGTATCAGGGCTTGTTTTTCGGTGGCAAAGCGCAGTTCTCCGTATTCGTCGGATACCACACAAGCTGCTTACAAAGAAGACGGCTGGAATACCTTGGCTGTGGATGCCTAAAGTGGACTGAATTGTCCAGACAGGTTTCATCTTTACATGTTTTAAGGGGCTGACATTAACGATTTTTCCATTCTTACCGCCTTACCTTCTTCCTGGAAGGTCCAAGTACCCTGAGCGTGGTAAACGTTTGCTGGGGTTCGTCCCCGCAAGCCCTGGTGAGGTCGTTTGTGATTGTACTGCTGGATGTAGTGGACTGCAAACAGGGGGCATTCTCTTTGCGGCAGTCCTTTAGCGTATAAATCTTTTAAAAGTTTTGTATATTTTATTAGCCAGGGGACCAGCAATAGTTACTTTGTTTTGACTAGATCGTATTTGATTGTGGGCGGCTAAAGCATTATGTTGCCAAAGAGGATCGGTAGGATGGTTGGCTCGATAATGGTCGAATGCTCTTACTAAATCTTCGAAACTGTCAAACGAATGATTGTGGGGATTCCTGACTCGAAAATCACTGAATGCTTTTGCTTTTCTTGCTTCCTGTTTTTCCGCTTTCTGTATTTCAGCTCGTTGTTTGTATGCTCTTTGTTCTGCAGCTTTTTGTGCTATATCTTCCTGTGCATCTATTTCTTGCGTCCTGGCAAGGGCATTTTCAGGAAGTGTGCCTCCTGGAAATATCAAAGAAGGGCGTCCATCCGGACGGCGTACTACAACTCTGGGGTTAAAGTCGTTACCTTCAATTGCAGGCTCACAATATACAGCATATTGTCTTAAGCGATCAGCTTGCTTTTTTTCATTTAAACGCGCTTTCATGTCTTGAAACGAGCGTTGGATTATCCCTTTTAAGTCAGCAGCAGGTAATGCTCCTGCTTTAACTTGTTTCGCCATATCAATCCAACGATTTAAAAGGCCAGTTGGTACACCGCCTTCAGAAAACGCTGTTCGGGCTTTTACGCTATTTGGATTTTTTATAAGACGGTCTGGAATTTTCTCAGTCCAATACTGAGTGCGGGTAGAACCCAGTGAAATTTCTGAAGAGGCAGCTGAGGCGGTGCTATATACGGGCTGTCGAAAAGAAGAAGGTCCTGGAACTGACATGATATTGTTTCTCTTATATAAAAAGGTGACTACAATAAGGCGGCGAAGAGAAGAATAGTTTCTCTTAAGGGGCTAATTACAAAAGCCTGGGCTATTATTATCAGGGGAAAGTGGTGATAACAAATGATTTCCTTTGGCAATCAAAAGGCAAACCATCTGTAGAATAAGGAACAGCCGTAATTTCTAACACAAAAGAAAAAACATGGAAAGGCGTTAAATGGCCTTGTTTTTGCAACAGACCCATCAGAGTCAGGCTACAAAGTTGATGGATTGAGTAGAAGCAGAGGCAGGACTTTTCGGAGTGACTTTAGTGAGCTGAATATAGCTGTCGCCCGGGCCTTCATCGCTGACCCGCAAGCTTGGCACTCTGGCCACTACTGTTTTAAGCGTTTGCGTGGATAGCAAAGGCGCCAGCCGAATATGGCCGCCTGGTTTTAGCATGGCTGCCATTTTTTCCAATGCCTGTTGCTGAAAATCCCTGGATTCCGGGTAGCAGAATATGGAATAGGATGAAAAAATGCGATCAAAGGTATTATCTGGATAGTTGGTATTCTCAATTGCAACCTGCTTCAAGTAGGGCTTGTCCTCCGGCAGGGCATCCCCAATATCAATACCTTCAGCGCTGGTGAAGCCTTTCTCGTGCAGGTCTTCTACAAAGTGCCCGTCACCGGTTCCCACATCCAGAATGCGCATGTCCGGGGTTAAATCGTCCAGGTATCCGGCCGGATATGTGGTTCGTTGCAAGATATCAAATCCCCGATCGGTTATGCTATAGGGTACATCGCCATGGTCAACGATGCCATAGCTTTTAACCTCTCGCTTTGGGGTGGTTTGGTAGCGCTGGTTGTATTGCTGCTGCTTGATGGTGCTTGGATTATGTAGAGAAGACATGGCGGTTTTCTGATAGACAATGACAAGACTATTAATGCAAAAGCCGACCGGAAATTGCCTCACTGAAATTCACACCCTGAGCATCGCTTGTCTCAAATCAAGAGAAAGACCGGGAACGTTTCAGGTCCGTTGATTTTAGGGACTCGTCCGCTTTGACTTCTTCCCGGGCATTTTGCGCTGGAGTACTAATAGGTGGCTGGGTTAAAAACAAGTATTCAACGGGAGCCTCCCCTGTCTTTGTCCTGAGATTCGCGAATTGGCTACTGAGCAGTTAACGGCATCTAGGCCAAAGAAGTCCGGCGACTGATAGGAACTGGAGGTATACTCACTACTTGTTGCTGAGATAGCTCCAAAATAGCACGGATATTAGGGGCTACGGTGAATCTACCATGTTTTAAGAAGTCATCACGATGTTTCTCTAAGAGGCTATCTGAGAAGTGCAACAAATTGAGTGTTTAGGTCGTCTTTCCCTGTAAAGTTGGGAGGGAAGCACAATGGACACTCAAAAGCGATATACCAGTGACTTAAGCGACAAGCAGTGGCGGTATTTAAGACCCCATATTCCAGAGGCTTTGCCGGGCGGACGGCACCGTTCCCATGACATGCGGTCAATCGTGAATGCGATTTTGTATCGGGTTAAAAACGGCTGTATTTGGCAAGACCTGCCCCATGATTTCCCGCCACACCAAACGGTATATGAATATTACAGGGCCTGGACGCTGGATGGCACTTGGGAAAAGATTCATGCGGTCTTGAGGGACAATTTGCGTCTGAAATTGGGTCGCTCCTTGCAGCCCAGTGCTGGAATTATTGACAGTCAGTCCGTTAAGACGGCAGATCGCGCAGCACGCCCTTGGGGTGAAAATGGGGCTTCGCGGGTATGACGCAGGAAAGAAAGTAAAAGGCCGAAAGCGGCATATTCTGGTGGATACTTTGGGGCTGCTTCAAAAATTGCTGGTGCATGAAGGCAATATTCAGGATAGGGATGGTGGAAAGCTGTTACTGTTGCCGTTCAAAAACCAAGCCCCACATCCTGACTGATACCTCTTCCACCAGGCACTGACCTGGCCAGCTGTTAGTTTTCAGCTATCACCGCGTTTTCACCTAGTACCCAGTTTGGTTAATAAATGTTCGTTTTGAGGAGATGAGCATGGAGAGAGACAATCAACCGGTTTTGAGCAATCGCCTGGAGGATTTGGACACACCGGGCGTCATGGTAGTGGTTGACCCGGATGAGGCCGAATCTTTGGGCGCATTTCAGGAAACCGCCCTATCCCTGGAAGATGCATGGGAGTCCAACCTGGATATGGGAGAAGACCGCGATGGGGAATAAGGCTTATGTAGAAACCGTTGCGGAAAGCATCATTCGGCAATTGAAAGAAGGTACGGTCCCCTGGATTAAGCCTTGGGAACCAGGAACCCAATTTAAGCCGTTTAACCCCTCTACCGGCAATGAATACAAAGGCATGAATGCCTTGTGGCTGATGAGCATGGCCGAAAGCAGGGGATACCAAGACGCCCGCTGGATGACGTTCAAACAAGCCAATCGCCTGGATGCGCAAGTCATGAAAGGTGAAAAAGGCACCAGCATTCAATACTGGCAGTGGAGCGAAGAACAGGTCAAACGGGATGAGGCTGGCAAACCCCTGTTGGATGAGCATGGGCAGGCCCTGAAAGTCATGGTGGCCCTGGAGCAGCCCAAGATTTTCTATGCCAATGTCTTCAATGCCGAGCAATTGCATGGACTCCCGCCCCAAGCATCCAACCGGCCCCAGTTCAGCGAATTTGAGCGCCATGAACATGCTGAGACCCTCTTACGGGATTCTGGGGTCCCGATTTTGTACCAAAACGGCAACCGCGCCTTTTACCGGCCATCGACCGATACCATTACCCTGCCGGAACGGGAGCAGTTCAAAAGCCCGGATGGGTTTTACGCCACAGCCCTGCATGAGTTAGGACATGCCACAGGCCATCCCCGTCGGTTAAACCGGGATTTAGCCCATCCTTTCGGGTCCGAAGGCTATGCCAAGGAAGAACTGCGGGCGGAAATCGCCTCTCTCATGCTGGGAGAAAAGCTGGAAATTGGCCATGATCCTTCCCAGCATGTGGCTTATATCGCTTCCTGGATTCGGATTCTGGAAAACGATCCGCATGAAATCTTCCGGGCGGCCTCCGATTCGGAAAAAATCGTGCAGTATCTCACGGGGCCAGAACTCAAGCAAACCGTGACTCAGGAACCGGAAGCCGTTCAAATTACGGTTCAAATGCCCACCCTGCAACCGGAGCTGGAGAATGCTATGAATATCAGCAACGAACGGGTTTATCTGGCGGTGCCTTACGAGGAAAAAGAGGAGGCCAAAGCCCTGGGCGCTCGACGATGGGACAAAGGAGCAGGCTCCTGGTATGCCTCACCCGGAACAGACCTGTCTCAACTGGAACCCTGGATACCCAAGCCATCGGATCACGTGCATGTACAAGACGGACCCAATCCGCAAGAAGCATTTGCACAAGCCCTTTCAGAAGCAGGCTTACAGATCACCGGCCTGCCGGTTATGAACGGGCAAATCCAGCGTGTAGCCGTGCAAGGCGACACGCCCGGACAAAAATCCGGCTCGTATGTGGGGCATCTGGACGGTCGCCCGGCAGGCTATATTCAGAACTTTAAAACCGGCGAGCAAATCAACTGGAAGCTGAATGCCCAACTCAAGTCGCTTTCCGCCTTGGATCGCGCCAAGCTGGCGGCTGAAGCGGCACAAAAACGGCAGGACCGGGCCAATCAACTGGAGCGCCAGCATGCCGAAACCGCCAAAATCGTGGAAGGCCATTTCAGCCAGGGCGAACCGGCGGAGAATCATCCCTATCTGGACAGCAAAGGCGTTGCCAGCTATGGCCTGATGATCGATACCGTGGGAAGCCTAACTTTGCCTAAAAATGACCCGGACGGCCAGCAATGGAGCGCCAAAGGCAATCTGCTCATTCCCATCCGGGATATCGACGGGCAGTTCCTGGGCGCACAATCCATTGATGCCACGGGTAAGAAAAGCCTGCCGCGCGGCTGTCGCAAACAAGGCGGGCATCATGTCATTGGGGATGTGGCGGCCAACGATAAGATTCTCTTTGCGGAAGGCTATGCCACGGCGGCGACACTACATGAGCTGACGTGGCTGCCAGTGGTGGTCACTTTTGATTCGGGGAATATGCCTGGGGTGGCCGAGGCCTACCGGCAGAAATTCCCAGAGAAAAATCTGATTCTGGCCGGGGACAATGATCACAGCAAGCCCAAAGAGAAAAACGTGGGCCTCCAGAAAGCCCAGGAAGCCGCCCAAAAGGTGGGTGGGTACACTTTACTTCCCACGTTCGAGAAAGGCGCTTCTGGAAGCGACTGGAATGATTTGATGCAATCCAAAGGCAAGGCCCTGGTCAGTAGTATGCTCCAGGCCGGGATCGGGATAGGCGGACATCAAGCACCGGGCGCAATTGGCTCTGGCCCAGGAAAAGGCCCCAAAGCAGGATGCTATTTGGACATTGGAGCAGAGCATGGAGCAAGGAATGTCCCTGAGCCTCACTCGTTAGATTCACTCCCAAAACCTACATACTCCAAGCCCCGTTTCGAACTACACGGGGCTTTTTTCTTCAGGGATTGAAGTCCTGATAAAAAGCGGCTATCATAAAAGTAAAGAAATCCTTACTTTCTTTACCATCAAGGAGGGCTTATGGCTATAAGTCGCCAACACTTAAAAACGACCACTGTCAGCAAAAAAGGCCAAATAACAGTTTCAGCGGACGCTCGCCATTCGTTGGGCATTGCGGCTGGAGATCCTTTAATGGAGCTTGTTTTGGATGGCTGTGTTGTATACATGCCAGCCGACTTAGCATTGGAAGACCTTCAAAAACGCGCGCAAGCAGCTTTAACAAAGACCGGCATCACCGTTGACATGCTGAAAGCTAATGTGGAAGCTAGAAAAGAAGCACGTCTTATGGAAAGATACCCCGACCTAAGCAATGACACAGCCCCTTAAACCTCTTATATTTGTTGATTCCAATGTCCTCATTGAAGGCTTACTAGAAAATTTTGCGGCGGCCAAGACGATAATCACCTTGGCAAACTACAAAAAAATCAACTTAATGACCTGCCAACAAGTCATTACTGACGTTGAAGATGAGCTGCTAGAACAAAGCAAAGCCATGCAGGAATTTAACATCATTCTTGAAGCCTGGAAAAAAATGCTTCAAAAAACCCGCCTCAAAATCGTTCCAGACCCTGACTTATCAGACGTTCTGGAGATCAAAATACAATATTTGCCCTTAATGCATCATTTAGCTGATATTCCTATCCTGACAGCAGCCCTAAAAGCGAACCCCAGACCCAACATTATACTCTCTGGAAATCGAAAGCATTTTAATGACAAAGTGGCTAAAAAGTGCGGAATCCCTATTTAGAGCTGTTCAGAATATATTCAGCAGTATGTCAAGATTACGCTTGGGAATGATTCAACATAAACGACGTAACCCCTAATGACTCAAGCACTTCAGTCAGACAAACAAGGTTTGTATTTGCTATTTACCGAGATTTTGCACTTAAGCCTGAAACAAAAAATTTGTTATATCCAAAAGCTTGTAGATTCGGATAAATGTCTTTTTGTTTCGGAGCATATAACTCCTTCATCACGTGTTCAAATGTCTCTATATCCTTTGGGTTGCCAGAAAGCGCTTTACTCAATAAACCAGGAGGAGCAATATGAGTCTGTATGGGCAGCTTAGGCGGCGTATCCAGACTGAAAGTAGGTGGCTTTCCAGGAATACTACTCCTCAACCCAGCTTTTTTAATCGATTTTGGCAAATCATAAAAGGCGGAATCTGTCCTAGAGCGGTCAATTGCTTCTCTAATATCTAACACTTCTTCTGTTGTTATAGGTTCTGTAGACAATTTGCCCTGCATAGAACCGTGTACAGATCGGGTATCAGGCTGTCTCAACAAGGACCTACTAATACCAATTCCATCAATTAAGGGCATTTAGAATCCATCCATAACCGACAATGGATTGTACCAGGCCTGGATTATCGTAGAAGTGCTTTAATTGAGCTTCTAATTGGTTTTCCACTTCATCTAAACTG
>CABHPA010000022.1 GCA_902168245.1 Candidatus Melainabacteria bacterium
ACGGCTCTTCTCCAAATAAGCCAGCGCTGCCTTCATTTGCGCATCCGATAACACTTTTGCCTGTTTACCCTGACCCATGCCATACCTTCTTACATTCAGCATTTAAATATTCTGGAAAATATGAATACCAGAAAAAACAACAAATGGTTGCTGCCACAAATGCTTGAAACTCAAACGGTTCTTTACTCATTGTGACAAATTCAACTGAGTGGAGCAAGGCGGGTACGATCGGATCAGGAGAAAAACCAGACTGAGTCCAAACTCAGTTGAAAATAGCCAATTTCTACTGAGTTCACCAGAAAAGTTTTCATTGACAAAACAGAAAACATTAATCAGGTTTTTAGTATCTGTTTTGAAAGTGGCAGGCTTTTAGTGAATAGGATCAAAAATAATTGAGAATAGCTTGTTTTTCTGCAATTAAAAGCGAATCCAATAGACACTTCGACAATAGCCTCTAGGGGAATTATAGAGCAAACTATATATCAGGGATATTAGTCTCTGGTCTGCTTCATGTACCATGGAGGGATAGCGCCAACCATCATGCCAAAAAACATGCATAAGCCAAAGCGGAATGCTGATAGTACTCTGGAAACGTTATTGTCTTTAAATGATAAGCCGTCGGTAGCTTCTTTTTTTCAACACGTTTTTGAAGCATCCCCAAATCCTTATCTGGTGCTACTGCCTGATACCCCGAAGTTCACTATTGCTGCCGTTAATAACAGCTACTTGGCCGCAACGAATACACAACGCTCAGATCTTCTGGGACGGGGCCTGTTTGAGGTTTTTCCGGACAATCCAAAGGATGCCTCAGCCACCGGGGTCAGCGATTTGCACATTTCGCTAGAACGTGTCATTCAAGACTGCGTGCAGGATGTCATGGGCGTTCAGAAATACGATATTCCCGTTCAAGGGGCTAATCACTTTGAAGTGAAATACTGGAGTCCGGTCAACTCACCCGTATTTGACCAAACAGGGGAGCTTGCCTATATTATTCACCGCGTCGAAGATATTACCGAGTTTATCCTGTTACGGGAACGCACCTCCCAGGAAAATGCCCGGATAGAGAGGACTTTAGTGCATGTGGAACAAATGGAAGCTGAAGTACTGAAAAGCTCCCGTGAGCTGAAGGAGGCTAATCGTCAGATAAAAGCCGCCAAGGAGGAATCCGAGCGCCGTGAACAGGAGCTTGCCCAGCTCAATGAACGCCTCAAGGAGCTGGATCGTCTCAAAACCTCTTTTTTCAGCAACATCAGCCACGAGTTCCGAACACCTTTAACCCTGATGCTAGGCCCGATGGAAGATACGCTCCAGGATCCGCAGATCACGCCCAAAAACCGGGAACAGTTGGAAATCGCCTATCGGAATACCTTGCGCCTACTAAGACTGGTCAATAATTTACTGGATTTTGCCCGGATTGAAGCTGGGCGAGTGCAAGCGCATTATCAACCGACGGATCTAAGAACCATAACCCAAGAGTTGGTTAGCATGTTCAGTTCAGCAACCAGCAAAGCCGGTCTCAAACTGGCAATAGATTGCCCGCCATTACCTGAGCCGGTGTATGTCGATCACGACATGTGGGAAAAAATCGTCCTGAATCTAGTTTCAAATGCCTTCAAGCATACCTTTGAAGGTGAAATTGAAGTGCGGCTATGCTGGAAGCGGGATCATATCGAACTCATTGTTCGAGATACCGGCATCGGCATCTCGACAGAACAATTGCCCCACCTCTTTGAACGGTTCTACCGAGTACCAAATGCGCCTTCCCGCTCGTATGAAGGCAGTGGTATTGGCCTGGCGCTGGTCAATGAACTGGTGAGACTGCATGGCGGCCAGATTGAGGTGCATAGCACGCTCGGGCAAGGAACCACGTTTACGGTTTCCCTACCAGCCGGATACGCCCATTTACCAGAAAGCCAAGTGGCCCTGCAGGAAAACCCGACTCGGCCCACCCGAGGTGCCCAACCTATGGTGGATGAAGCATTACATTGGTTGCCTCAAAACACAAAGCGCACTTCGCGGAATATGGATGAAAATGTACGCTGGTATAAACCGAACGGCCAGCCGGTACAGGTATTGCTTGCCGATGACAATGCAGATATGCGCAACTATGTGTGTCGCTTATTGGAACCCTATTGTGACATAGAAACCGCTTCCAACGGGGAGGAGGCTCTCAAAGCCGCAATACAGAAACCACCCGACCTGGTTTTATCCGACATCATGATGCCAACCCTGGATGGATTTGGGCTGCTGCGAGCATTACGGAATCACGAGGCGCTGAAAACCATTCCCATTATTCTGCTCTCGGCGCGCGCCGGTGAAGAGGCCAGAATAGAAGGGCTACAGGCTGGGGCGGATGATTACCTGGTAAAACCGTTCAATGCGCGTGAATTATTGGCGCGTGTCAAGGCAAATCTAAATCTGGAATTGCACCGCGCCCGTCAGGAAGCGGAAGCGTCCAAACAGGAAAGTGAAGAACGATACAAAAGCCTTTTCAATCAAGCGGCAGCTGGTATTGCCCAGACTGATCTTGCAGGAAAATTCCTGCTGGTCAATCAACGATTCTGTGAGATGGTGGGCCGCAGCCAAGATGAGCTTCTGGGCATACGGATGCAAGACATAACCCCTGCCGAAGATTTGAAAGAGAACGTGCCTGCTTTTGAACAAACCGTCATGAATGGCATTCCATTTGCCATTGAAAAACGTTATATGCGCCCGGATGGCACCCATATTTGGGTTCGTAACCACGTTTCCCTAGTTCGTGAAAAGGAGGGAGTGGTTCCACAGGCCGTTCTGGCTATCAGTCAAGACATTACCGACCGAAAAGAAGCGGAAATGGCTTTGGAAGCTGCCCAGGCAAGGCTAAAAAAATATACAGCCAAGCTTGAAAGAAGCAATAAGGAATTGGAACATTTCGCGATGATTGCATCCCATGACCTGCAAGAGCCTTTGCGCAAGGTCATCCTGTTCAGTGAACACCTGAGGACAATCCTGGAAAACCAATTGACCGATGAAGCCCAGGACGATATCGAACGGTTACAGCGAGCAACCCGCCGAATGCAGAATCTCATTGACGATCTACTAGATCTGTCTCGCGTCACCCGCAAGGGAAAATCTTTCCAAAAAACAGAACTGGCTAGCATTATGAAAGAAGTGACGGCAGAGTTGCACTTTGCCCTGAAAGAATCGGGTGGCCGCATTGAGCTTGGCCCAATGATGACCATCGATGCGGACCCCGGTCAGATGCACCAGCTACTGGAATGCCTGATTGACAACGCCTTGAAGTTCCACCGAGAAGGGTGCCCGCCGGTCATTAAAGTATCTGCCCAGCCATTGGATTCCCAATACTGCCAGCTAACGGTAGAGGATAATGGCATTGGTATTAAAAGTGAGTATCAGGAACGGATATTTGATACATTTACACGTTTACACGGCAAAAATACCTATCCAGGGACAGGTATTGGATTGGCTATCGTTAAAAAAATCGCCGAACGGCACAATGGGACTGTGAAAGTAGAAAGTCTGCCCGATCAAGGCAGCAACTTTATTGTAACTTTGCCCATTTACCAATATCAATTGGAAGACTAGACGTACCCCGTAAGGGACAAGAATTCTCACCAGCATTGCCGCACTTTGACAAATGTTCGTAACAATGCCCACTATGCCACTCAGCCAAGTGTTATTTATGGCTGGGTTGTTCTATTTGTCTGTAGCGACAAGCGGAAACAACCGTTTAAACTGGGCGCGCCGCCCCCCCCATTTTGATAGGAGTCAAAGGCAAAACTGGCTCTTGGCCTGCATTTTAAATTGGCGCCGCTCTCTAAATCCATGCCATTCCGAAATAAAATGCTCAACGCCTTATGGCATGAAAGGGTGGATCGGAACGATGCTTGAAAACCACTCAGGAGTCCCAATCCAAGGCACGGATCAATGCCCTTCGGGCTTGTGATATGATTCTTTGGTGTAGTAGTAGTAAAAATTGGAGCCGCCCATATAAAAACGCTCGATGCGCTGCAACGCGGTCGAGTTCATTTCTTTTAAAGCGTTTGTGGGGATTCGCATCTGTTCAGGTAATGCTTGTGACATTTTTATAATAGATTTAACTGTTGGGCCTCTCTGGTTTTGCCGTTGAGCACTATTACCAGACTTGCCCAGAAGGCACTTGAGCCAAGAGAGGCCTTTTTTATATTTGGTCTGTTTTTGTGATGATCCTGCCGAAGCTCTCTGACCCTGAAAATGGAGTGAATCAGATGATAGAGCCTGAGTTGGCTTTGCCTGATGATATTGCTGTTTGTTTTGGACTCTAGGATTTTCTCTATGAGAAAAAGGATGAATATTCATAAGTAGGTGTGGCTCCAGCTCTATTGCTAAGGGCTTCTTTCTGCGTTGACCCTATTTCTGTAAAAAGGAGTAATGAACATTTGGATAAATCAGGTGAACAAACTGACTTGTTAAAGTGTCAAAAGGAAACCAGCTCAGTCTAATTGTGAGTCCCTACATCTAATTCATGTCGGGCTCAGCCCACGAAACGGAAAATATCGTATGAGAATCAACCGGATGTCAAGGGTGAAATATGTCTAATACACTGGAACTTTGGACTCTACGCTTCCTAATTCCCAAGAATGACAAGGATAATCTGTTCTCGCTTGAAATTTCCAACAGAGCCGAGGAATTTGTCATGCTGTCTTGAAGTTCAGAATAAGTGTCAAAAGGATACTTGTTTAAATTTTAATTGTTTTATACTATAAATTACTTGCAATAGGAAGTTGTTGGAAGCCTGCAACTGGCCTGGTTTACCTCGGTTTAAACATTTGTTCATCATCACTTGAATGCACTAATTTTCAGGAAAGATACTTTTATGATGTATTTTTTGCCCACTCCCGCCATGGTTTCCAGTTTTGGAAATATTCATGCCATACTGCCGAAACCCAAAGGCGTAACATCTTCTCTCAATGGCGCATGGAAGTCCATTAAGCATACTGTGTCCAGAAATAGCAGCGATGCTTTTGTTAAATCAGTCAGCCTTCCCCCTGCCCCAAAAAAGCCCACTCAGAAGGCATGTTGGCCTGTCTTGAAATTATTCTCTCAGAAAAAACCTACCAGTAATCTGTTTAGCGTTAATTGGGCTAAATATGGCGCTTTAAGAAAACCTGCCGTACAAACGCCTACAGTCAATAAGACAGCCAGTTATGATGACGTTGACATTGATAAACAATTTGCCCAACTGCAGGAAAAAAGAATTTACACTGATGCCTTGAAGGAATTTCAAAGTACCTGGGGAGAGAGGCATGAGGGAAAGCCTGTTCCAGTAGTTTTTGGGCCAAGTAAAGGTTTGCGGATAGAACTGGAGCCGATTATGGAAAAGGTCCAAAGATCAAAGTTTTTTCGTTTCCCCAATCAAAACAATAATAAAATCACCCTAAAGCCGATACAATCCAGCAAGAGTTTTGGCCCAACAGTTCTGAAACGTTCAAAGTCCGTTCGCGAACATTAGAACAAGGCTTTTGTAAGTTATACCAATTGCGTTGAGCCTGGGGCAATAACCCTCCGGGCTTAACTGTTTGGCGTTGTTGCAAATTTTAGTTGATTTCGATTTTTTTTGAAATATTAATAGCAAACAAGGATTTCAATATGAATGATATTAAGGGCCGTCAGTTTCGGCGAGATCATCCTTTGGGCGGTGCGGTGGTACTGTAAATAGGGTATCAGTTATTGGAAACTGGAGGCAATGCTGGAAGATCGTCGAATTGAGCTGGATCATACCACTCTTTATCGTTGGGTTCAGCACTATGCCCCAAAACTTCAGAAACGGTTGAAATGCTATATCAAAGATGCTTTTCATCAGAGCTGGCGGGTGAATAACGATCCAGCTGGTGTTTGGGGACAATCCGCCCAGAGCATAAAGAGAATTCAACATCTGGTTTTAATTTGATACTTCTTGTGCCTGCTCAAGAAAACCCATATATTAACAATTGAGTTATATAAATCTAAAATTTGTATTTGACAGCCAAATTTAAGCTTAGAAGATTAGAGGGCAAGTTTTTGCTGGATAAGGTTGTCTTAGCCGTTCTAACCGCTTTAGCGGACAAACTGGAACTCTGCTTACGTGATTATCAGCAGGGCGGTTTTTTGCCACCTGAAAAACGAGCAATCAGTTTAAGAAACCAGCCGAAAGCAGCTCAACTTGTTCAAAAAGCAACAAGGCTTAAGGTTTTAAATCAATCCCCAATGCTTCGGAAAAGACTTGTATTGTATGCACAGGTTCTTGCCAATGAGCATACAAGTGTATTCCAGACTCAATTATCCACTAGCCCTATTCGGAATGGATAAAGTTACTAATAATCAATAGAAAAAAGCTGCCTGTTTTTAAATAATCTCTTATTTATCAGCTCAGAATCAGAGGCACTCAATTGATGAGCTGTAGATTCCTTCAACAACAGTGTTCAGTTTTATTCTACGTGCTGGTAGCTATTGTCAGAATTATTGAATGAGTAATTGGCGCTCTCTATGTTCATGCAGTATCCTTGTGGCTCCGCTAAAGCCCAGTCTGGCTATGGCCTTGTGCTTCTTATAGTCTTTTTGGTCAGTACGGTGTTAATTGGCGCTTCATTACAAATGGTGGTAGGCCCAGTGGGTTTGGCATACCTGGGCAGCAGTAGTCAGGATAACTTGTCTGCCCAGGAGTTGGCCGCAATAGGTATGGAAACGGTTCTAGCTGATATTCAGACCCGGCTGAATACGAACCAGACCGTAGACACGTCTTATACGTATTCCTCCACGTCAGTTACCATGCCACAGGATCCTGCCTCCTTGGGTGGCTCAAGCAGTACGGTGGGATCTTATTCGGCCACCATGACCGCCGCCCGGGGCGATACTTACCTGGTAAAAGTCACCGCAGTGGTCGGGCAGGCGACAGCATCCGTATCCAGATTAATTCACATGAACCGTAATAACGGCACCTTTGTATTGGATAGTGTTTCCGGGGCGGTTGCTGCGTATTCGGTACGCAAATTGCGCACGGCCTATTCAGGTTCCGCCATTCGGGTGCGCCGCGCCTCCGATAATACCGAGCAGGACATTGGCTTTGATGCTGCCGGAAACCTGGATATAGACTCGCTGAAGACCTTTGTCAGTGATTCTCCGCCGGTAACATCCGTGAGTGGAGCAAGCATTGCTTACGGCCTGCGAAAGCTGAGAGACGCCTACACGGGTTCTGCGATTCGGGTGCGTCGTTCGTCCGATAATACAGAGCATGACATTGGCTTTACCTCTACAGGCGATCTGGATATGAATGCACTGCTGGACTTTGTGGGTACTGGCAGCGGGTATGTGAAATCCTGGTATGACCAAAGCGGTAATAGCTACGATGCCACCCAGTCCACCAGTGCTAACCAGCCTAGAATTGTGAATGCGGGAGTCCCCAAGCTAATGAACGGGCGACCGGCCATGGAGTTTACCGGCGGCTATCTCACGGCCTCAACCAGTGGATTGCCTAGCGGTAGTTCAGCCAGAACCATGAACGCAGTGTATCAGTTGAACGATACTACGAATCTGCGCAGTGTGTATGAGTGGGGTAGCAATGCAAACGGACAGCTATCCGGCATTTTTCATTATGCCACGCTAGTAACCAACAAAAATATGGGCTATCACGGTTATGGCAGTGGCTACGATATTGATTCCATCTTTACCAACGACTTGCTGGCCCATGCCACCACTATTATTGTGAACAGCCCCAAGGTATATACGTTTCGGGATTCTCAGGCTGGCAATATTGGTTATCCTACCGCTTTAAGCACGACTGCCAGTACCACGCTCTATATTGGCACCTGCGTGGGCGCCAGCTCCAGTTACAATACCCTGGGGCAAATCTCAGAAATGATGATTTACAGCAGCGCATTGTCCAATAGTAACCGCCAGATTATTGAGCGTAACCAGATGCGTTACTATCAAATCCCAATGCAGTGGCAAGGCTCCAGTGGCTATTATGCTCCAAATAGCGTGGTGACTGGTGCTTCCGCAGCATTTTCTCTTCGTCGGCTGGGTTCCTACAGCGGGAACCTGATTCTGGTTCGTCGTTCCAGCGATAATGCTGAGTCGAATATTGGGTATGATGCCTGGGGAAACCTGGATGTACCTCAACTGCTGTATTTTGTGGGCAATAGCAGTGGTTATGTGAAAACCATGTATGACCAGAGTGGCAATGGTTATGACGCCACCCAAACGACCACCAGCAACCAGCCCATGATCGTGAACAGTGGAGCTCTGGTCACAGTGGGTGGAATGCCTGCCATGAAATACGACGGTGGTGACAGCCTAAGGTTTACCCGGCCAGTTTCGGATGACTTTACCATTTTTTGCACCTTTAGCACCATTTGGGGGATTGGGGCTACCGGGGGCAATTGGTATTCACATGCCGGGCTGGTGGATATGGAAGTGGCTGGCGGAACCAGTGATTTTGGCACGTCTGTAGACAGCAACGGCACCATTTATTCCGGGGTGGGTGGAAGCCCGGATCTCTCCACTACCGTTGCATCCCCTGGTTATAACGATGGTAAAATGCACCAGTTTTACATGCAACGGGTCAAGGCAACCGGAGCTTTTACTTTGTCTGTCGATAACACGTCCTCCAGCGCCACCAGCACCAACACTACTTCGCTCACTGGGGCCGCTCAAGTTGCCATTGGCGGTTTGCAACCCGGTTGGAACAATTTTAGCGGCTACATCAACGAAGTCCTAATCTACCCTTCAGCCACTGCCTATACCAAATATCTGAGCGCCAATCAGATGGGCTACTGGAACGTGAACAACAGCCAGGCCGGAGATTTGTATGTGAAAACCTGGTACGACCAGAGTGGCAATGGCAATGATCTGACCCTTAGTAACTCTATAGGCCAGCCAGTTTTCAACTTGTCTTACATCAACAATATAAACAAGGAACCCATCCTATCGTTCAATGGGGGGCAGGCTCTTTATAGTGCAACGGGAATGGTAACAAATTCAGACTATTCTAAAAGTGTGGTTTACAGTTATTCCAATTCTACTGGCACTAATAACATTCTCAGTAGTTATAGCGGGCATGCTTTATTTATGAGTGCTTCTAACTATCCCAGGTTATATCATGGCAGCATTTTTGTGACTTCCGGTACCGCGCAAACCACCAATACCCTTTATTCAGTGCTGGGTAACTATGTGGAATCCACCAAGGGTGGAACGATCTACCAGACCAACAGCTCGAGCGGAACGGGTACGGCATCCTCAAGCAACACGGATGCCAGTATTTTGCTGGGCAGCTACGGTAATAGCAGTTTTCTCATTGGCAGCATGTCAGAAGCAATTATATTCAACAAGGTTCTCAGCACCTCGGAAAGAACATTGCTCTATAACGACCAGCAAAGTTATTTCGGCGCCCAGTAATGAGTCAGGCCTAGAAAAATAGCAAGTCCCCACCCTGTTGACAAGGTGGGGGCTTGCCGCTTGCAACTCTGAGAGCTAGTAGTATATAGCGTTTGAGGTAAACATCCTCATACTTGACCGTCCGCCAGAATCGTTCCACGAAAATATTATCCAGGTAACGGCCTTTCCCGTCCATGCTAATGCGAACGCCTGCGGCCTGCAACCGGCAATCCTTGAATCTCACACCATGGCTGGAAGTCGATCACTGACAGGGTTTCTAAGAGGCTATCTGAGAAGTGCAACAAATTGAGTGTTTAGGTCGTCTTTCCCTGTAAAGTTGGGAGGGAAGCACAATCGGCACTCAAAAGCGATATACCAGTGATTTAAGCGACAAACAGTGGCGGTATTTAAGACCCCATATTCCAGAGGCTTTGCCGGGCGGACGGCACCGTTCCCATGACATGCGGTCAATCGTGAATGCGATTTTGTATCGGGTTAAAAACGGCTGTATTTGGCAAGACC
>CABHPA010000023.1 GCA_902168245.1 Candidatus Melainabacteria bacterium
CTATTCGTCGGCAGCGTCAGATGTGTATAAGAGACAGGTATCCTACTTCGCGGATCATCTCCAAATCGCGCATGGTGCGTTGCTCTAAGCGTTGGGCTTCCAACATTTTACCCATGTCGTACAGTTGGCGCAGGCGCTCGTCCAGCTCAAACTGGATTTGCCGGGTGGCCCGCTCCACATCGTCCCGGTTGGCCACATAGTGAATGGCCGGGTAAATCACCACTTCTTCCGGCATGTCCATAATCTCGCCGGTTTCGGGTTCCACCACGCTGATTCGCTCCAGTTCATCGTCGAACAGTTCCAGGCGAATAATCCGTTCTTCGTGCGCCGGATGGATCTCGATAATATCGCCCCGCGCCCGGAAGCAGGCCCGCTTGAGATCGAGATCGTTGCGCTGGTACTGGTTGCGAATCAGATTCAGCAGCAGGTTCTCCCGATCCACTTCTTCGTTCAGCTTGAGCCGGATGGCGGCTTTAAAGTAGTTGTCCGGCAAACCCAAGCCGTAAATGCAGCTTACGCTAGAGACTACCACCACGTCCCGACGTTCAAACAGGCTGCGGGTGGTGGAGTGGCGCAGGCGATCGATTTCCTCGTTGATGCTGGCCGTTTTCTCAATATAGGTGTCCGTGCGGGGAATATAGGCTTCCGGCTGGTAGTAGTCGTAATAGCTGATGAAATACTCCACCGCGTTTTCCGGGAAAAATTCCCGTAATTCGTTGTAAAGCTGGGCGGCCAGGGTTTTGTTGTGCGAAATTACCAGCGTAGGGCGCTGCACCCGTTCAATGACGTTGGCCGTGGTAAAGGTTTTGCCGGAGCCGGTGACGCCCAGCAGGGTCTGGGCCTCCTGACCATCATTCAGGCCACGGGTCAGCAAATCGATGGCCTGGGGCTGATCGCCTGAGGGTTTGTAGTTGGATTCCAGCTTAAACGGTTTCGACATAGACTGATCATGCTCCTGCTGCCACTGTTTTTCAAGCGATTTTTACGTGCATACCGATTTCCCGCCCCATCCCTAAATAGTCGGCAGCGTATAGCGTATAAGGGTATAGACGTTGATCCATCGCTTTGTGCCATGCGGCTTAAGAGTGGCCTGTGAAAAAAATGGCCCGCCCAGATTGCTCCGAGGGGCCGTACGCATAGCATTAAGGTACAGAAAAGAATTGAACCATTGAGAAATACACCTTGAGAATTACGCCTGAGTGAAATATCCAGAGAAAAACGTTTGAAGCAATCAAGTTTGAAACCGTTTTGAAAAATGATGAAATCTGTTCTGCGCTTGTTGGAGGAAAACCGCCCGTATTCCGTTATTCCCGGTTTTAACCGGGAAGTGGCCGAACCGTATTGGCGTGGGTCGGGAAACCGATCTTCAAACCAGTCATATCACCAGTCCGCAGTTGTAGGCATTGATGCGCCCCACAGCTACAAAACCCCAGTTGATAGCCTGCCGTAACCAGTCCACCTATGTGATGATGCTCGCTCTCCTCCGCTTCCGTATAGGGTAGCCCTGCGCTCTGTCTCCAAGCCTTCTAGTTAACCCTATCTGATTGTAAGGTCTCACTATGTAATAAAAACATTTTTTCAGTCGGAATTGTCCGCAGTGCATGTAACATTTTGATAGCGTGAGCCAATCCGGCGACTGGATTTCAATCCGGGTTGAAAGTGGGCGTCCGGTCGGGCGAGTTGTCCTGATTCGGCCCATAGTGCAGGTTGAAGCAGTAAAACCCCGCCGGGTGCTGATTGAAATTTTGGTAGGGCATGTACTCGTTCGCGTTTTGCTCACGGCTGTCCAGGGCAAACGTGGCGCAAAGCCGGAATCGATCCCGCCCGGTTTTGCGGTAGAGATAAGGCTTGCCGCTCACCGGATCTTGGATGTAATCCTCCATATTTTCAAGCGCGGAGAGCTTTTCCGGCAAGGTATGGTTAGCCTGGAATTTGTTCAGCAAGGCGCTTTTAATCTGTTGCAAATCACTGGCCCGACGCTCGTCCATGCGGCGCATCCGTTCGGTCTGCGGGCCGCCGGTCAGCATTAATCCGCCCGCAATGGCCCCTGCCACCGCAAGGCTGGCGATGCCCCAAAGGAGCATTGGCATCGGGCTGTTCTGTGGCTTTTTCTGTGGTTCGGCCATGGCGTTGTGTTCCTCTAACGTCTTACCAGGCGGTCATCCCGGCGCATTTCAAACAGGTAGTACGCAAAAATCAGCAGGGAAATTCCCAGCACCGTTCCCGCCTTGGCCATAAAGCGGCAGGTGACTTCGCCTTGCAGAAACGTACTCAGGGTGCTGACCAAATCTCCCAGGCTGACCACTGCGGTAAGGCCCAGAATAAAATAGATCAGCAGTTTGCGAATCAGGGATTCCCGTTTTTCCGGGTGCTGGCAGACGTCTTTCTGTATGGCCCGCGTCAGCAGGCTGAACGTGGGGAATGCCACCACCAGTTGCGCAATGGCCCAGTTGATGCCGCTTCTGCCGTAATAGGCCATCGTGTTCCCGGCATCCGGAATATGGCGGTCGATCAGCTCAAACATCAGGCCGCCCAAGGCGCAGGCGCTCATGCCCAGCGTTACCAGAATGAGCAGGTAAATAAACAGGTCGCGGGCAATCTGGTGGGCCTGCATGCGCGGGGCAGGGATTGGAACCCCCTGGGCGTCCACTCCCACAAACTGGTCCAGCGTTTTCTGGATCACCGCGTCCGACCATCCGGACTGGCTGAGCGTTTTCTCAATTTCCTCCCGGCTGGCGCCCCGGCCCAGCGAATCCTTGATGTACTGCTTCAATTCCAGAGACATTGGCTCGGCCCTCTCATCAGGTATCTTGTCATTTTAATTTAAAATGGCTGACCCTGTTCGGACACCGCTGTTATAACAGTTTGTCAACCTGTTACAAAGGGATGTTTTTCCGCAAGCAAAACGGCTCGCGCGTTCAGTTCGTGCGAGCCGTTTTGATATTCATTGAGGCGTTTTAAGCCAGCGCGTGACGCACAATAAAGTCGGTGTAGACTTCTTTTCCGTCCACAAACGCCGCGTTGTCCATTAGCCGTAAATGGAAAGGTATGGTCGTTTTCACGCCGGTAATCGCGTACTCGTTCAAGGCGCGTTTCATGCGGGCAATGGCCTCATCCCGATCAGCGCCCCATACAATCAGCTTGGACACCAGCGAATCGTAGTACGGCGGAATCTTGTAGCCGGGATACGCATGGCTGTCTACCCGAACGCCAGGGCCGCCGGGAGTCACGTACCCGTCAATGGAGCCGGGACAAGGCATAAAGTTCTTGTCCGGATCTTCGGCGTTAATCCGGCACTCGATGGCATGGCCCCGAAACTGCACGTCCTCTTGCGTAAAGCGCATGGGTTCGCCCGCCGCCACCCGGATTTGCTCCTTAATCAGGTCAATGCCGGTAATCAGCTCGGTGACGGGATGCTCCACCTGAATGCGGGTGTTCATTTCCATAAAGTAGAAGTTCAGTTGGTTGTCGCACAGCAGTTCAATAGTGCCTACGCCCTCGTAGCCAATCTTGCGGATGGCTTTGAGGATGATATTGCCGATACGCTCGCGAATTTCGGAAGTAACCACCGGGCTGGGCGCTTCTTCCAGCAATTTCTGGTGGCGGCGCTGGATGGAGCAATCCCGCTCGCCCAGATGCACCACGTTGCCGTATTGATCGGCCAACACCTGGAATTCCACGTGGCGGGGATTGAGAATGTATTTTTCAATGTACACTTCATCGTTGCCGAAAGCGGCCTTGGCTTCGGCGCGCGCCATTTCCAACTGGGTTTCCACTTCCTCTTCGGCGTTGACCAGCCGCATGCCTTTGCCGCCGCCGCCTGCGGTGGCCTTAATGATGATGGGATATCCGGCATGCTTGGCCCAGCCTTTTACCAACTCGGCATCGGCAGTGGTGCCGTCCAAACCGGGAACCACCGGAACGCCCACATCAGCCATGGTTTTCTTGGCGGTAGCCTTGTCGCCCATAATCCGAATCATGTTGGCGGACGGGCCGATGAACTTGATTTGGTGATCGGCGCAAATTTCGGCAAAAGAAGCGTTTTCGGCCAGAAACCCGTAGCCGGGGTGAATGGCGTCCGCCCCGGACATCAGCGCCACGCTCATAATGTTGGCCACGTTCAGGTAGCTCTTGGCGGATTGGGCAGGGCCAACGCAGTAGGCTTCATCCGCCAATTGCACGTGCAGGCTGTCCTCATCGGCCTGCGAGTATATGGCGACAGTCTTGATGCCCAGTTCATGACAGGCGCGAATAATGCGAAGCGCGATTTCGCCCCGATTGGCAACGAGCACTTTATTGAACATGCGAGGTCGTTCCTTGTCGTTTGTGATTGCTTCTATATGTATAGGTAAGACGAGTCGATATTAAAAATTGACCGCCACGGCACGGGATAACCACTTTTACAGGGCAGCCTAGGTGGGCTCCACCAGCATAATCACTTGCCCGAACTCCACAGGCTGACCGTTTTCCACCAGAACCCGCACCACTTTGCCGCTGACTTCGGATTCCAGTTCGTTCATCATTTTCATGGCTTCAATAATGCAGACGACCTGCCCCTTGGAAATGTTCTGCCCCACCGCCACGTAAGGCGGGGAATCCGGCGACGGGGCCGAGTAGAAGCTGCCCACCATGGGGGATGTGATTTTATAGAGCCTGTCATCGCTATGCGGCTTGGGCGTTTCCACCGGCACCGTGTGGGAGGAAACACTGGGTAGCTCGGCAATCGGGCCGGGGGCGGGCGGCGTATATACCACCTGCTGCGGGCCGGACGCCTGATGGATGACATGCGGCAAGTTGTAGCCGGGCAATTTAATGGTGACGCTCTTGTCCCCATCCTGCACAATCAGCTCGGCCAGTTGCTTTTCAATGGCCAGATCCGCCAATTCCTTGATTTTATCGGTATTAATGTCCATGTCGATTTACCACCGAAAACAAGACTAAACTCTATCCAGGTATTGGTTGTTGCGGGTGTCCACCCGGATGGTGGTTCCCACTTCCACGAAAAAGGGAACGTTAACGACTGCGCCGGTTTCCAGAGTGGCGGGCTTGGTGCCGCCTTGGGCGGTGTTGCCTTTTTCGGCAGGCGGGGTGTCAACCACTTTCAATTCCACGTGGGACGGAATATCCACACCGATAATCTTGCTGCCGTGGAACAGGATATACACATTCATCTGTTCTTTCAGGTATTTCACGCCGTCGCCGATGCTGGCCTTGGGAACGGCCACCTGTTCGAAGGTGGAGGTGTTCATAAAGGTGTACTCGTCGCCATCGGTGAACAGGAACTGCATTTCGTTCTTTTCCAGATGGGCGGTTTCCACTTTTTCACCGGCGCGGAAGGTTTTTTCCAGAACCTGGCCGGTTTCCACGTTGCGAAGCTTGCTGCGCACAAAAGCGGCGCCTTTACCCGGTTTGACGTGCAAGAACTCGACAATCTGCCACAGGTTGCTGTCGATCATGATGGTGAGGCCGGTTTTAAAGTCGTTGCTGGAAATCATTTCGGTTCTGGTTCCCTTTTTTACTGATGTCTTGCCGTTACGGATACCTTGCCGGTGCGGGAACTGCAAGGCAGCGCTGGCACACGGACTTTACGCTCAGACTGGGTCGTTCAATCCGGGATCTTTTCACACGGAAGTTTATGTGAAAAACTAGCTTACCCGGCTCATACCCGGCAATCAAGCACGATTTGTGTTTGATTGCGAATTGGTATTAAGGGTACCATATCCATAACTTCCTGTACCAAGAAAAAACGATGCCATCCCTGCCTCATCAGTCAAAATTCCATATCGAATCGCTCGAAACGCTTTCGCTATTTGCGGATCTGTTTTCAGCGTGGTTGCAATCCGGCGATGTGGTGGCCCTTAATGGTGATCTGGGGGCTGGAAAAACCACGCTAACCCAGCAAATTGGCAGGGCGCTCGACCTAAAAGAGTCTGTTTCCAGCCCGACGTTCGTTTTAATGAACGAATACCGCAGCGGCCGTTACCCAATCGTGCATGTGGATTTGTACCGGCTGGGCGAGGAAAAAGCCGCATCGCTGGCTGAGGAGTTGTTTGCCGTGATTGATGAGGGCCGTGCGCTGGTACTGGTGGAATGGGCCTGTTATGGTAGCTTTCTGGAGCCGGTGTTGAGCGCCTCTATTCAAATTGATTACGCTGAAAACGAGGCGGAAGGCCGCTTGATTACCCTGAGTGCCGCCCGTCCGCTGTTGCCTGCCTTTGCCGATTGGGATGGAAAATTGCCTTGAGCGCTTCTGACAAGATTGTTTTATGCCTGGATACGACCACAAGCAACATGCAAATGGGCCTGGCCCGAAACGGCGAGCTAATTGCTCGTGTGGACGTGCTTTGCGATTCCCATCGTTACCATTCGGCGCTGATGATTCCGGCCATTGACGACATGCTAAAAGGGGCGGCATTAACGGCGAAAGATTTAACGGCCCTGGCGGTTAATGCCGGGCCGGGTAGTTTTACGGGTATTCGCACCGGGATTATTACCGCCCGCACCATGGCCCAGTTTCTGGGCTTGCCGGTGTACCTTTTCAATCACTTCGAATTGCTGGCTTTTGAAGCTGAGGCTCCAACCGCCGTTTACCTGGACGCTTTGCGAGGCCGCGCCTATCATACGGTTCTTGCTTTTGGGGAGTCTGCCCCTGTCTATCACACTCCGCCTGAATTGTTGCAGTTGAATGGTGAGGGAGCTTTACCCGCTTCTCCAGTGTTGGAGGGGATGCAATACCTGGTTTCCCCTGCCTTGGCGTCCTTTTTTCCGGATGGGGCCACCCGCCTGATTGAGCCGGACTTTTTCAGCCCGGAGGCCATGGTATCGCTGATTGGGCGATACGGCGACATGTACGCAAAAAACTGGCGCGAAGTCAGGCCGCTTTATTTGCAGGAACCCAGCATTACCTTGCGCAAAACACCGCCGGTGGCTGGGTAAACTGGGCAGGCATACGCTGAGGATGCCTCGCCGAAGGTCGCACCAGGGGCTCCCTGAATATAAACAGTTGACCCCCCTCCGTTGGGGCTTATAAAAAGGCACGGCAATGGGTACAATAAGCCAGAAGTGAGTAAAACCCTACGGAGGGCTGACCAGCCCAGCTTGGCCTATATTCGACTTGGCCGGGTTAGAGGGAATCGAGACATCGGAAGTTCAGACAAGAAAAGAGAGGGTTCAACCATGCTTTGGACTGTTTTTACTATCCTGCTGGTGTTATGGCTTTTGGGAATGGTGACCAACTACACCATGCACGGGTTTATCCATATTCTGCTGGTGGTAGCCATCGCCGTGTTCCTGATTCGGGTGATTGGCGGAGGCGGTAGCACCACGGTGTAACGCTTTCCAGAATGAAACCCCTGTAAAAGAAAAAACCGCAGTCCCTGCGGCTTCTTTTGATTAGTAAGAAAAAGGAAGGAAAGAAGAAGAGAAAGTAGTCCGAACCGATTGACACTGTTATAATTCCCTGCCGCCTGAGTGGGGAAACGTTTGGGAACGCCTTTTTCATATTTTGTTACATTAGCCCGAAGTGGAATCGCTGGCATTTGGGTCGAATCGCCATTGGCGGACAAACCCGGCTGTCTTTATGGTATATAGAGGGAGGTCTTTGCGCCCCTCTCTCCGGAGGCGCTTGCCTGAAAAGGCGGCGAGAAAAGCCTGTAACAAGATAGCAGAAGGAAATGCCGGATTATGACCACCCTCTCCCAATCCGCCGATGTGAATATTAAAAACCTGTACTCCGACTACTGCGCCAACATGGAAACCTACATCATGTTCCGCATTGCCGCCCGTGTGGTGGAGCTGACCCCGGAGCTGGAGAAGAAGGGCCGTCCTCCCATTAAGATGAGTATTGGCGCTCCCACCGTTGAGCCGCCCAAGGCACTGCTGGACTACTTCATCAAAACCTTGTCCGAACCCGGCATCCATACCTATTCCGTTCCCAAGGGCGAAAAATTCTTTCTGGACGCCGTGGCCCAGCGCATGAAATCCCGCTTTGGCGTGGACGTGAACCCGGCCACCGAAATCACGTCCCTGCTGGGTTCCAAGGAAGGTCTGGCCAACATGTTCCGGGCCATCATCACGCCTCGGATGGATCACAAAGAGCGGGATATCATCCTCACCCCTGATCCGGGCTACGCTTCCTATGTGGATGCCATTGAAGTGGCTGGCGGCCTGAGCTACCCGACCCCGCTGACTCTGGAAAACAGCTACTTGCCGGATATGGACGACGCCGTGGAAAGCCTGAAGCGCGACGGCTACGATCCTACCCGCATCAAGGCCGTGATCATCAACTATCCCAGCAATCCCATTGGCGCTGCCGCCCCGTTTGAATACTACGAAAAAGTGGTGGACTTTGCCCGTCGGCATAAAATCCTGCTGATTAGCGACATTGCTTACTCTGAAATGTACTTTGACGGCCAGGAAGCCCCGCATAGCATTCTGGAAGTGCCGGGCGCCAAGGATTTGGCCGTTGAGTTCCACAGCCTGAGCAAGCCCTACGCCATGACCGGCTGGCGGATTGGCTTTGCAGTGGGTAACGCCGATGCCGTGGGTATTCTGGCCAAAATTAAAGGCACCATGGATAGCGGCATCTTCCGCGCGGTGCAAAAGGCGGCCGCCTTTGCGCTCACCAGTCCGGAATGCGACGCGTACATTCGCGAAAACAATAAAATGTATGCCGAAAACCAGAAAGTAATGCTGGCTGGCTTCAAGCGCCTGGGCTGGCCCATTGAGCAACTGAACCCGCCCAAGGCCACTTTCTACCTGTGGCTGCCCATTCCCCGCAACTACACTTCCTGCGAAAAGTTCGCTGCCGATGTGCTGGAAAAATCCGGCGTAGTGCTGGTTCCCGGTACCGCGTTCGGCAAAACCGGCGAAGGCTTTGTGCGCCTTTCCCTGGTGAACCCAAAGCACGAGCTGGAAGCGGTCATTGACCGCATGGAGCAGGACGGCTTCGTCTACTAGATTCTATTTCCAACGGAAAAACGACCGGCTATCCTTCAAGATGGCCGGTCGTTTTGTATCAGGGATGGTGTTGCAAGGCGATGCGCGCCATAGCGAAACGTCTTGCGGGATTGCGGCCCGTGCCTCCCCGCTCCATCCGGCTAAGACCGCAGGCTTTCAAAATTCGGAATAAGTCACCCGTTTGAGGGGCTGCCCATGTTGGATCCGCTTTGTATAATAAAAATAACGAGCAGATCCCCGGAAATTCTCATAGGAGTGGTACAAGGTATGGCTTCTGTTAATCCAGAACAGCAGTCCGGTTACCAGCAGGAAGCTGGGGCTTTTTTGTCCACCATGGATGAAATGGCCCCTCAGGTTCGGCTGGATTATTCAGTGGAGAGTCTTCAGCGCCTGGAACAGTTTATCAGCGAACATTTCGACCCGCCAGGCTCCAAGTTCGTGGGGGAAACATTGCTGCGAGGCATCGGTAGCTACGTGGGCGAAGTGATCATCCGGCACCTGGGCGGCTATTGGAACCCGGAAGGCAAGCCGGAAGTGAATGATATTGGCCCGGTGGAAGCCATTTACCCCATTGAAAAAGCGCAAAAACGCTTTGAAAATGGCCGTCAGGAATCCCTGGCCTGGTATTACCATTCCATCGCCAAGCAGGCTTACGAAGCGGAGCAGGCGGAACCACATGCACCTTCTATGGCGTCTAAAAAGCCCCAGCCCATTTTGCTGGAGCAAGACGCACCTCCGCCGGAGGAAGGTGGGTTTATGAGCTTTTTCAGGAACCTGTTTGGCGGCAAACCGGCGAATTAACGGCTAATTAAAATCCGTGGGCCGGTTTGGGTTGCTGTAATGCTCGAACAGTAGCGCGATTTGCTCTGCGGTGATGCGGTGCGCGGAGAGTTCCGGTAGGGCGTCCGGCGCGTAAAACCCAACACCCTGGGATTCCAGCCCGGTGGCAGCCTCCCCGCCGATAATTTCGCAGAGAATAAACACTTTATAAATGTGGTACGGCGATGCCGGGTGGCTGAAGAATTTTTTGTCCAGCATGGCCAGCACTTTGACCGGCTTTACGTCGAACCCGGCCTCTTCCTTTACTTCCTTTGCGGCCACTTCGGCGGGGCTTAGGCCCACATCCGCCCATCCGCCCGGAATCGTCCACTTGCCATCCCACTTTTCCTGCACCATCAGCAGCTTACCGTCCTTGAACACCACGCCCCGAATGTCCACCTTGGGCGTCACGTAGCCCACCTCGTTGGCGAACAAGTCTTCAATGCGGGATTTATCCATTGCGGCAAAGTCGGCCATCATGTCCACGCTAAGCTGCCGCAGTACTTCGTAACGCTCCAGATCGAACGGATCTTTGGAATACGTCAGTCCCCAGCGGGCCAGGGCATGCACCTGCTTAATCCATTCAAGCCATGGATGTTGGCCGGGTTGGGGCTTTACAGGCATCATGATGACGGGTTTTCCTTTCTGAAGGTGAAGGCCGGGCGAATGGCTACAGGACGCCCCGCCGCTCCTGGTCGCGCTCAATGGACTCAAACAACGCCTTGAAATTGCCTTCGCCAAACGCCTGGTGGTTTTTGCGCTGGATCATCTCAATGAAAATAGGCCCGAACAGGTTCTTGGTGAAAATCTGCAGCAGGTAGCCGTGTTCATCGCCGTCCACCAGCACTTGCAGGCGCTGGATACGCTCATGGTCTTCCGTAACGTTGGGGACGCGCCCAAATACTTCGTTATAGTAGTCGTCGCTGATATCGAGGGTTTCAATTCCGCTGCCCTGTAGTTTTTCCACGGAATTCAACAGGTCGCCGCTAAGGAATGCCAGGTGCTGTACGCCCGCGCCCCGGTAATCCCGCAGGTACTCTTCAATCTGGGATTGGGACTCGTTGCCTTCGTTAATGGGAATGGAAAACGTTTTGCAGGGCGATTGCAGCGCAAACGAGGTGAGGCCAGTTTTTTGGCCCTTAATGTCGAAGTAGCGCACTTCCTGAAAATCGAAAATGCCCTTGTAGAAATCCGCCCAATAGCTCATGGTGCCTTTATATACGTTGTTGGTCAGGTGATCGACCCGCAGGAAGCCTTTTTGCTCCACCAGTTCCGGGGATTCCAGCGGCACAAAGCCCTGTTTTTGCAGGTAGCTGTCTTTATCCGGCTCCGTTTTGTCTTGCCGTGGCTCGCCCTTTAGGGATTCCGACTGATCCACAAAGTAGATAATGCTGTCGCCAATGCCGTAAATGGCGGGCAGGCTCAAATCGCAAGCGCCGATTTTACCGGGAATGAACGCCGTGGCCCCGCGCTGCACAGCGGTTTCAAAGGCTTGCTGGGCGTTATTCACCCGCCAGCCCATCGCGCAGATGGCGTTGCCGTGCTGCTCGGCAAAGGCCCGCTCAAAGCCGGTCTCGGCGTGGTTGACCAGCACGTGAATATCATTCTGTCGGTAGTAGAAGAGGTTTTTCTCCCGGTGGCGCATCAGCTTGGAGAAACCGAAGCCTTTCAGCACCCGGTCTGCATAGGCGGGTTCCTGTGTGGTGAACTCGATGAATTCAATGCCTTTCAGCCCAACCGGGTTGACGCTTTCGACTTTGGAATCCTCAACATAGCCCATGGTGCTTCTCCTTCTACCGGACTGCCGAGCGTATCGCCCCGTGCGCAGCCCTGTTTGAAACCTGAAACCCAGCATAACAAAAAGGCGGCCCCGCTCCAATCGGGCCGCCTTTTTTGTGGATGATTGACTGATAAATTGCCGGGCTATAGGCTTTTGCCGCTGTAGAAGCGTTTTTCCGGAAACAGCCCGGAACGATACAGGCTTTCCATGGTAATGGTTTGAATGGGGCCAAACGTCGGAATCTCGCTAGCCATAACAGTGGGCTTGCCTTTTGCGAATTGCCGTTCAATCGAGTTCAGGTGAATGGTGTCCGGCTCAAACCCGTTGCGAATGGCGCTCAGCACCGCCTGCGGATCGTAATTGTCCAGACGGGCGGCCACCACGTTTAGCAGCAGCCACTTGTTGCAATTCAGGCTGCGGGCGGTGTCCGGCGGGGAAAGCAGGTTGTAGTTGCGGGTGATGAACAGCTTTTTGTAATTCCCGTTCAAAATGCTTTCATATAGGCGTTGCTGGGTGATTTTATCGGGGATTAAAATCAGCGCCTCCTTGTCATAGCCCGTCTGCCCGTAGAAGAAATCCAGCGGGGCCGTGCGCCAGATGCTGCCCTGCGGGGCTTTGCCTCGCACGTCGTTCAGCAGGTTGTAAACCAGCCAGGATTGGGCGCGCGGATCGTACACCGCCAGCCCACCATGGCCCATGCCGGTTTCATCCTGCTTTCTGGTTTGGACGCTGCCGTTGCGCCCCACAATGGCCACCAGAGCCTGTTTTTCCTGCAAGGTGCGGTTGAGCCAGTCGGTCAATTCCTTGGCGACTTGCAGTTTTTGGGCGTCGATTTTATTTTGGGTCTCGATTGCCGGAGGCTGGGCCGGGTTTTCCTCGATTGTTTCCTGGGTTTGCAACGTGGCATTGGCCGGAACTGCGGCCTCGGACGCGGCGTCGTTTGCAAACGCACCGCCGGGCAGGGAGAGGGTTAAAGACAGCAGCAACAGCGGCAAGGCAAAAGCCCGTAACCTGCCTTTAAATAAACTGGCGCTTACTGGCACGGTTGATCCTCCAGCTTTTCATTCATTTCCACGTATTGCTTGCGCACCACGAGGGGAATGCTTTTTTTCACCGATTGTTGCTTGTCGTTGTTGAACGTAATGGTCACGGTGGGAATGCTGGCTTTGACCGCTTCCACCGTGGTTCCCACCAGAACGCTGCCCGCCTGGATGGTGTCGGTGGTTAATTCGGAAAGCCCTTTCCCCGTGCCTTCCGTCAATAGCACAATGCCGGTGCCGGTGGCGGAAAGCCCCTCTGACAAGTTGTTTGCCGCCTTGTCGGAAACCGTGGCCGGGTTCTGGCTGTCCATTAATTCGCCGGTAAATTTAATGGGCGTGGCAATGGTTTGCAGCACTCCCGCCGCAACAGAAATGGCCCCTGCAGCGCTATAATCGGCGGGACTCATGGAATCCGCAGGGATGCCGCCATCGGCCAATGCGAAGCTGTTCATGCAAAACGGAATGACTAATGCGGCCAGTATGAATTGTGGTTTCATTTCGTGCCTCCTGTATTTGGAATGGTTTGATTATAGATTTTGCAATTGAGGTCACGAAAAGAACATGAACAGTTTGTCGGATTGTTATAGGTTGAATTGTGGCAGGATAAGCTCTTTCCGAAAGCGGTGCTTAAAACAGGGCGGGCAGCCTGCGCCTTCTTCGGTGGGCGAGATACCCCATCAGCAAAGCGGTTCCTACTCCGGCGGCAATATAACCAGCCGTAGGCAACAGGCCGGGCTGCATGGCTTCCTGATGCCGCTCCTCCATGGTTTTGCCGCTGCGGAATATTTTTTCCTTGAATAAAGGATGGTTATGCAGGCTTTCCACGGTCACGGTGTAAATGTTGTCCCACATCGGCACTTCGTCTTTTAAAATGGTGGGCCGTTGCTTAGCAAACGGGCGAATTAACGGATTCACATTGATAATGCCCGGCGTAAATTCATCCGTCATTCGATCCAGAATGGCCTCCGGGTCGTGGTTGCCGCTTTGCGCCGCCATCAGGGTCATCAGCGCCCACTTGTTGCAATTCAGGCTGCGCATGGTGTTGGGGGCGGTAACTAAATTGTAGTCCCGGGTAAAATACATTTTTTTATAATGCCCTTCGTCCATGCTTTTTTTCAGTTTTTCCTGAACGTCCGGGTCAGGCACCAGCAGCAGCGCGTCCCGCCGGATAGGGTCCCGCTGGCCATAGAAAAAATCGACGGGGTCGCTTCGGTAGAGATGCGCCACTGGTTCACCCTCATCATCCTGCTGATCGTGAATCAGGTTGTAAATTTGCCACTGCTTGTCCTTCTCGTTAAACACCACAATGCCGGAATGGAACATGCCGGTTTTATCGTGCTGGTGGACTTCTTTATTTCCCAGGCAAGAAACGACGGCGGCCTTAATTTTCTTTTGCTCCAGCGTCTTAATCAACCAGTCGTTTAAGTCCTGGGCAATCGCCATTTTTTCGGGCTTTTTGCGATTGGGCGGCTCCATAGGCGGCTCGCCTTGAAGGGGTGTTGGCGGCGCGCCAATGTCCGGCGTTTCGTCCAGCAGTTCCAGAAATCCGCCAAATTTGGGCGTATGCGTGGCATGGTTCGATTTTGCAAGTCCGCTTCTGGCGAATGTATCCCCTTGAATTGCCGGTTGCGCCGCAAATGGTTGCGCGAATTGGGAAACCGCCAGTCTTTTACTGGGGGGAATTGGTTTATTTCCAAAGTTCAAACGGCTCGCGGAAACGCCGGTCGTAATCATTGGTAAGACCCTCTTTCACTCTTTCACTGACCAGAATGCCCAAGCGAAGGCATCCAGGGTTCACTCTTTCCTGTAAGTGAAATCCCTTTATTTAATTCTGTTGTTTTGTGTGAAACCCAAAAACGTTAAAACCCTCACCCCTGCGAAGGTAAACCCAATATGCTATGGATTGATTTAAATGTACCCCTGTTAATTTAACCCACTAATTTTTCACTTTTGAAACATACTCAATAAACAGCATTTTGTAAACCCTTTGTTCGGTATTTTGCCAAACGTTTTTACTTCAGGTCGTTGAGCGGATCCAACCCGAAGATTTCAGAATATATCTGGTACAATGCCCTGCCCGGTTCTGTTTTGCAAAGCTGCTTCGGGTAACGGGAAAAGGCATCCAGGCTGACGGCCAGGAATTCGGCCCCGTTGCGGAAGGCATGGTTGGCAATGCCGGTTTGATTGTAGCCAGTCAGCCAAAACGCCAGCTTGCCCCACGGCGAGCCGAACTGGTTCTGGAACATGGCTTCCAGCGATTGCCGGGCCGCATGGTAACGTCGCTTTTGTTGGTCGCTCATCATGGGCAGCTCGTCCGCACGATCGGAAAAGCCGGAATAGCTCAGCGCGTGGCTGAATTCATGCTGCGCCATCAGGCACTTGTTGTAAACCAGATGCAGACAGGGCGAGTTGAGTTGTATGCTGTGGGTCTCGTGGTCGTAACTGCCCAGCACATAGCCGGGAGGAACGCCCTTGCTGATGAAAAAGCGCAATGGCGCATGATCGGTAGGTTGCAAGACCGCTAACGCATATTCGGGGCGTTGATGCAGCAGTTCCGCAATTTGGCCCGCAACCAGGGTTTTCAGGGAGGGATCTCCCAGCGGCTTCATCATAGGTTCAGAAATAGGCTCAGAAGTTTTTTGGCCGAAGCGCCCGCTGGTATGCTGAAAAGGATTGTGGGAAAGCTCCGCTGGCGTTGGAAACGTGTTGCCGAAGGTGTCGGTTTCGTAAAATTCGGCGGTTTTCAGGATGGTTCGCACCAGTTGGTCGTACTGGCGCAGTGATTGTCGCGATGGCGCGGATGACAGTTTTTTCCGGTAAGGCAACTGGGCGTTCAGGGCGTCCATGTCGCCAGTAATATTGAATTGGGCGCGGTCTTTCAGGTAGCGGTTCGTTTTGAAATAGCGGCGCAGCACGAACAAATCGGCCAGGGACATCATGCCGCAGGGCGGGAAAAACAACGACGCCAGCGCCCACATGGCCGATTTGAGCAGGCATCGCAACGAGGCGTCCTCTTTTTTCAGACGCTGGTATTCCTGTTTGACTTGTTGGGTAATCTTGCTGCTTTTGGGGCTGTGGGCGGGCGAAATTGTCGCTGGCAGCCTGGGTTTTGATGCCTGAAACAAGGGCAGCGAAGCCCAGGGACGTGCAGCCATGGATTGAAACCCAGATGAATTCACTGGTCGGGACATATGAATACTGTAAGGCTTTCTCTCACTCCGCCTGAATAATCGCTCTAAACCCACACCCGGTTTTTTCGTGCGCGGGTTTTTCAAAAGATTTGGAAATCTTGCCAATTCCGAAATGCAGGCGCCGGGTTTTAGAAAAGCCGAAAAATTGGCGGCATCGCGTTTTTGAGGTGGTCTGTCCGATTTTGGGCCGTAGAGAGGAGACTCGCGGCGGAGCGGATCTCCGGAATCCACCATGAGGTGTAGGGTCTGGAAATGAAGTTCCATCCCATGGACGAGGAAAAGCCGGGCGCGCTCTTCTAAATTGAAAGGAGGAAACAGAGCGGAAAACGGTGTGGAATTATGGATCTGATTACATCGCTGACATCCCAGGTGATGAACAAGGCGCTGGACGGCTTGGCCAAGCGGCACAAGGCCATTGCCAGCAACCTAGCCAACGTGGATACCCCCAACTACCGCCGCCGGGACGTTTCCTTTGAAGGCGCGTTGGAAAAAGCCGTTTCAGAGAGCCGAGGCACTTCGGAAAGCTGGCGGATGGCCTCCAACGATGAGGCGCTGGCCATGAGAACCAGCCGCCCGGATCACATCGGCATCGGGCATGTGTATAACTCGCTGGATGAAGTCCAGCCGGAAGTGAGCGAGTCCGAAGATTTCCAGTACCGCAACGACGGCAACGCGGTGGACATTGAAACCGAAATGGCCCAACTGGCCAAGAACACCCAGAAATACATGGCCATTACCAACCTGCAAAGTCGCAATTTAAAAAGTATTCGTTCCGTCATAACCGGCGGAGGTGGCTAGTAGATGGACGCGTTTGATATTACGGCATCAGCCCTCACTGCGCAACGCCTGCGCATGGACACTATTTCCAGCAACCTTGCCAACGTGAACACCACCCGCAAAGCGGATGGCTCCATTGGCGCGTACCGTCGCAAGAACGTGGTGTTTGCGCCCATTCTGGAAGATGCGGGCAACCAGTTTGGCGGCTCCGTCGGCGGAAGCAGCCTGGCGGGTTCCATGCCCTTAAAAGCGGCTAAAAACGGTTTTAGCATCGGAACCGACGGTCGTCCACTGTTGACTGTGGGTATTACTCACAGCGAATTTGGCGGGGCGGGCGTGGAAGTGACCCAGATTACCGACGATGACAAGACTCCCATGCGGCTGGTGTACGACCCCAGCCACCCGGACGCCAATAAAGACGGCTACGTGGAAATGCCCAACATTAACGTGGTGACGGAAATGGTGGACATGATTTCCGCCTCCCGCGCCTACGAAGCCAATGTAACCGCCATGCAGTCCGCCAAGGGCATGATGCAGTCGGCGATGGAGCTTTAGAATACTACTCCCCCTTGAGAGAACGGTGGATTTAAATTGTGGAAAGCATCAGCAACAATTTAGGCGGCAATGATCTACTGTTGAATCGGTTGCAATCCGATTCGGCGGTCAAAAAAGCGGGCGGCAACGCCGAGGGCAATGAGCCGGAAGGGCTGGGCAATATCCTGCACAGCTTTGGCGGTATTTTGAAGGATCAGATGTCCAACATCAACAACTTGCAAAACGAAGCGAACCAAGCCCAGCAGACTTACGCTACGGGCGGCGATATTGAACTGCACAACGTGATGCTGGCGGCCGAAAAAGCGGATCTATCCCTGCAACTGGCCATGCAGGTGAGGAACAAGGTGGTGGCCGCGTACCAGGAAATAACCCACATGACGATCTAGGCAGGCATCGGGAAGGGAATGGAAGGCAGTCCGACGACGTGGTGAGTAAAGTGTGGATGGAAACGCATGAATAAGACAATCGCTTCTATATTTCAGGGCTTCACGGACAAGTGGGACCTGCTCAGCTTCAACCAGCGGGTGATGCTGGGCACCTTGCTGATTGCCTTGGTGTTTTCCACCTTTTTTGTGTTCCAGCACACCAACGACGATTACGACATTCTTTACGATAACCTGAGCCTGCCGGACGCTGCCGCCGCCGTGGAAAAGCTGAAGGGCATGCACGAGTCTTACCGCCTGGCGAATGACGGGCATAGCATTCTGGTGCCGCGCGCCAAAAAGAACGAGCTGGTATTAGCGACCGCCAGCGAACTGACCAGCGAGAACACCATCAATCTCGCCAAAATCCCGCCCGTGTTACAGGGCGATATTCAGAAGGAATGGATTAAAAAGCTGAACACCCAGGAAATTTCCAGCATCCTCAGCTCCATTCAGGGGATTAAAAACGCGCAGGTGATTGTTACCCAGCCGGAGCAAAGCGTTTTTTCCGATGAGGACGTGCCGGTGACCGCTTCCGTGATGCTGATGGTGGATCCGGGTTTTCGGTTGCATGACGAGCAGGTGAAGGTGATTCGCAACCTGGTGGCGCATGCCGTTCCCGGCCTGAAGCCCGAAAATGTGGCGATTGCCGACAATTCCGGCAACCCGCTGGTGGGCGCTTCCGCCATTGCCGGGAACGGGCAAAGCGAAGCCGATCAGCGCCAGAAAGCGTTTGAAGATAAAGTTTCCAAAAAAGTCCTCGCCATTTTAACCCCGGTGGTGGGTAAAGAGAACGCCGTGGTTTCGGTCAGCGCGGTGCTGAACTTCGATCAGGCCGAAGCCGAGATTAACCGGGTGATTCCTTCCGGCGGGGTGGCCGACAACCCGACCGGCCTGGCCGTCAGCCAGCAGACCGACACAGAAGAATACGCGGGCGGCGCCAAGCCTCCTGCCGAAGGCGGCGCGCCCGGCGTGCAAAGCAACGCCACGCCCCAGTACCAGGGCGAGTCCGAAAAGAACAAGAACAGCAATTACCGGCACAGCAAAACTACCACTAATTACACCAATTCCGAGGAGCGCAAGAAAGTGGTGTACGCCCCTGGCACCGTGGAGCGCCTGACCGTGGCCGTGGTGCTGAACAAGGTACTGACCGCGAAAGAGACCGAGGAAATTTCCCAACTGGTGCAAAACGCCGCCGGGGTGGATATTTCCCGTGGGGATTCCGTGGACATCAAGGGCTTCCAGTTCTCCGCGCCGCCCAAAGATATGGAAAAAGAAATCGCCAAGGCGGCTGAAGCCACCCAGCAGCAGAACTTCTACCTGCAACTGGCTTCCGTGGCGGCCATGGTCATCCTGGGTGCGGCGGCCCTGTTTATCTTCTACAGCCTGGTGAAAAAGCCCGCCGAGGGACACATTGTGGACGAGGTGGAAGATTACAGCTATGCGCCTGAGCCGACCCCGATGCTGGAATCCGCCCCGATCCCGGCGCTGGAAATGATTACCGATCCGGAGATTGAGCATATGAAAGTCTCCATCAACAACATGGTGAGCGAAGATCCGGTTGAGGCGGCCCGTGTGCTGATGACCTATATGAAAGAGATGTAGGAAAACCCGGTAAGAACAGCTATAATATATACAGAATATTGCAGCGGAAAGTGTGTTTAGCGTGAGAGTATTGCGGTTCCATTATGCAGAATGAAGCATTATCCATCCGGTATATGACCAACTCCCAGAAGGTGGCGGCCCTGTTAATCGCGCTGGGGCCGAAGGCCGCTTCCGAGATTATGAAAAACATTGAAGACGAGATGGAAGTGGAGCATATCGCCCTGGAAATTGCTTCCCTGCAACGCATTAACCCGGAAACGCTCAACGCCATCCTGAGCGAATTCTATTCCATTTTTCAGGCCAGCGGCTATCTGGCCAGCGGCGGGGTTTCCTATGCCCGCCAGTTGCTGAACGAAGCCTACGGGGAAAGTCAGGCGGATAAAATTCTGGAGCGTTTGGTGGCCACCCTGCAAACCAACCCGTTCGATTTTTTCAACAACGCCGATCCGGCTCAATTGGCCACGTCCTTCCAGAACGAGAACCCGCAATTGGTGGCGCTGGTGCTGGCATACCTAAAGCCGGAGCGTTCCGCTGCGATTTTAGGCGCGCTGTCCCCGGAAATGCAGGCCGATGTGGCCCTGCGCATTGCGGATATGGATCGCACCAACCCGGAAGTGCTGCGGGAAGTGGAACGGATTATGGAAAACAAGTTCTCCTCCGTTGTAACGGCCGACTTCAGTATGGCAGGCGGTATCGAGTCGCTGGCGGAAATCATCAACCGCAGCGACCGCACCACGGAAAAGGCCATTCTGGACAGCCTGGAAATGAAAGACCCGGAAATCGCCGAGCAGGTGCGAGAGCTGATGTTCGTGTTCGAGGACATTATTCACCTGGACGATCGTTCCATCCAGCGCGTATTACGCGAAGTGGACACCAAGGATCTGGCGCTGTCCCTCAAGGGTTCTACTCAGGATGTGACCGACAAGATTTTCAAGAACATGTCGGAGCGGGCCGCCACTATCCTCAAGGACGACATGGAGTACATGGGACCGGTGCGCGCCAAAGATGTTCAGGAAAAGCAGACCTACATCGTCAGCATTATCCGCGCGCTAGAGGGTGCGGGCGAGATTACCGTGTCTCGCGGCGCCGAAGAGGATGACTTCATTGAGTAGGTTTACCCGAACCGACAGTTTCCACAGGGCGGATGCCGCTTCCAGGCCAACTGCAACCTCTCAGCGGTTGTTCGGGGAAAAAGTCTCCGTGGGCGAGCCGGTGCGTATTCAGGGCGATACGGAATTGCGCCAGGAAATCGAGACCTCGCTGGAAATGCTGGCCAAACAACGCCTGCTGGAGGCCGAAGAGGAAGCCAGCGCCCTGTTGGCCAAAGCGCGCGGCGATGCGGCCATTCTGCTGGAAAAGGCCAACGCCCAGGCGCGGGAAATGCTGGCCCAAACGCAGGCCCAGGTGGACGACATTCGCGCCGCCGCCCATGAGGAGGGCTTTAAGGCCGGTTTTCAGGAAGGGTACGCCGACGCCACCGAGCAAGTGGAGCGGGAAACGGTGGATTTGCTGCGCGGGGCCAATACCTTGCTGGAAGGCGCTTACCAGGCCGAAAAACTGGTGCTGAGACAGTTTGAAAAACAGGCTGCTACCCTGATGGAACACCTGCTGCGGAAAATCCTGCGGCGGGAACTGGCCGATTCGCCGGAAACGCTGATGGCCATGGTAGCGCAAGCCGTGGAAAGCCTGTACATGAGCGGCAAAGTACAGGTGGTGGTTAGCCCGCTGGTGATCCATGAACTCCGTGAATATGCGGCCTCCGTCCGCAACGCACTGGGTGGGATGGAGCGGTTTGAGTTCATCGCCGATCCGGGGCTGGACCCGTTTCAGGTGTTTATTGTGGGGCAGGACGGTTGCTTTGATCTCAGCCCGCAGACCCAGATGACGCAGATGATGGCCGCCATTGAGCCGCATTTGCAATTGCCCCGCCGGACGGACACCATGTCGGATGCCGATACCCTGGCTGCGATGGGGCAGGACAATTCGCCTGCATTTCCCATGGAAAACCCCATGGGGGAGGATGCGCTGTTGGCCATGTCCGTAGGCGCCGCGGATGAAGATTTGCTGGCGCCTGATGCGTTGCAGGAATTGCAGGCATTGGAAGCGGCCAGCCAAGGAGAATCCAGAGAAGAATTAAGGCCGGACGCGGGCAAACCGGATTCGCCTGATGAACAAGAGGCGCGTTCCCAGGCGATGCCATTCGAGTTTCCCAGCCTGGAAACGGCTGTGGACGCAGTGGATGATCCGCCGCTTGCGGATGGCGGTGATGACGATACGGGAACAATCCTGTAATGTCGCCGAACCCCGATACGATGGACTGGGCGAAGCTGATCGACAAGGCCGACCCGTACCAGCCGGTGGGGCTGGTGGATCAGGTGATTGGCCTGGTCATCGAGTCTCGCGGCCCCAAGGCCAAAATTGCGGACGTGTGCCTGATTGAGACCGGCGACCCGCATACCCCCACCATCCCGGCGGAAGTGGTGGGCTTTAAGGAAGGTAAACTGCTGCTGATGCCATTGGGCGAAATGGGCAATCTCTCGCCGGGGGCAAGAGTGTTTAACACCGGCCATTCCTTTCGGGTGAACGTGGGGCCGGAACTGCTGGGCCGGGTGCTGGACGGACTGGGCAACCCCATCGACGACCGCTTTCCGGTGTCCAAAGATCTGGCGTTCCATGTGCATGCCCACGCGCCGCATCCCCTCAAGCGAAAAGAAATTACCGAGCCGCTTTCCTTGGGCATCAAATCGCTGGACGGGTTTACCACCATCGGCAAGGGTCAGCGTATCGGTATCTTTGCCGGTTCCGGCATCGGGAAAAGCACCACGCTGGGCATGATTGCCCGAAACACCGAAGCGGATCTCAGCGTCATCGCCCTGATTGGGGAGCGGGGACGCGAGGTGCAGGATTTTATTGATCATGCGCTGGGGCCGGAAGGCATGAAGCGTTCCGTGGTGGTGGTGTCCACCTCCGAGCAGCCCGCGCTGATGAAAATTAAGGCGGCTCTGGTGGCCACCACCGTGGCGGAGTATTTCCGCAAAAGCGGCAAAAACGTATTGCTGATGATGGATTCCTTAACCCGTGTGGCCATGGCCTTGCGGGAAGTGGGCCTTGCGGTGGGGGAGCCGCCCACCACGCGCGGTTATACGCCCAGCGTGTTCGCCTTTATGCCCAAGCTGCTGGAACGCAGCGGGACATCCGATACCGGCTCCATTACAGGTTTGTACACCGTGCTGGTGGAAGGCGACGACATGAACGAGCCGGTGGCCGACACCGTGCGCGGGCTGCTGGACGGTCACATTGTGCTGACCCGTGAGCTGGCCCATCAGAACCATTTCCCGGCGGTGGACGTGCTGGCGTCCGTCAGCCGTTTGATGACTCAGATTGTCGACAAGCCCCACCGGGATGCGGCGGGCAAAATTCGGGACTTGATGGCCACCTACAAGCGTTCGGAGGATTTAATCAACATCGGCGCGTATGTGGCTGGCACCAGTCCCAAGCTGGATTTGGCGGTGGCCCTGAAGGACGAGATTGATCGTCTGCTCCGCCAGGATATTGAGGAAAACGCCCCGTTTGAATCCACCGTGGACTGGATGCTTAAAATTGCCGCCCGTTTCAATTTTTAGGGTATTGCTTTGCACTGCGATATTACTTGAGCGAGGCGGTGCAACTGCTGCCGTTATCCGCATGGCCGGATACGCCGCAGATTTTACCGGCATCCTGGTGGGTTGCGTTTGAATTGGAGACAGTGCTGACATCGCCCGGATCTTGATTCCCATGCAGTACGCTGTTGGTGGTTTGGCTGGTGGCGGCGGCATTGTGGGTCACCAGGTCGGTCAGTTGGGATATTTTGTCTTTCACGCTGTCGCTTGCCCCGGAGGCCAGCACTTCGTTCTTTTTCTGCTGTAGCGCCACGATTTCCCCGCCGTGGCTTAATGCCCAGGAGAGTTGCCAGGCGTTCAGCACCTGCCCGTTATAGTAGATGGACGTGGACTGGAATTTTTCCAGGTCGCCTTTGCTGTACTTGGAAATGGATTCCAGCATGCTTTGCAGTTGCGCCACTTCATGCGCCTGGTTGGCTAATTGCACCAGCAGCGATTTCAATTGTTCCTCCGCCGTTAAGGGTTTGGCGGGGGCGGTGGAGCTGCCGGTGTTGCCTAGTCCCACCTGGTTTCCGTTTGCGCCCGTGGTTTGGGCCATGGCGGGGTTGTTGGAGGCGCTGCTAAGTCCGGCCGTGCTGCCGGTCATATCCGCCATCACCATGTTGGCTTGGGCTTGGGCCTCCATAAACGATGCCTGATCGTTGTGCGCCTTCATGTCGCTATGGAGATCGGCCAGGGCGTTTTTGAAATTCTGCCCGAATGAAAGGAAAACGATAATCGAAGCCCCGACCAGGAGGATGCCAATCAGGGTGTATTCCACAAGGGCGTTTCCGTGGGCCTTGGAAAACGGGATAACGGTTGACGTCTTTCTGCTCATAAGTGCTTCTTCTTCCCTAAGGGTGGGCTATGCTATGTATATCGACTGCTGGGCTATGTTTCTGAAGGGCAAGCTTTACAATTCGTGATATCCCGTTTAAACGACTGTTTATGACTTTTTATAGCGGCTTCATGGGCAGGCCGAGCCTTGTTTCAAAGGAAGTGCAGCGACCCTGGGAAGCCGGTGTCGAAACCCGTTCCCGAAGGCATATAGTTGCGCCTATTGGCACTCTTGCCCGTTGTCTTTGCGATGGCCTTTTTCGCAAATAAAACTGGCGTCCTCATGGGTCTCTTCCGGGATGGTTAACCCGCCGATAAACCATGGACTGCCGTTGGAGAACAACACATGGTTGGTGGCCTGGCTAAGGTTGGAGGCATGGCTTGCCACCTGGCTGGATACTTGCGCCACCTGGCTGGATACTTGCGCCACCTGGCTGGCAGTGGCGCTATCCACACCCGAAGATAGCACATGGCTGGTTTTCTGGTTCACATCGTTCCCGGTGTCGCGAATGGCTTTGGAAAGCTGGCTGGCGTTCAGCACCTTGCCGTCCAGTATGACGGAGGCGTCCTTGAACTTCTGGATGTCGCTGCCGCTGAACATCGTCAGTTCTTTCAGCTTTCCTTCCAGTCTGGCTACCTGATGGGTCTGGTTGGCCAAATCCATCAGTAGGTTTTGCTGTTCCGACGCCAGGTTGTCGGTGTTGGCGAATGCGCCGCCGCTCAGCTTTGTTTTGCCCGCGCCCATCCGGGTGCCGTTTGCGCCGGAGGTAAAGGCGGAAGAGGTCTGCACCAGTTGCCCGGCCTCGTTATAGGTAAGCATAACGGAAGGCTTTTGGGGCTTGGCGTCCGCCAGGGCTTTTTGGGTTTTGGCACTGGCTTCGCTTACCATGGCCTGGCTTTTGTGCGCGCTAAAGTCCGTCTGGATGACGCCTGCGGAACCGTTGAGGCTTTTGCCGAACACCAGGAAGCCGGTCGTGGCTATTCCCAGCATCAGCACGGCAATCAGCATGTATTCCGGCAAGGTGTTCCCGTTAAATCGACGAATCCGCAGGGGGGCAGTGGGGTGAGGCATTGCCATGGCTTTTCTTTCCATGTCTACTATTCGCTCTTTTTCAAATAGTGTTTCGGCCCAATCGGTTTTTTCTGAAGAACGGGCGTTACAAATTTTTAGTTCGGGAGAAAGAACGGGGCAGGCGTAGCCTGCATGCAGAAGGAATTGGCGGGGGCCGTTTATTTCAGTTGGCGAATGAGGCTGACCACCGTTTCCACATGGTACGTTTGGGGAAACATATCGATGGGCTGCACGGCTTGAATTAACCAGCCCTGGGCCGCCAGCGCCTTTAAGTCGCGGGCCAGAGTGGTAGGGTTGCAGCTAACATACAGCAATTGCCGTTTTACATTGGCAGACAGCCATTGCAGCACTTCCGGCTGGCAACCGGCGCGGGGCGGGTCAATAATGGCCACGTCAAAGCTGTCTTTCAGCTCCCGCAAAACGGCGCGCGCATCCCCTATCTTTAGTTGCACGTTGCTGGCCTGGTTCAGGGCCAGGTTTTCCCGCGCATCGGCCATGGCCCTGCGGGAACTTTCCACTGCCAGCACCCGCTGCATGCGGTCTTTAAAATACAGGGCGAACACGCCCACGCCCGCGTACACGTCCAGCAGGGATTGCGTCTCCGGAACCAGATGCGCGTCCAGGGTTTCCAGCAGGCGCGCCGAGGCATGGCGGTTGGTCTGGAAAAAACTGCCGCAGGAAATTTTGAAGGTCTGCCCGCCCAGCGTTTCCAGTAAAAAGTTCTGTCCCCACAAGCTGACCGGCGCGGCTTGCTTAAAGGCGGTATCCCGGTGGCAAACACCCTTGATTTGCGGGAGCGCCTGATGGAGCCTACCTGCTAAATTGGCGAGTTGGGGGTGTTTTTCGCCTTCCAGCAGCAGCAGCACTTCTTCCCGCGCGTTCATAAATGCCTCTATGCGCAGTAAGGCGGAAGCCAATTCCGGGCTTTCCCGCAAGAAGCCTCGCAAGGTGAGGGCCACCCGGTTGAGCGTTTCCGGAATAATTTGGCATTGGCTGAATTCAACCACCTGGTTGCTTTGGGCGGCATGGTAGCCCAACTGGTAGGCGGCAGGGGCAATTAATTCTTCCCCCTCCGGCTCAACCTCCCATTGCACCCGGTTTCGGTAATGCCAGGCGATGTCGTCGGAACCGATGGTGTCCAGCACCGTAACATCCGACAATTTACCGATGCGTTGCAGGCTTTCCTGCACAATTAGCCGTTTCCATTCCCGCTGGGCGGCAGGGGTAACATGCTGCCACTGGCAGCCGCCACATGCCCCGAACGATTCGCATCTGGGTTCCGCCCGATCCGGCCCCGGCTCCAGAATGCTTTCAATACGAGCTTTGGCGGGTTTGGCGGTACCCGGCACCCGGCTTAGCCTAAGCCGATCGCCTGGCGCGCTCCAGGGAACGAACAGGACTTCCCCTTCCGTCAAGCGGCCCAGGCCGTCTCCACCGTAGACCAACTTTTCAATGGTAAGTTCCATGCAAAATCCTTTTCAAATCTTGGCAAAATTTTGTGTGAGTTGTAAGAGCGTTTTATTGGTAAAGAGCTATTCGGCCTGTTTTCTGGCTTGTCAGGCTACTTTTTGGATGCGATTCCTCTTTATGATTCTGGTTTGGGCAGGGTTAATTTCACGGTTTCTTCCTGCTGGCGAATCCGGCGGCGCAAGTCGGCGCTTTCGGCCCGTTGTCGCTGTAGTTCGGTACGGAGAACCCAGGGCGGCACTTCGCCGGGGCGACCGCTCGGCCCGATGCGCACGTAAACCAGGTAACTGCTGGCCACCCGCCGGGGTTCCGAAGGATTGTTGGGGTTAATGGCGTTCACCTCCACCTGCACTTCCATGGAAGTATTCCAGGTTTTGGTGAGGATGGCCCGCGCCTCAATGGTTTCGCCAATAAAGGTGGGGGCGATGAAACTCATGCGATCTTGCCGAACACCCACAATGGGCTGGTTAAGCGCTTGCCGCTTGGCGACCATACTACCCACTTCATCGATAATGGAGAGAATAATGCCCCCAAACACGTTGGATTGCGCGTTGGCGTCGCTCTGGGTCATCAGTTTGGTCATAATCACCGGGTTGTCTTCCGGCTCAATGGGGGTAAAGGGCGCGGTTTTGCCTTCGGCGGTGCGGTTTTGCTTGCGCAGGTCGGCAGCCTGGGCCAGAAGTTGTTCTTCTGCGGTTTGCGGCTCATGTGGCGGGAACGAGATTTTTTCGCGGGTTTTCATATCCAGCGCCACAAACACCAAATAGGCGGTGGCTACTTCCCGACTTTCCCCGGTAATGAAATTTTCCGCCCGAACCACCACCTGGGTTTCCAGGGAGCGTTGCCATACCCGGCTGACCCGGCTTTCCAGGCGAATCATCTCCCACAGGCGAATCGGCTCATGGAAGTTGGTGCGATCCAGAGATGCCGTAACCACCAGCCCGTGCATTCCGTTCTGGTTTAAGTGGTGCAAGGCTGCTTCGCTGCCGACTATATCAATCAGCTTCAGCACATGCCCGGCCCGCACGAAGCCGGATTCATCCAGCAGCCAAGGGTAAGCGGGGGTTCTAATCAGGTGTCTGGCGGGAATGGTGTCGGTCATGGCGTTTACCTGCAAGGTGTGAGCGTCGCTGATGTCGGTGAAATATGCAATGGAGAGGCGTTTAACTGGTTTTTACAGCCCGGTATGGGTGGATAGGCTCATTATATACAACTCCGGGGCGAACGCGAAATTGTCCGTTTTCATTTGGGCTTGACGTCCTATAATCGTGCATATGAAATTGCTGACGTTTGAAGTGCAAACCCCGGTGGGGCGTTTTCAGCGGATTGGCCTCCTGTGGCCGCATCCGGCGCCTGAGGCTGGCTTGATAGTGGATTTGAACGCCGCCTATGCCCGGTTTCTTTCGGAGCATGACGGGCGGCCTCAGCCGCAACGCTGGGCGGATTTCTTGCTGCCTGAGCAAATGCGGGCGTTTCTGGAATTAGGCGAACCGGCGATGCAAGCCGCCCGCCAGGTGCAGGATTGGCTCGCTTCGCTTGGCGACAAGCTTGCCAGTCAGCCGGATAGCTGGTTTGGCCTGAACGGGGAGCATCTGGCCTATCGCCCGGATGAGATTGCATTCAAAACGCCGGTGCCGCAGCCGCGTATGTTCAGGGATTTTCTGGCGTTTGAGACTCACACCGCCAATGGCTTTAAAAAGCGCAACGAACCCATTCCCGAACCCTGGTACAAGCTGCCGGTGTATTACAAGGGCAACCCCAACACGCTGATTGGGCATGAAGCCCCCGTGTTGTGGCCCCACTACACCAAACGAATGGATTACGAGCTGGAACTGGCTTGCATCATTGGCAAGGAAGGCCGCAATATTCCGGTGGGGGAAGCCTCCCAGTATATTGCGGGTTATGCGATTATGAACGACTTCAGCGCGCGGGACATCCAGCGAGAGGAAATGCTGTGTCGACTCGGCCCGGCCAAGGGCAAGGACTTTGCCACCGCCGTGGGGCCATGGCTGGTAACGGCGGATGAAATTAAAAATCCCCGTGACATGCGCATGACCGCCAAAATCAACGGCGAACTATGGTCGGACGGCAACGCGGGTACTTCCCATTGGACGTTTGAGCAGATGATTGCCCATGTTTCCATGGATGAAACCCTGTATCCCGGCGATATCCTGGGTTCCGGCACGGTTGGCTTCGGTTGCGGGCTGGAACTGGACAAATGGCTGCAACCCGGCGACCTGGTTGAACTGGAAATACAAGGGCTGGGTATTTTAAGGAACCGCATACTCGCCCCCAACGCCTGAAGCGGTCACATTTTTTTGCCAACAAAGGCATTTTTGGTTCTTTTGTGGTTTCATTTGGGTACAAGGTTTCCTTTTGTATTTCATCACCCCATAATCCTTATCTCAAAACTTCTGCGTTCCATTTAGGATGAAATGTCCGGTTCTGTCGCATTCTCCATTGTGTTTTTCAGGGCTGGTTATACGGTTCTCCAATAGTTTCCTGTTCTTGTTTCACCTGATTCAATTCACCAACCTTTTTTGTAGAAAGAGCTAATCACTATGAATTCTCTGAGTGTTTCCTTTACTGGCCGCGCCAGCCAATTTTGCGGGTCGGTGCCAAAGTCGAAAAAAGCACCGCATTCCCTGCGCTTGCAAACGAACTTCGACACTGACACCAAGATGCCCGGGCATGTCGTTAAGCCTGCTCCGATTACTTCAATACTTGCGGATATGCAGGCGTTGGGGCTGAATATGGCCGGGGCGGAATATTTCTCGGCACAAAAGGCTTACGATGCCTCAAGGGCGCAGATGAATAAGCTGACTGGGCCACAGCAACAATTGTTTACCAACCACCACCAAATCTGTAGGAATCAAGGGATTTTAGCGGAAAAACTGGCAGGCATTTCCCACCCGGATGTGCAAATTGCGAATGAAGAAATGCAAGAGCAGTTTGAACTGGCGGCCGAGTCTTCGGTCGGCTTGGTTCAACCGCTCAAGCAAGCTGGCTCCCACTTTAATGCTGCCCGGAAGAACCAGGAGCTGTTGGCAAGCAAATGGGTTGTGTTGAAACAACGAGAACTGGATGGCAAGCTGGATGCGACCGCCCTTGAAGCCTTGAGTACGGCGCTTGATTCAGTGACGATGCGCGCGGATGAACTGCTTGGGAAATATCATGAAGGCGCAAGGCGCCAAAAGAAAGTTGGGGAAGAACAATTCGCCCTTTCTACGGCATTGGACAAAAAGAAGCCTAGCCAGACAGAGATTGCACAGGCGTTCAATCGGTTATCGCAGGTGTTCCAGGCCCAGGCCGAGGATTACCAGGCATGCCAAGAGAATCTGAAAGCGTTGGTGGCTCAGCAGGGCGCGGTGGTTAAAGCGCAAGCCAAAGTGCTGGATAAGATGGTCTGGATTCTGGAGCCTGACAAGGTGAAAGTGCGGCAGGCAGAACAGGCCGCTCGAAAAGGAAAGAAGCTGGACGTAAGCGGCTAGCCCCGGCTGGCTGAATTCGCGCGACGGGCGGCTGGATGCGGCCCTGCCTTTTTGCTATGCTATACGGGAAAATATGGGCTTTGCTGGCCTGTTAATCGTAGTGAAAGGGAGGGCGTATGTATCCGCTGGTTAAGGGAACCGTTACCCATCAGGCTCATGTGGCCCTGCCGGAAGGCACCTACGAGGAAGAACACGGGCGGGACGGCTTTTTTGGCCCCGTGTCCCATTTGTACCGTACTCATGCGCCGACCGCGTGGACGCGCATTGAAGGCCCGTTAAAGCCCCGCGCGTTCGATTGCCTCAAGGCGCATGCCGCCGCCAGCGCGGATAGCATTCTGGATCGGGTGCCGTTGCTCTATAACGAGGACGTGGTGATGCACTTTGCCTGCCCTGCTCAGCCCATGACCTATTACTTTCGCAATGCGGACGGGGACGAGATTTATTTTATTCACAAAGGCCACGGCATTCTGGAAACCGATTTTGGGCCGCTCTACTTTGAGCCGGGCGATTATATCGTTATTCCGCGCGGCACCACCTACCGTCTGCTGCCGGAAACCACGGACAACGCCTTTCTGGTGATTGAGTCCTTCAGCAAAATCCGCCAGCCCGATCGGGGCATAATGGGCCAGCATGCGCTGTACGATCCGGCCATTATCAAAACGCCCACCCCGCAACCCATTCAGGAAGACACCGAGTGGGAAGTGCGCATTAAGCGGTTGAATGAGCTAACCTCCGTGTTTTACCCGTTCAATCCCATGGACGTGGTGGGCTGGAAGGGCGATTTAACCGTGTGGCAACTGAATATTCGGGATTTTCGCCCCGTCATGTCCCACCGGGCGCACTTGGCTCCTAGCGTCCATTCCACCTTCGTGGGTAAGGGCTTTGTGGTTTGCTCCTTCGTGCCGCGTCCGCTGGAGGAAGACCCGGAGGCGGTGCGGGTGCCGTTCTACCATCGCAATATCGATTACGATGAGGTGCTGTTCTACCATGCGGGCAACTTCTTCAGCCGCCATGGGATTGACTCGGGCATGATCACCTTCCACCCGCAGGGCATCCATCACGGGCCGCACCCGCAGGCGGTGGAAGCCGTCAAAAAGAAAACCGCGACCGATGAAGTGGCCGTGATGCTGGACGCCAGCCGTCCGCTGCGCATGACGCCCGAAGCGCAATCCGCCGAATGGCGCGACTATTACCTGTCTTGGCAAACCAAAAGTGAGGCGCACTAAATGATTTTAAGCAAATTTATAACCATTGATCCTGCCCAAAACAGCAACCAGGACAACTACAAGTTGCTGATAGGCAGTATTGTGCCTCGGCCCATCGCCTTTGTCTCCACGCTTTCCAAGGATGGCGTCCCAAACCTGGCCCCGTTCAGCTTTTTTACGGGCGTCTGCTCCAACCCGCCGACGATTCTGTTCTGCCCGATGTTGCGCGGTTCCGATGGGCAGAAGAAGGATACTCTGGTTAACATTGAGGAAACCGGCGAATTCGTGGTGAACGTGGTGGACGAGGAGATTGTGGGCAAAATGAACCTGACCGCCAGCGAATTCTCCAGCGACGTGGATGAATTCGTGGAAGCCGGGCTGACGCCTATTCCTGCCAAGGTGGTTAAGCCGCCGCTGGTGCTGGAATCGCCGCTGAGCATGGAGTGCAAGCTTCAGCAGGTGCTGTATGTGGGTGAGGGCGATGTGGGCAGCGGCAGCGTGGTATTGGGTACGGTGGTGCGTTTCCATGTGCGCCGCGATTTATATGATGCCGGTCGCATCGACATTACCCACCTGAAGCCGGTGGCCCGCCTTGCCGGTTCCGCCTATTGCCCGGTGCGGGAAACGTTTGATCTGCAGCGCCCTGGAACCATTCAGCGTTGATGGCTGGCTAATGCTCGACCGGTTCTGCCGGATTCGCCGTTGTTTCCGCAGGTGCCCGTTCCGGCATTTCGCTTGGGGCGGTGTTGCCCCTAAGGTAAAAGCCTTTCTTGCCCGCCGTGGTTGCCATTAATACCCCGGCAAAGGTAATGGTGGTGGCAATGGCCATTTGGCTGTTAAAAGGTTCGCCCAGCAGGTAAAACCCGCTGGCTGCGGAAATAATCGGCTGAATGAACATGTAAATGGCCACAATGGAAGGGCTGACCCGCTTGAGCGCGTAATTGTTGAGCGTGTAGCTGCCAATACTGGCGAACAGCACCACATACGCAATGGAAAGCCATTGGCTGGGACTGATTTTAGCCAGGAACGCCAGGCCCAGGGAATGTTGCACCGTCAGGTGCCCGGCGAAAAACAGGGCGGAAAACAGGCTGGCCGAAACAATGTAGCAATACGCCATAAACGGGAACGATTGGTACTTTTGCAGCATCTTTTGGCTGCCCAGTAAAAACCAGGAAAAAGCCACCGCATTCAACAGCACAATGAAATCACCCATCAGGTAGGTGGGTGGCAACGGGGTGCCGGGGCTGCTGGAAAAGAACAAAAGCACCGTTACGCCCGCAAAGCCGGTGATAATGCCCATCAGCTTCTGGAAATGAAAGGTTTCGCGCCCGCTGATGATGCTGAAAATCAGCGTAATAATGGGGATGGTGGCCATAATCAGGGCGGAATGAAAGGCCGTGGTATGGTGCAGGCCAACCACCACCAGAATTTGCACCACAAACACGCCAATCAGGCCCAGGCCGATGATTTTTAACAGGTCTTTCCCCTTGGGCAGCGGGTGCTTGAGGAACAGCCGGTCAATCAGGATCACCACCGCGGCGGTCAGGATAAAGCGAAGCAGGATAAATTCGGGCGGGCTGAGGGTTTGCAGCAGTAATTTAACCGCCACGTAAAAGTAGCCGTATATCAGACTGACGGTAATCAGCGCCGCATGGACACGCGCTGTTTCAGAACTCATAAAGTACCTTCACGCCCAGAATTGGTGAATAATGCCATTTTAACATTGGTTTATTTCAGAAGCCTTAATTTTCAGGTTTGGCGTCTGTTTTGAGGCGAAATTCCATGCGTTCGTATGACATGGATTGGATATCCAAATGAAACCAACGGCTAAATTTCTGTTTTGACAGGCTTCTTAGCGCACGTCGAAGTATCGGGCTTCGGGGTGGTGTACCACCAGGGCCGATGTGGACTGCTCCGGCTCCAGCATGAACTCCTCGCTCAACTCAATGCCGATGCGTTGCGGATCGAGAAGGGCGAAAATCTGGGTCTGGTCTTCCAGGTTGGGGCAGGCCGGGTAGCCGGGGCTGTACCGGGAACCTTGGTACCCTTGAGCGAACAGTCGCTTAATATCGGTGGCGTCTTGCCCGGCAATGCCCCACTCTTCGCGCAGGCGTTTGTGCCAGTACTCGGCCAGCGCTTCGGCCATTTCCACGCTGAACCCGTGGAAATACAGGTAATCGCTGTAATTGTTGGTTTCAAACAGCTTTTGGGAATATCCCGAAGCTTCCCGGCCCACGGTGACGATTTGCATGCCCAACACATCCATCTTGCCCGACTCGGCAGACGCGAAAAAGTCCGCCAGACACAGGCGCTTTTGGCCGCCGCGCGGGAAATCGAACTGTTGCCACAGCACTTTGCGGCCTTCTTTTTCCCATGCGTCGGGCCGGTAAACGAGCAGGGAGTTCTTCTCCGACTGGCAGGGGAAAAAGCCGTAAATCACTTTGGGAAGCAACAGTTTCTCGTCAATCACTTGGCGTTTCAGGTTTTCCAGCACCGGCACAATGTTTTCGGCCACAAAAGTCTCATGGTCCTTGGCGGTGCGGGTGCCGCGTTTTACCTGCCATTGCCCGGCGAACAGGGCTTGCTGGTTCAGGTACGGGTACAACTCGTTCAGGTCAATATCCGTGACGATTCTGGAACCCCAGAACGGCGGCTGGGGAATGGAAACATCCTGCGAGACTTCATCGGAACGTTTGTAATAATCGGGATCGCTCGGCGGCAGCCCGCTATTGCCCCGGCTAAGTTCGCCCACCGCCTGATAAACTGGCTCCGCGCCAGGAGCCACCAATACCTTGGAGATTTCCGCCGGGGGCGACAGTTCCGCCAGCCCGGCGCTGGAGCCGGTCATAATCGCCTCCATGGCGTACAGGCCGGAAAACGCGTCCTTGGCGTAGAATACCTTGCCCGGATACTCGTTCTGGCAGTCCTCTTCCACAAAACGTTTGGTCAGCGCCGCGCCGCCCAGCACCACCGGAACCGAGATGCCTCGTTCTTTCATGGCGATCAGATTTTCTTTCATAATCGCCGTGGATTTTACCAGCAACCCGCTCATGCCGATGGCGTCTGCCTTGTGCTCATCCAGCGCGGTTAGCATGGTTTCCAGCGGCTGCTTGATGCCCAGGTTGATCACCTTGTATCCGTTGTTGGTCAGAATAATATCCACCAGGTTCTTGCCGATATCGTGGACATCGCCCTTGACGGTGGCCAGCACCATAACACCCTTGGAATGGCCGCTATCGCTCTTTTCCATGTGGGGTTCCAGCAGGGCTACGGCGGTTTTCATTACTTCTGCGGATTGTAATACGAAGGGCAACTGCATTTCGCCCTTGCCGAACAGTTCGCCCACGGTTTTCATGCCGTCCAGCAGAATGTCGTTAATAATAGCCAGCGCCGGGTAACTCTTGAGCGCTTCATCAATATCCGGCTCCAGCCCGGTTTTTTCACCGTTGACGATGCGGTATTTCAGTCGATCTTCAATTTGCGCGGGCAGTTCTTTTTTCTTTTTCTCCACCGTGGTGCCGCTATTGCTTTCAAAGTAGGCCAGCATTTCCATCAGCGGGTCGTAAGTAACCGTGCCGTCTTCCTCAAACTGGCGCTCATCGAAGATGAGCTGTCTGCACAACTCGCGCTCTTTTTCGCTGATGCGGTGCAGCGGCAAAATATGGGCGCTGTTGATAATGGCCATGTTCAGCCCGGCTTCCATGGCGTAATGCAGGAAAACGCTATTTAAAACATGCCGGGCAGCGGGTTTTAAGCCAAAGCTAATGTTGCTGATGCCCAGCACAAAGCCCACTTCCGGATAAGCTTCCCGAATCAGTCGGATGGCCTCAATGGTTTCAATCCCCGCGCGGCGAAACTCCTCATCCCCACTGCCGAGCGTGAAGGTGAGCGTGTCGAACACCAAGTCTTTGAGCTGCATGCCGTACTTGTCTACGGATAAATCGATAATGCGCTTGGCGATTTCAAACTTGCGCTGGGCGCTTTTGGCCATGCCCTCTTCATCAATGGTGAGGGCCACCACCGCCGCGCCAAATTCCTTGCACATGGGCAGGATGATTTCCAGCCGCTCCTCGCCGTCTTCCAGGTTGATGGAATTGACGATGGACTTGCCCGCAATCAGCTTCAGCGCAGCTTCAATCACGGGGGCTTCGGTGGAATCAATCATGATGGGGACATCCACCTGCGCGTTGAAGCGGGTGATGGTTTCCACCATGTCTTTTACTTCGTTGCGGCCTACGTAGGCGGTGCAAACGTCCAGCAGGTGCGCGCCTTGCTGCACTTGCTGGCGGCCGATGTCCACCAGCGCGTCATAATTGTCTTCGGCCAGCAAATCGCGGAATTTTTTGCTGCCGTTGGAGTTGGTTCGTTCTCCCACCAGTACTGGCGGCGGGTCCTGGAACATGGGAACGCTGCTGTACAGGCTGCTCAGGGAATTCTCGTAGTCCGGCTGGCGTTTGCCGGGCGACATGTTGCCTACTAAACTATCCACGGCCTTGATGTGCTTCGGGGTTGTCCCGCAGCATCCGCCGATAATGTGTACACCCAGATCTCTCACAAAATGCTGGAGGTGAGAAGCCAGGTCTTCCGGGCTGAGGTGATAATGCGCCTTGCCGCCCACGTTCTCCGGTATCCCGGCGTTGGGCAGGCAGGAAATATAAAACGGGCTGTGCTGAGACAAATAACGAATATGCTCCACCATTTCCTGCGGGCCGGTGGCGCAGTTCATGCCCAAAACATCAATATCGTAAGGTTGCAGGGCCGTCACCACGGAGTTAATGTCCATCCCCACCAGCATGGTGCCGGTGGTTTCAATGGTCACTTGCACCATGGTCGGTACGTAACGGTTCAGCTTGCGGCGAACCTCGTGCACTGCGGCGATGGCGGCCTTGGTTTGCAGCAAGTCCTGGCAGGTTTCAATCAGCAGAATGTCCGCCCCGCCGTCTACCAGTCCCTGTACTTGTGTGAGGTACGAGGCTTTCAGATCGTCGTAGGCAATGTGGCCCAGGGTGGGCAGCTTGGTGGTGGGGCCGATGGAACCGGCCACAAAGCGGGGCTTGTCCTTGGAATAATCCAACGCCACTTCTTTTGCAATTTTGGCGGCCCGGTAGCTGAGATCGTAGGCTTGATCGGCGATGTCGTATTCCGCCAACACAATGGAAGCGGAGCCGAAGCTGTCGGTTTCCACCACGTCGGCGCCTGCTTCAAAATAGGCGGCGTGAATTTCCTGAATCACCCGCGGGCGAGTACGCACCAGGATTTCGTTACAACCCTCCAGCCCCTCAAAGTCATCCTCGGTAAGCGGATAGGTTTGCAACATGCTGCCCATGCCGCCGTCAAAGAGAAGTACCTTCTCGTGACACTGCTTGAAAAACGAATGAGGATTTTGGGAATTCTGGGAATTTAACATGGCGGAAAGATGCGCCCTCTACATGTTTGTCTGATAATACTGCCACTCTAAAAAGTGTTTTCATCATACTACAACCACACTTTGCCAGAACTCAATTCTTTTTCCCCTTTTCCCCAAAACCAGGAGATTGCCCGGTGAGTCGAAAAACCAAGCTGATGTTTATGTTTTCGCCCTTTGCGCTGTTTTTTATCGCGCTGTCGGTGCTGGTGAACGATTTGCGGCACCCTGCCCTCACCGGGGATGAGTGCGTGGTGACCGGCACCGGCACGGACGCCCAGCCGTATAAATCCCATGGGCGGGAAATTTACCGGCAAAGTAACAATCCCCAGAATGATGTGAGCCTGCGTTGCAACCGCTTCGGCACCCTGTTGCTGAATGATGTGCAGTTGTTCATTACTCCCGTAAAAAGCGGGCAGGGCGCGCAGGTGCAATTAAAGGAATATCGGATTCTGCCCCGGCGCTGGATGGTGAGCGTATATACCGGAAAAGAACGTAAATAGCCCAGGCAGCCGAATTTAACCGGGCTGCTTTTTGGGGTTTGCCAGCTTCAGGTTGAATTGCCCGTTTAATACCGCGTTGCCTTTAGGTTGGGGCGTTAGCCACAGGGCAACGCCAATGGCCTCCAGCCATTGGCCGGGATTTTGCAACCCGACGGGTAAATGCTGCGTATTGGCCTGCGCTTGCACGTTCAGGTACAGCATGGCGTTGGCCTGGTTGGGCAGGCCGCCCATGGTGGTGTAATAGGCCGGGGTTTCCGCCAGGCTTTTTTCCTCGTGGCGGGTCACTTTTACAATGCTCGTATAGTCTTGCGGGGTGGCGAACACCAGGCTGGTTCCCACCGTGCCGTATTGCAGTTGGCTGTTGGGGTGGTTGCCCGGTAACGACAGGGTTTTGAACGACAGATCGTCGAGCTGGCCCTTTTTCAGTTTGATGGGGAACGCGTTGGTGGAGAGCAGGGTAGAAATCTTATCCAGGCTCTTGTCCTTGGTGTCGGTTTTGTCGGTCACCACCATCAGGGAAGGCTGATGGTCAAACTGCGAGGCGATTACCGTCCGTTGCGACAGCAAGCCCACTACGTCTTTGCGAAAGTCCAGGTGGAAGCTGCTGAGCAGCATTTGCAGCATTTGCGCCCAGCGGGCGTTTTCCGGGGAAATCATAAAATCGTGGTAAAAGTCGTAAACCGTTTCGGGATGAGTCAAACCCACCATTAAGCCCGTTTTTTGGGGTAGCTGGGTGGCCTGCGGAAATGCAGCGACTGGCTGGATAATGGCTTGTAGCGATTTTCTCAGCGGGACGTCTGGAATGCTTTGCAGTTGCACGGGGGTCATAAAGCGAACGGCCACCCGCTGATCGGGCTGGGCCTGGATGGCACCCACGGTCAGGGGCAAAATGTCGCCCATTCCGGCTATTTTTGTGCCGATTTGGCCGGTTTTGGCCAGCGCCTTGCGGGTATATACCGCGTTGTTCAAAATAAACGTGCCTTGCCGGAACCACGGCAGCTCGCTCAAATAGCGCTGGTTGCCGGGTTCGTCGTACACATTTTTCTCGTGCCTGGCGTAGTGGCTTAAAGTGGACTGCATGGCCCGCGCCGTGTTGGTAATCAGCAGTTTCTGGTTCAAAATGGCCATGGAGGTGCCACTGTGACTTTCTTCCAGGTAAGGGATTTTGGCGAAAGTCTCCTGTTTAAAGTCTTTTAGTTCCAGGTCGAAGCGCTTGACCACCGCAGGCAGGGTCATGTCCTCTTTCAACGGCAGCACCACCAGCGTATGCCCGCCGTTGGTTTGCAGGCCGGTTCCGGCTAAATCCGGGTCGGGCCAAATGCCCAGGCTTACATACGATTCAAACGTGCTGTTGAACTTGCTCAGGAAAATCCGCCGGAAGTTCTTAGGCTGAGGCTGGCTGGCTTGCGCTGGGTTTGGGGCGGTGTTTGCCGACTTATCGGGCGTAGCAGGCGCCTTGATAGATTCTTTTGCAATAGCCTCTGGTTTCTTGCCCTCCATCTGGCTTTTGCTTGTGGCTGGCTCCGTGTTTTTGGGCGAGAGAAGCGCTTGTCTTTCCTTTTGCAGCGTTTCCTCCTGGGCGGCCTGGTTGTCTAAAAACGCCACAAAACGGCGGGTCAGTTTATCGCCGGGGGCCAGTTCCAGGTAAAACCCGGTGGAAACGGGGTAATACTGGTACAGCTTTCCGGGGACGCCCACCCAGTTCAGTGCGGTGCGGTACGCGGCAAACGCGCCCAACAAACCCAGCACCAAACCCAAGGCAACGAGTTGCTTTCTGTTCTTAAGCATCCGCAATTTTCCTTCTTTTGAGAGGGTTTCAACAGGGCTGGTGTGTTGACGAGGAAACCGTTCGGCCGTTTCCCACCGGCAGGGAAACGCCTAGGAGCGCTTCATGTACAGGTAATCGCGCACGTATTCCTTGGACAAATCGGGCAACTTGGCCCAGAAAATGGAGAGCAGTTCCTCGTCCGGCAATTCACGGACTATATCCAGCACCAGGGTCTTTACGTCCAGGGTTCTCAGCAACTCCTCACCGGACAGCAGCGCGTTTAATTCGTCTTTAGTCATTCATTCTTACCGTTCTTGTTCAAAATCTGAAACGGGCAGGACACACCTGACCCCGTCGCGAGGTCGTCCGCAAACCATGGCACCATTATAGCAATTGCAGGCGAGGCTTGGCTGATTTCCCGCAAACGCTTACGGCCGCATGGCCAGAATTTCCTCCGGGGAGCGCTTGTCCAGGCTGAAGCCGAACAGGGCGTAGTCATACTTCACCGGGTCTTCGGGGCAAAGCAGCCGAAAGATATCCGTAATCTCTTGCGCCGTTTGCCAGGAGCCGTCCGAGCGACCGGAAAGTCGCAGGTTGCGGTTCATTTTCATAATGTGGGTATCCAGCGGCACCAGCAAATCGCTGGGCTTCAGAGCGGTTTGCCACAGGCCAAAATCCACTTTGCCGCCCGGCTCCAGGTCTTGGCGCACCATCCAGCGCAAAAACATGTTGAACCGCTTGCAAGCCCCACCCTTATCGGGGTGGGCGAACAGGAATTTCAATCCGTAGCTGCGCGGCGATTCATTGCTTAATAGCGCGTTCGTAAAGCACGAAATACCTGCCTTGAGCCGATCGGCTTGCGGGGTATGCTCAGGGATAGATGCGGTAAACAGGTTTTCCAGCGAGCCGTATTCCCGGTAAGCCCATTGCAGGCGCTGCCACAGGAACACCAAATCCGGCCCCTTGTTGAAGCGATACACGAAATGCTGGAACAGTTTGGCGTCCCGCTTGGGGTCGAAGCTTTCCAGAAAATTCAGAGGATCGTTGTCCGTCAGGCGAAACAGGTTGGTGACGGTCTCAATAATCAAGTCCCGTCGCCCATAACTCAGCAGCGCGGTGATAAACGCCACCAGTTCACAGGTTTTGGGATTGTCCGCAAACCGATAGGGAATCTGGATCGGATCGCTGCCAATATAGGCAGGCACCTTGTACTGGGTCACCAGCGCATCCATGCGCGGCGCTAAAGCAAGCCATTCCTCCCGGCTGCGGGCTTGTACCGCTTTAGATGTTACGGCGGCTTTTCTGGGGGATGCCTTTTGAGCGGTTCTGGCGCCTTTTTGGGCTGAGGCATCCGGACTTTGGGCGCTGCCTGCCTTGGTCTTGCTTTTGGCTTGCGGGGCGGGTGGGGTTTTGGTCGTCATAATTGCTTAGACGAGGGCGGGCGCTTTGGTTTCCAGCATGTTGCGGCCCCGTTGCGCCGAATCCTCCAGACCCAGCCACGCCAGGGTGGTTTTGCCGATATCAGCGAAGGATTCCCGAATGCCCAGGCTTTTACCTTCCATCCGCTTGTTGTAGAGCAGGATCGGCACGTATTCACGAGTGTGATCCGAACCCGGCGCGGTGGGATCGCAACCGTGATCGGCGGAAATCATCAGCAAGTCGTCTTCACCAAGGGCTTCCAGCATTTGGCACAGCCCCGCGTCGAACTGCTCCAGCGAGCGGGCGTAACCGTTCACATCGCGGCGATGGCCGTAATTGCTGTCGGTTTCCACCAAGTTGACGAAAATAAACTGTTTGTCGGCGTTTGAAAAGTCGGTCAGGTTTTTGCTTTCCAGGCTCAAGGCGTTTAAATCCTGCCGCCCCTCAATCAGCTTTTGGGTGATTTCAATCCCTTCCGGGTTGCTGCCGGTATGGATGGAGTGGGTCAGCCCGGCAAAGCAGAAAATATCCTCGATTTTGCCAACGCCCACTACCACGCCGCCCGCTTCTTTAATGCGGTTCAACACGGTGATTTCCGGCGGGAGAATGGCGTAATCCCGGCGATCCTTGCCAACCCGTTTGAAATTGTCGGGGCTTTGCCCTTCAAAGGGGCGGGCGATCACGCGGGAGACTTTGTGTTCGCCGTCCAGAATTTCACGGGCCTTTTCGCACCAGAAGTACAGGGTCTTTAAATCCACCTTGCTTTCCGGCCCCACGTGGGCGGCAATCTGGAATACGCTATCGGCGCTGGTGTATACAATGGGCGCGCCGGTCGCCAAGTGCTGCATGCCCAGCTCCTTCAGGATTTCGGTGCCGGAAGCGGGCTTGTTCCCCAGAATCTCGGTAATGCCGGTTTCGGCCTTGAACCGATCCAGAATCTCCGGCGGGAAGCCGTCCGGGTAGGTGGGGAACGGCACGTTCAGGTAAATACCCGCCATTTCCCAATGGCCGGTGGTAGTGTCCTTGCCCTGGGAGAATTCGGACATTTTGCCGAAGGAGGCCAGCGGCTTTTCTTGCGGCTTTACCCGGCTGAGGGGCAGGATATTGCCCAGCCCCAGGCGTTCCAAATTGGGAAGGCTCAGGCTGTCCGCGTTTCGGTCGATGTTGCCCATGGTGTTTGCGCTCTGGCTGTCGCCGTATTCGGCGGCATCGGGCAATGCACCCACGCCCCAGGCGTCAATCACCACTACAAAGACTCGTTTTGCAGACATATTCCGTCTCCTTGGCTATTTCGAAAAAAATCGTGCTTTCAAAAGAAATCCTGCTGATCGCTACTCACAATCTAAAAACCGTTGCTGGCGCTAATTTGCGTTGCTTGTTTAACAGTTGCGCGCTATGGGGGCTACGGTTTTGCCGAACAGGGAACTGAAGCGTTTCATGGCGTCTCTTGTAGAATAAAGGCACATGATCGTCCCCGACCGGGCGTTGGAAAGTTTTAAAAGCCCCATTTTAGATTGGAGTCGTCCCTTCATGGTATCTCAGCCCCGCGCATTAACCAAGCCCCCCGCCATAAACGTTTACCGCTTTTTTCCGCTGATTCGGGCCGTGCAAGCCGCCCTGCTGACGGGCCTGATTGCCTGCTGCGCCGCCCGTCCGGCCTTGGCAATGGTGAAAATGGACAGTAAGGCCATTGATGCAGCCCTGGTATACGGCATGAAAAACCAGAAGGCTGGCCTGGTGGACGTGCTGGGGCCGAACTGGATTGAAGGGGAGAACGGCTCCCTGCTGAACGTGTATTCCCCGTTCATGATGCTGGCCACCAAAGCGTCGCGTTCCGGCCTTTCCAGAAAACCCAGCAAGAGCGACCTGGAAAAGGCCCGCAAGCGCTTCGCAAGAGATGTCGCCTATTATTCCGATTCCAAAAACCGCTTTCAGGTCAAGTTCGCGGTAAGTTTTTACGGCAATAACCCCACCTTCGCCAAGACTTACATGGCTAAAATCGTCGGTTTTGGCCGGGGGAAAGAATTTGAGCTGAGAACCGTCAAGCAGCTCCTGGATCAGGAGGCGGATCAGATTTCCGGCGGGCAGGACGGCTACAATTACGAGGCTATTAACTCCTACTACTTCAACTATAGCGACTTGGAAGACCTGCAGGAGTTCAAGCTGATTCTGGAAAGCCCCAACGGCCCGCCACTGGAATTCCGCATGAAAAATGATCGGCTGTATTAGGACATACAATTAGCTCAGTCAAATGGTGCCAACATAAGGTCATCGCTCTGTCCATAGGTCAACCACAAGCCCCTTTACTGCTCGGTAATGACGATTAGCCTGTCAAATCCTATCCGACACACCCTCCGGTTTTCGATAGACGCGATTGTAGGGGGGACGAGGACTACCAACTGAACCAGGAGGGATCAGCACTAGGGTTTGCTGCATGAGCCCCAGTGCTCGATACAGTTCCAGTTCTCACATTAGCCCGACTGGTAATTGCGCCATTGAAATAGAGAAAAAAAGCAACGCTTTTACTGGGACCATCAGTGGAAACGCCCACACGCGTTCCATCCGGATCAAAAAAAAGGAGTAACGCATTTGTAGTGTTAGTCCCACCAAAGCTATCAGAACTGTTGTACTGAAATAACCTTCCACCGTTATGAAGCTTCAGGCAAATCCTGGCAGAGCAGTCAAAATCGGCATTGGCTGTCACATGATCATCCAGATGAGAGGTTGTATCCACCGCAACATAGTTCAAATAAGGGGTTAAATCGCCAAAGGTGGTACCGGCAGAAGCGCTCTGTGAGAGTCGATATTGTTGATAAGCTCCGGAAACGGCAGCAATCACTTCTTTAGCAGCAGCGTTCTTCTGACTGTTCTGTTGTACAGTAATGACTTTAGGAATAGTAAACGTTGCAATCTCAGCCAGAATAGCCAAACTAATCAACAACTCGGCCAAAGTGAAGCCAGCGTAACAAGTTTTCAACATTTCAAGCAGCTTTCTTTGGGACTGTATGGGATATCGTAATGGGGTGCAAGCGAAGTGCCTTGAGAGATATCGTATCGCATTGTGAGCAAACGCTAGCCTTCTGACATATTAAAGAAGACCCTAAAGCCGGATGCATGTATGGTGACAATTTTGCATTGGTACCGATTTTATAAGCCTGCCAAATGAAAACCTATGCGCCTGCGGGGGTGTAGGGGTACCAGCGATTAACCCAGGTTTCCAGCGTTTCCAGCGTGGCGGCCAGGTCTCGGCCCCGCTCAGTCAGCTCGTATTCCACTTTGGGGGGAATGGTGGGGAACTGGTGCCGGTTAATCAGGCGGAACTTTTCCAGATGCTTGAGGCGGGCGCTCAACGTACGGGGGGAAATCCCCTGGATTTGCTGCTCCAGCTCCACAAAGCGCTGGCGTTCAAACTGGTAAAGGATATGAATAATCTGGAAGGAATACTTGTCGCCAATCAGTTCCATGGCGCGTTCAATGGGGGATTCCACACCGTAAAGCCCGGCATGCATCAGCCGGTTCAGGTTTTCGGTCACATCCTGCAATGCGGAATCGCTCATGGTTTCTTCGCCCAGTTGTTCTGCCAATTGCTCTGCCGCCTGCTCCGAAATTTTATCCACCGTCTTGGGCACGTATTCGTATCCTTATTTAATCTACTTTACTTGTTATAGTATAGCTAGGTCGCATGGCAAGATCAATCCTTTCGCCCTGCCCTGCGCATAAAACCTGTCCGTTAGTTCCTGCCTTTTGTTTTCGAGTCTCCAAAATCCCGGCTTCGGGGTGTTTTGCTTTTTTATTTATTCTTCTTACGCTTTTGAATGTGAAGTTCGGGGCGCGCCATTTTGCAAGCCCATTTTCAAGTGCAATTCTGTCCTTTTGATTTCGCGTGGCCGCTTAACAATTGGAAGCGGTCAGGCAATTTTGATTTTATGCTTGTTTTTTTATAAATGGACAGTTTTAGAAATGGCAGGTTTTCGATGAAGCAGCAGCGTTTTTCCATACTGAAAGTTTTGGCCTTGCTCAGCGTGCTGACCGGCGCTTTGGTGCTGAGCTGCCTGGGAAGCGATGCCTTTGACCACCCGGTTCAGCCCAAAACCATGGTGATGATTACCGGCAGCCTGGGTTAACCGGGGCACCCCGATCAGGCGTTCTGGGAAATAGCCGGTGGGTTGTAGTGTTGTGGGTACAAGGGCGGGTAATGGGTTTGTTGTTTGCTGGGGAGTGGCTTGCTAAAGGGCTGTTTGTCGGTTTCCGTAAAGGCATTGGCCTTGACTGGTTCCGTAGCTGCTTTGCCAGTCGCGGTTTGCCCATCTGTCCCGCTTGAGCCCTCGCTTTTTTCGTTGGCGGTTTCGGCCTGGGCAATGCCGGGGTTTTTGTCCTTGCCGGTCAGGCGCTTGGTCAGCGAAGTTTGCACTTTTGGAACCAGCCAGCCCAGGCACAGCATGGTGCCTGCCAGCGAGATAGTCCAGGCACCGTAATGCAAGTTGCGGTTCAGGCGGTAGAACTGCTCCATTTCCTGTTGCAGGCTGATTTTGCCGGTGGCGGCATGCAGTCTGTTCATCAGTGCTTCAGAATATTTGACAATGCTTTCCCGCATTTTGGCAGCTTTTTCCGGCCCGCTGAACTTGCGGGAATCGGTTTCCAGTTGGCCCACTATATCCAACGCCTGGCTCAGGAAACGGCTGTCGTTTTCCAGGCCGCCCTTCAGCATTTCACGCACCTTCTGGCCCAGCGCCGGGTTGTCATGCTCAATGGCCAGCGAGAACAGGCGGCCTTTGTCATGACTCATCAAATCCCCAATACCGGAGCGGTAATGATCCAGCAGCGCTTTTTCCGGGGCGCCAGGCACGGCCTTGGCGCTCAGCTTGTCCATAATCTCCAGAACCCGGTTGCGAATGGTGCGGGCATCGGGCTTGGACTGCCCATCAATCAGCGGTTTCACGCTATCGGGATGCCCGGCGATCATCTCGCTCAGGCTCAGGCGTCGATTGACGGCCTGGTTAATCCAATCCGCCAACTGATGGCCCTGTTCTATTATCTGTGGGGATTCCTTGAAGGCTTCCCGCATGGCGTTCAGGCTGCGCCGCAGCATGGAGTGCGTCTGATCCAACGCGTCCAGCCGGGCCATGCGCCGAATGCGCTCGGTGAGCGGGCCGATTTCGTGGGGGTGAGATTTTTCCAGCTTGGCGAACATTTCACTGAAGGCCGGGTGCCGCCGAATGCTGTCGGGCGACAGATCCTCCAGCGCAATGCCTGCCGTGTGCCGGAACGCTTGCTTTACCGCGATGCCCAGGTTCTTGCGCTCCAGTTCGGATAGGGCCGCAAAGGGGCCGTGGGAGCGCTGTAAATCATGCAGCAAGCCCTGAATATGCGCCGGGCTGATTTGTGGGGCAGTATGCAGATGCTCCAGCACTTTTTGGGCAATGCCGCCCGCATGGTTGGAACCCGGCAGGTAAACCCTGGCCTCCTGCTCCAGCACCCTGCGGAAGGCTTGCCCGTCGGCAAGCCGCATTTCCTTCTTGAGGGTACCTTCGGAAGCAAGCAGTGATTCGCTGGCGCCTTGGAGCAACTGGCGCAGTGTCTCGACATTCATGTTGCCGCCAGCTTGCCGGAGCAGTTGCTTCTGAAGCTCGTCCGCCACTTTGGGCTGCAGGCCGATGCTGGTGCCGAACGCTTTGTCCGCCAATGCGCCCAGGGCTTTCATCATGTGGGGCGCAAACAGAATGTAAAAGTACAAGGAGCCGATGTCGCGCACGATCACTTCCGCCGTTTCAAACAGGCTGCGCTTGCTGGCCACATAGCCCCGACCGCCCGCAATCCCGGCGTCCACCACCAGGATGCTGCCGTAAGGCGTCTGTTCCACCATGTGTCCCAACGCTTGAATGAGCGAACCGCCCGGCAGTCCGCCAAACTGCGGCCCTCTCTCGCGGTAGGCCGCCTGCGATTGCAGCGCCCCTCCGAAATGCTGGCCTCCCGCCGCGTTCGGCTGGGTTGTCGGGTTGTACTGGAATGCCTGAAAATTGGATGTCGGGTAATCGGTTGCGGGCTGGTGGCTAAATGCCTTGCCATTGCGGGTGGGAAACTGGATTGGGTTGAAATGGTTGGCTGCCTGGTAGGCGGTCTGGATTCGAGTTTGGATCCGATTGGAAAGTTTTGCGTAGGGTTCCGGTTGGGGGTGGCGGACGCCAGCCATGGCGGAAGGATCGCCAAACTGGACGTTTGAACCCTCCGTCTGTCGTTTACGCCGCGACAGGTATTGCAGAAGCAGGTTGGTTTTCCACTGATTGAGCTTGGGAATGGCGTATGCCACCAGCCCCAGCGCCAACCCCACACTGAACACCCAGCGCGTGGACTTTATCTTTAGCAGGGAGCTGATTTCCTGGTGATCCTTAGCGAACATTTCCTGCGGCGTCAGATCCACATGCGCCAGTTTGCCACCCGCCGGGTTCCAGGCGATGTTCGAGGACAAATGGTTGAACCGGGGGAACAGCTTGCCCTTTAAATTGCGCTCAAATATTTTTTGCAGGCTGTCAACCCCGTAAAGCCATATGGCCGCTACTGCCACTTCTTCGGGTAGCCTTTCCTGAAGCTCCAGCCAGCCATCCCGCTTGTAAGAGGCCGCCGAACGGCCTATAATCACCGAGCTTTCCGGCAGCAGAATTGAGGAAGAGCCTTCTTTCTCGCTCCACAAGAATGCGTCTTGCAGCTTGGGGGAGTTCAACAGGTTGCCAATGCCTGAAAATTTGGGTGGCGCAAGAGGGGTAAGGCCATGCTGCGCCGGATGGAATTCCGCAGGCTGAACCAAGGGATGTTGATTTCCCTGTCTACGCAGTTTTTCGGGAGCGAGGCTATTGGCAAGCCGGTTGCTAGCCCCGGATGGGAAGGACATCGACCCTATTACCTAATTTCTGCAGCCTGTTTATGCAGTAAATAACGCGAATCAAAAATTTTTGATGCCATGAAACCATAAACAAACCCACCGATTGTAATGTACCGATTGATATGTAAAGTTATGCGTCAGCGTTAGGAGACAAAAGGCAGGGCCACTACTACGTTGCCTTTCAGGCTAGCCCCTTCCCATTCGGCGATTTCCGCCGCCCCTTCCCAGAACACCACGCCGTCCCGGTAGTATTTCTCCCTCTCTTCCGGCAGCGGAATGTCCACCTTGCCCGCATACAGGTCATGGATGCTTTCCAGATACTGCACCGGGTTGCCGATATCGCTCCAGTATCCGTCCACCGCTTGCGCCCAGAAGGCTCCCAATTCCGGCTGGGCCTGGCTAAGCTTGAGGATGGCCGGGAACAGGTCGTTGGCAAAGTCCAAAGTCACCTCAGCCGGGATAGCCTTACCCTCGGCTTTGGCTTTTTCCTGGGCCTGCTTTAGTAAACCGATATAAACCTGCTGAATGACAGGGTAAGCCTGGGGCGAAAAAATGTAAAACCCGGTGTTTCCCAAGCGGGACTTGGCCTCTTCAGCCTTGGGCTTTTCCTGAAAGCCGATAATTCTGCCGGATTGTCCATCCGCCCCGGAGCGATCGGTCACGATAATGCCGAATTTATCCACGTCTTTCGCGGCGACTTCCTGGCAACCCAGCGTTACCAGGGCATTGCTCGCCATATGGGCTTCCATCAGCTCTGAAAAACTGGCGTCCGTCACGGAATCTCCCTGAACCACCAGCAGGGGCTTGGTCTTGTCCAGAAATCCGGCGTAGCGTTCATCCAGCAACATTTTGCGCAATCCGCCCGCCGTGCCGGAAGGTTCCGATTCGTCAATATAGCTGATTTGCCTGGCGTGGGAGCGGGCCAACCCGGCTTTCAGGGATTCCGGCTTGAAGTAGGTGTTCACAATCAATTGAGAAAACCCATGGGACACCAGCCCGTTGGCGATGCATTCAATCACGCTTTTATCGCCTGCCAGCGGTACCGCAGGCTTAGAATACTGGGTGCTATCTCCGGAAATTCGTTCAAAACGGGTCGCTAGCCCGGCGCCTAAAATGGTGGCCTGGGTAGTATGCGATTGAGGCGTAACGGATCTTTTACCGGCGGGCTTTTTGGCCGGATTCGCGTTCAGGGCGCATCCTTCCAGGGAAAGCTCGGTGCCTTGCACTTGAACCGTGGAGCCGGGCAGGGCGAAGTAGCGCGCCCCATGCGGCGAGGTAATCAACCCCATAAAGCCGCCTTTGCCGAAAAATAGCTCGACCTGATGGGTGCTGCCTGCGGGTTGACGGACGGTTCCCAGGCAGTTGCCGCTCTTGGTGTCGATAATCTTGAACTGTTCGGGCAGGTTATCCGGTTGCAGGCGCAAGCGACCTTCCTCAACCACGCAGTTCAGTCGAATCGGGCATACGGTTTCCATGGGGTGTCTTGTCTCCGGCTCTCCAGTCAACCCTTGATTCGCTTCCCCAATGCAATTTCCCTGCGGAAAGGCCAGACGGGCTTCGGTTGACTCCTCTAACGCCTCCATCCGGGGAGGGTACTCTATCTTACCCTGAAAATTCCTTTTATGGCAGTCCTCATTTACAATGCCAGGTTTGCTAAGCCCCTTGTAACCAAGCATTTCCTCTCCTCAACGCTCCTCGAAAAACGAACAATCAAAAATAAAATGTTACCCCTAAGCACACGTTAGCGAAAAGGCAGTGTGAAAACAGTAATTGTAAATATTTGTTACTCGCCGTGTGGGTTGCAGGCCGTTCAGGCAATTAATTGGATTTCAAATTTTTATATACAGTATATCATTTTTCTTTCTGTATCCTTGACCTCGCTGGGTTTCGCCGAGGCGGAGCCAGCCGGACATCTCATCATGCCAGGGAAAATAGGAAAGCAGTGAATGTAAAACCGCCTAATTCAGGAGGGATTGAACCATGAGCGCCTCACAACAGTTTGACGCGCAGCGGCAGAAAAAGCTGCGCAAGTTGCAGAGCCAGATCCAAGGGCTTCGCAATGAAATGGAATTTGTGGAAATCCTGGTCCAGTTCTGGCCATGGCAGAACATGATCCTTAAAATGGAGCGGCTGGAAGAGCAGTTGAATTCGCTGAACAGACAATACCAATTGTGTTCCGGTTTACAGGCTGTGTGATTTCTGTTTCCCGCTTCTGTCGGCATCAATCGTCGGCCCTCTCCCTGGGATTTAAGCGGAACAGATGGTTTTGACGAATTGATGCTGGAGAATGGACATGAAACAGACATTGTTGTAGGATCAGTTCAATCCCTCATCGGTCTTACTTTTCGGGATGTAGCGCAGCTTGGTAGCGCATCTGCTTTGGGAGCAGAGGGTCGCAGGTTCGAATCCTGTCATCCCGACCACTTTCCTCCCGCAGCTCCCACCATAGGGCTTGCCGGAAAAATAGTAAGATCTTTCGAGAGATTCGCCTAAGCGGGTGTAACTCAGCTGGTAGAGTACCTGCCTTCCAACTATGTTGCCATTAGGCAGGCTCCGAAAGGGGAAAAACCTCAAAACCCAGTACTGACAGGAGTTTCCACTAACAAGTCATGTTCATTATAGACCCGCTTAAACATTCGTCAAGAGGTGGACTCCTCAGTTTCTCCCCAGTTATGATAGAAGACGTATTCGGATGCGGAGGTAGCTCAATTGGTAGAGCTTCTGCCTTCCAAGCAGAAGGTTGCGGGTTCGAGCCCCGTCCTCCGCTCCATTTTTTTTAAAAAGTAAAGTAAATCAAACTCCACACTTTAAAGCAAAAACCAGATAAAACCCTCTCTAGGAGAGGGTTTTATCTGGTTTTGGGCACTCCCCACTTTCATATCGACGTCAGCTAGGTCGTTTTTCAGCCCACTGTAAAAACGCATCAAGTGCGGGACAGAGTGCTTTTCCCCAGGCGGTCAGTTTGTATTCCACTTTCGGGGGGACTTCAGGATATGCCTTGCGTTCTACGATCCCATCGCGCTCCAACTCGCGCAGTTGCTGGATCAGCATCTTTTGTGAAACGGCTGGAATGGCCCGTTCGAGTTCCGAGAAGCGAAGAACGGCATTGGAAAACAGGTGAAAAATAATCACCATCTTCCAGCGCCCTTCCAATACCCGTAGCACTTCCTCAACACCACTTGCCGCCTTGGCGGGTGTCATATCATCATACTTACCTTTAGGTGAGTACCCTACTTTTTTGTCTGTACTTGTCATTTACTCAGTTTAGTTTATACAATGAGAAATATCAAGTTCACAATGATTTTGATGAGAAAGGAGGATTCAATCATGATACTGACATCCCCTCTGGACGCCTATTTTCATGCGACAAACGCGCATGACACAAACGCCCTGGTTGCTTGTTTCGATGCCGATGCTACCGTTTTCGATGAGGGAGAAGAGCAGACATTCCAAGGCATTGAGGCCATTCGAGAATGGGCGGAAACGCTCAACAAGCAGTACCAGCTTTCAGTAGAAGTGCTTGGCATGGAAGAAGCTGGGAATAGGACGCTTGTGACAGCCAGCGTTTCAGGCGATTTTGAAGGAAGTCCTCTACAATTCAAATATTACTTCACTTTGAAAGGCGACAAGATTTCCAAATTAGAGATTCAGCCATGAGTACCCAATCTGAACTTCCTTGTGCTGAATTTTCCTACGATACCCAGGAATTCAAGGGTAAACGTGTCCTAGTGACTGGTGGCACCAAGGGAATGGGTAAGGCAATTGCCGAACGGCTTCATCGCTCTGGGGCGACCGTCATTACCACGGCGCGTTCCACGTCCGACAATCTTGAAAGCGGGGTTCACTTTGTGCAAGCAGATATTGCGACTGCGGAAGGGACCACCAAGCTCGTGAATGAAGTGCTGGATCGTTTTGAAAGAATTGATATTCTGGTCAACAATGTCGGCGGTTCATCCGCTCCAGGCGGAGGCTTTCTTGCACTGACAGATGAGGATTGGCAAGAGGCTTTGAATCAAAACCTCTTGGCTGCGGTACGGCTTGATCGGGGATTTTTGCCGGGAATGTTAAAGCGCGGTACTGGCGTGATTATCCATATTTCATCGATTCAGCGCCGCATGCCACTTTTTGAAGCAACCTTGGCATACGCTGCGGCAAAAGCAGCTTTAAGCAACTACAGCAAAGGTCTTTCCAATGAAGTTGCACCCAAAGGGGTTCGGGTCAATACCGTGGCACCGGGATTCATTGAGACGACGGCAGCACAAGGACTTATTGAACGTCTGGCAACAACCTCTGGAACGGACGAGAATACAGCGCGTCAAGGCTTAATGGACTCGCTGGGTGGTATTCCTATCGGACGGCCTGGGCGTCCAGAAGAAGTGGCGGAGTTGGTTGCCTTTCTGGTATCCGACCGTGCAGCCTCCATCAATGGAAGCGAGTATATGATTGACGGCGGCACAATCCCTACTGTGTAAGCCGAGGCCGTGAATTCTTACACATCTTGAAGGGGCTTTTTCAGGTTTTTAAGGACGACTCAGTTACAGAGACCCATGAAGCATCAGTTCAACGATGCTGACAACCGGCCCAGCAACAGGGGCGTCTTTTTCCCTCTTCCAAATTTTCGCATCCCCATTTGATTCGCTTTGTCCTGGTTTCCGATTTTTTGGCGGATTCAATCCAGCATATCCACTCATTACGAGCGAGTGGCATGATATCCTCCCAGGCTTCCAATGCTTTGGAATTGGATAACAGTGCTTGTTTTAGGTCGGCTGGTGTTTCGTGTACAACACCGCCTAGAATCTTTTTCTGGCTCATGAATCTACTGTAGCAGAGGACTTCTCAGTTTTTCCACAGATTTCAAATATCCATCCAAGTATCACTTTTGGGTTTGTGGCCTATAACGTGATCCATGAAATTCTCCAGGGCATCCTTAAGACGGCGCCCTTTTTCGTCGGCAATGGCCATATCCACATCGCGGACCATCTGCTCGACCCAGTAGGCAACGGCCATTGCCAGGACATCCAGGCGGTCATACTCAGCCAAGGCTCCCCTCTCTTTGGTAATTCGGGTCATCTGGTAGAACAATTGGTATCTTAGGGCCTGCTATGATGATGGGCCGGATGCCTTGCAAGGAGCAAGAAGGGCAATGCCCAGCCTCAAGTACGGCGGATTTAATGAGACTGTAGTGTTGACTGGTTGAAACGTGAGCATAACCAGGATAAACGCATTTAAACCTAACTCTTAATCGGATTTATAGAGAAGTACATCCATGAATCTAGTTCTGTTGCAGTTTTGCAGAGCTCCCAATAGTTCCATCTCACAGTTATTTACCAATGTCTGATCATTATTTCGCCCAAGGAAATGGACCATGCTGATTCAGAACTGGAAACAACCCTTAAACCAGCTGGCCATCCTCTATGAGAACGGATTCCCAAGATGGCCAACTGGTAAGATTGTCAGATTAAATTGAAGGAAAAAGAAGATGCCGTTTACACAGTTTTCTTGACAGAACCGGGATAATATTTAACGGCTGAAATTCATCCCTTAATTTATTTAATTTTCTCCAACCGTGAAGAGCACAGTTCCATCTTCTAGCCCACCGGAAGCAGTAATAGGTGCATCATGAACATTGCTATTACCGGCATTGATATGAATAAAGCCTCCACGCCCCAAAGTAGATGAAGTACCGTTGGCAGCCAGGCGGTTGTTTGGCCCAAAACCATGAATATCATCAATCACACTGTTGTGACCGGCCCGAATATTAATCACTCCTCCTTGAAGTGCGCCGTTAGCCTCTATTACCGTTTGAAAAACACCTGCCTCATAGTTGAAATCATGCAGAGGATATATTTGTATCGTACCACCCATTAAACCACCATTGGCAGACATCGTGCCTACCGTGTAATAGATTTGTTCATTATTAATAATATCGTTACTGGCCTTTAGGATGATATTTCCCCCGTGCAAGGGGCTTTCAGTGCTCAAGCGTGCACCATTATCCAAGGTGCCCAGAGCCGCAATATTGACACTCCCACCGCTGGCAGTCCCAGTAGTGCCAAAGATATTTAGATTATTCACATTTCCATTGGCGAAGAGGGAAATTCGTCCTCCTCCCAAGCCATTGCTGTTTCGTCCAATGAGCCAAAAATCCGTTGGCTTATAGGGGGTATCACCGCCACCACCATATGATAGGTATAGGGTTGAAACTGAACCGTCATTGACTATATTTAACGTATTTAAAGTGCTAAAACCTTCACCCATCGATAAAGGAGAAGGGAAAACCAATTCATAATCTCCAAATCCGCCATCGTTATCTGATGGATGACTCAAGTCCAAAGCCAGGTTGTCTCGACTGCTACCCAGAATGAGATTTCGGTAAACGTAGGGCGAAGAGGCTGTATTTTTACTAATCACATCTGCTTGCGCTTGTCCCAAGCTACCGGTCGGATCAGTGACTGAGCGAATGCGAGCTTGAAGTAGACGCGTAAAGAGATTATCTGAAACATTGATATTGCCGCCGTTTTTAGTAAGCAGAATCAGGTTTTCCGCGTGGGTCAGCAGTTCAACTGGTTGAGTTTGCTGAGTGGCACTGGTTCGAACCAGTTGCCCATTGACATAGCCTTGTTGGAAATAAACCTGCGTTTGGCCTAAGGTGCCGGGATTGGGAGCAACAATGGTTCCGGCTTTTCCTCCCAGATTGAGATTGTTATTACCGCCGGGTCTGGCAATCACATCAATGCTGCCATTACCAGTGGGGTTGCTATTGCCGCTTAAAACAACTAGCCCGCCATTGCCGCCATGCCCAGGGTTGGAGCCATTACCGCCCAGCGCACCATCGGCGTAAATACCACCGCTATTGGTCATGGTTGTGTTGTAACTAAAGGCCATCAAACCACCATCGCCACCTTTTCCCCCTAGACTGGCGCAGGTACTGCGGCCCCCGTTACCGCCGTTGGCCTCCAGTCGTCCTTGGATATTTGCGATGTTCGCTTGTGAGACCAAGCTAATCGTTCCGCCATTCCCTCCATTGACGGGATTCGCTCCGGAAAACCCAGAAGCCCCGTTTGCTCGTGTATTCCCCAGGTTTTGAATCCCTTGCATGGCTGTTAAGATAATAGAACCACCATCTCCGGCTCTGGATGAAGCGCTTTGGGAATAGTCATTATTGAGGCCTGCACTACCGCCATTGCCGTTGACGCTTAAGTTCGAAACGAAAGCTGGATTGGTGGAAGAACTGGTGTCTCGGGCAAGGAAAACCTGACCCTCAAGGTTATCAATCACACCTTTGGTACGTTGCAAGAGGAACGTGCGTTCGCTTGCGCTAATAGTTGGGGCTGTATTGTCCCCAGGCGGGTTAGCAGTAGCGGCCTGCAAATTGTTCTTAATCTCCTGGTAAGGACTTTGTCCGCTGGCTACCAATCGAATACTACCACCCCGAGAATTGACCCCATCCGCTCGAAGCGTCCCTTCGTTATTGACCAGTCCCCCTTCAATATTGATCAGGTTGGTGTCAAAACTGCCCACCACTTTGCCGGAAGTATCCACCATCGAATTACGACGCAAATCCACTGGCCCGGCTGAGTTAATGGCAACTACACCACCGGCCCCTGTAGATCCTTTGGCTTGGATCTGAGCCCCAGCGCCCAAGGTCATGGCGCCTACATTGGCTTGCACCAAACCGCCATTAACCCCATTGGCAAAGATATTCCCGTTCTGGAAGAGATACCCGGAGTCGATAAAAACCTTGCCGCCATTGCCCAGATAAGTACCCTGACCATTTTGAAGGGCATTGACATTAATATTGCCATCCACCCGCACCACATTATCAGGCGCGTAGAGATGCAAAGTCCCACCGTTGTTCGTTGCTACACCAGAAGAATTCACCTCTACACCCCGCAAAGTGCTACCAGCTTTTAGCCATAGACCACCGCCCGATGAATTGGTAAAGGTAGTCTTACCATCTACCGTATTGGCATAAGTGCCCCCTTGAATAATCCGCCCATCGTTATAACTGTTAATCGGATTAGCGGCAATGCTTTGAGCTGGAAATAACCCCACACTGAGCGCTAATACAACTAACCCCAAGCTCTCTTTGGAAATACGCATGTGAACCTCTCCCATTTCTACAATCTACCTGCCTTTGGCCACGTATATGGATATCATCCACAAGATTGTTACTATAAAAGCTAAACTTTAATAACTGCCCAAATGATTAACTGAAACTAACCGTTTATTTCAGAATTTTGGATCCCCTCTACTGTATTTGATACCGGTTAATCCTTCAAAGGGATAAAAGCAGTGCCTTTCTCTGATAAAAGGCAGCTACTCAACAGTCTTTGTCTTTGGGGTCAACTTATGCAATGGCTATTTATTATTTATCAGGAGTTACGCAGGGCCAGTTAAATTGTTGAATTTACCTTGCCTGTAGCTATTTTTGGAGCCAGGATCTGTCAGGGATTGTAGGCAAAACGTTGAATTGGAGATTGGCAAGGAATATCGCTTTTCTTCTTTTGGAAAGACTGTTATAATCTGGTTACGGAAAGATTGAGTTGTATTACACTAGCCTTGCTCCTGACAGAAGGCTGTTTTAGTTGCGTAAAAGCCTCTCAGAGTCTGGGTTTATTCTCACATGACCAACTAACCAGGGAGCTGGCGAAGGAAGTGGTTTACACGGCAGTTTTGACGCCACTGGAAGCATTGCCGAAAGCAGGGGATTTGTCGGTTGACTATACGGTGGTGGCAAAACCTCATGCCAATGAGATTGAAGGACTGGAATACACATACTCTTCCAGTGATAACAAGGTCTTAGAGCCTGTATTCACAGACAAGGTAGTTTGTGGATAATGTTTGGATAGAGGAGGAGTGAGTATGCCCTATTCAAGCGATTTAAGCGATGCTGAATGGTTATTGGTGGAAGATTTATTTGCCGTCGGCAACTATGGTACGAGTCGCCAACATGCAGTTCGTGATTTGC
>CABHPA010000024.1 GCA_902168245.1 Candidatus Melainabacteria bacterium
CTTTTACACCGTGTGGCTTGTTGAAACTCTGATGCGTTCTAACAATCAAAAGCCTTTTTCCATCTACTGCAAGCTCTTTGTATTCCACAGGTCGTGATAGCCGGGGTTCAATATTGAGATTTACGATGTTGCTCACTTGTTGCTGGAGCTTATCCGAGTCTACTGATACGTCCAAACCTACTACTTCGTAGTCAGTTCCGCTTTGTTTAATGCCTATAAGCAAGTCACCGCCTGCTGTGTTTGCGTATGAGGCAACCCATTTAAGCATCTGTTGCTTGCTTTTTTCGTCACCCACTTGGGTTTCCGCTTTAAAATCCAATGTCAAACCTTCTTTGTTGGTTCCTGGGTCAGATTCTAGAAGTGTTTTGATAGTATCAGCGGTAATATCAGCAAGAGGGATGTTTAATAAGCTCATAGCTAACTCTCTTTCGATAGCAGTCAGACGACTTTGGGAATCAGCAAGCACCGGCACCAGCCTTTTAAAAGGTATCGGCACAATACACAACAAACAACATACTACTACAAAAACTTGATCAACAAATAACTAAGTTTCTTTTGCTTGAAGATGGGCTATGTTGAAGGAACTTAAGCAAAACTTCCGCAATTAAATAAATCGAAGGAGTTCCCTATATGCCAAATAAGTCTACAAAATGCCAATCTAACGGCAATAATTTGCAGCCTTTGCACGCAGGATGTCGCGGGTTCAATTCCTGTCGCCTCCACCACCCTATTTCAGGGTGAACCTTCACAGTCCCAAGGGATTCAACCGAATCCGGGGGCTGTTTTAATTTGTGGAGATGAAAAAACAGAGGATAGAAAATCCTCAAAAAAGTCTCAAAGTCGGGAGAAAGTCGGGAATTTTTCAGGAGCCTTCCTGACTGTACCGCAGGCCGCTAAAAAGCTTGGAATAGATGCCAAAACGGTAACAGGCTGGTGTAAATCCGGCAAACTTGCAGCAACAGCAAAGCCCTACGGCAAGAAAATCACCTATTTGATAAGCCCGCAGGCTTTGGAACTAATTGCTTCTATAAGCTTGAGGCCACAAAAAAGAGTAAACAGAAAGGCCACAGTGAGCTTTTACCGGGATGGGTTAAGGCTATGTCCAAAGGAACCCTGACTGGCAAGGTCTTTAGCAAGCGGACAATTGATGATTATTGCCATTATAGTGAGCTTTACTTCTTAAAGTACCGGGCAGTCAGCACGTTCAACCTGAAAAAGGAGTTAATGGCTATCCCTGCGGCGAGTTTTGCCAGGCGGGAGCATTACTACAAAGCTATTTTGTGCCTTGGCCGATTCTTGATTTAAGAAGGGGTGCTGGATGAAGGCTTTATTGAAGAGATGAAAGCCCTCTATTCTAAACGCCACTTGCCTCCCAAACGGTTAGTTGTAGATGAAACAGGCATTGCAAGCTTGTTGGATGTCTGTGAAACCACACAAGAACACCTCATGGTGCTTTTGCTCATGAACACCGGCCTGCGAGCATCTGAAGCCTGCTCCCTCCGTTGGGGTGATATCGATATGGAAAGCGGCTGGCTTGTTGTTAGACTAGGAAAGGGTAACAAAACTCGCAAGGTTGGCATCTCTTCCCGCTTACTGGAGGCTTTGCAAGCTCATAAAGCAGAAGCGCCTGGTGGTGGTGAACATCAACACCTCTTACTGAACCGTAAGGGTAAGCCTATGGATAGAAGCGGCCTGTACCAGCGATTGCAACGTCTGGGAGAGCTGGCAGGTGTAACCGTTTCCCCTCATGCTCTCCGCCGGGCTTTTGTAACCATTAACGCCAATAAAGGCCGTCCGCTGGTTATCCTGCAACGGTCTTGCGGGCATTCGGATATCAAGACAACCATGAGCTACTGCTTGACGGCTGAACAGGAAGTTATAGAAGCCATGAAAAATTGGGATTAGGTGGTTAGCATGAAAGGGTTGAAAAATAGGTTCACTGAATGCACCATTTAAATATGCAGCCCACTCATGACCTCAAACAGATTAAAGAACTGATTCGGGGCGGAAACTATCGCATCACCTTGCGTGTGGGCTTTAACAGATGCTCAAAGTGATTTTGATTTTACCGCCGAGCAAATCCTTGAAGAGGTCTTGAGTTTGAAGTTGCAAGAACTGGATAAGACCATGCCCTCGGAAAAAATGCCGGATCAGTGGCAAGATGCTTATAAAAAGAGGATTCTGGTCAATAGACAAGTCCGCTTGGCTTATATCAAGCTGAACATTGTCACCCCAAAAGGGAAAGACACAGCGGTCGTCATTTCTTTCCACAATGCCTAACCGGAAGGAGCAAGTCATGAGCAAACAAGCCAAACAAAAAACATCTGGAGACTGCGCTATCTGCGGAGGCTCTACCCGGCTGGCTGTTGTGCCTGAATGGGAAGTCCCTGCCTCAGCCACTAAACCGGCGGTTACAGTGCATGAGGTGGAATGCCTGGAATGTGATGATTGCCAGGAACGTTATTTAGAACCGGAGCAAATCAAGGCATTTGAGATAAAGGTGATTGAGGCTCAACGAGCAGCTAAAAACCTCTTGTCTGCTGATGAAATCCGGCAGGTGCGGGAAGCCTTGGGCATTAACAAGGAACGTCTGGAAAAAATCCTGAATCTGAACCCCAAGTCTTTTTATCGCTGGGAGAATGGCCTGTCTATCCAGTCTGATGTGGTAGACACGGTGCTTCGGCTGCTTCGTAAGTACCCAGATGCCGTTTATGCATTAGCCGAGGAGCGTGGGGTCTCGCTAACAATCCCGAAAGGGCGGCCTAGGAAAGCTGGTTAGACCTGTCGTCCTGTCTGACTGCTTAACAGGAGCTTATTGAGGCTATGAAGAGATGGGATTAGCAAAATAAATGGAGAACTAAAACAGCGCAATTTCTGGATGAGTTCCTTACCCAGACAGGTATGCAAACTATAAACAATTGAGTAATTCTACTCAAACTCACAAGCTGTTATTCTTATTCCTGAAGTGATGAAAGTCACTTTAAAGAACCTCTTTCGGTGAAAACTGAAGGAGGTTTCCTTTTGAAGCTTTTAAGGAAACATCAATGACTCAGGATAAAAAAATTAAATATCGGATTGCCGTTCGCTCTGAGTCTAATCATATGATTGAAGCTCACAGTGCAGATGAGGCAATTCAAATATGGCAGGACGAATTGCTAGTCAAGCGACTTCCCTACAAAATTATCGAGCAGGAGTGGATCAAGGGCGGCTTTAGGCTTGTAGTAGAGCTACAAACTCATCTATCTCAAGAGGATCAGACAAGTTTGAGCGAAAATATAAGCATTTCTAATGTTTCCAAATCTGGTGAAACTATAAAATAGCTCTTAACCCAAAGTCGCTTTATGGATTAACACCGCCTGTTTACCCTTGCTCGATCATGCTGATGTGTTTTGCTGCGTCGAGGGTTAGAGCGTACTCGATTGAGGGGCAACCTTGCGGTAAATTTTTACCGAAAGTCGCATAATCCACATTCTCGATTAAATCGCAATCTGAGATGCGGTTTTTGATCCAATCCTTAAAATGCGACTTCACTTCCAAAAACATATGCAGCTCTCTAGCATCAACTGCTGTGTCCTGATTCTCCCCCTCACAAGAACCTAACCCCTAGGAAACCGTCAAATTACTCTTTAACAGGGTAAAGGGGCCTGACTCATGAAGAAATGGCAAATCGTTTGCATGCTTGGCCTGCTCCTCACTTTACTGGCCAACAATTTATCAGCATTCGCCCAGTTTGGGGTGGGCTTTGGTGCTTGGAATTGGGGAGGGCATAATAGCGGGTTTGGCAGTTGGTTTGGGGTTTCCCTATGGCCGAATCAGAGACCTTACCGACTCCCGCCGAGTCGAAATGAATCAACCCCAAAGGCCAACGGCTACTTGGAAGGCAATATAACCGTACATCCGAAATGTCCTGCCGATCAGCCCAACGTGGCTTGTCCGCTCATTCTGGATGCACTCAACGATATAACCATCTCCGCACAGCTCTATGGCATGAATCAATGGCTAACCAGCCGACCAGATGCACAGGGGCATTACCGTCTTATGCTTCCGCCGGGCGGTTACAACATCAGTGTCCATCATCCCTACTTGAGTAGCTCTGAAAAGATTTTGCATCAAGTCATTATCCAGCCAGGCCAAACCAATCGGCAAAATTTTCAAGTCGATCTGCCTATTCAATAACTATGTGATCCTCCTAATACTACAGCCGTGAATTAAGTTGGCTTCTCGCCAGTCGTGTTGCCTGGTGACATTGTTGAGAAACTCTTTGGTGCCTTCGTTGCCAATGGGACCAATGTAGAATCAAAGCCCAGGGTATGTTGTCTAAAAAGCTTTCTGAAATCTGGAAGCCTACAGCCGTAAGCCATTACTAGCGGACACTGTGCCTGCATAGGCCGGTAATATGAGGGGATAGGCCTGATGGGCTATCTGGTTCGCTACTACGAGACAGAATTGGAACAGTTCATATCGCATCCGCCAGGGGATACGCAGCGCCAGGTGGGAATCCAATGGGGCTTCTGATGAACTTCATGAAAAGGGCTGGTGTTATTGAACGACTGCGGTATGATTAATCCTAACAATGTTTCAAATACGTTCTACTGCATGGAAATCCTTAACTGGCCTAAGGCCAGTTGTGATTGTGCTGGCGTTGTTTTGCTATATTTTATTCCTGCTGCACCCCATTCTGGCCCATGCCGACATCGGTTTTAAGTCTTTTGCCAAACAATCCTCGCAGGTACAAACGTTGTCCCTGCAAGATGATTTCCAGACAAACTGCCCAGTGTGTAAGCAGTTAGGGGGAAATGCGGCCCTCAAGCCCAATTCACTTTCCTGGCTGCCTTTGTTTGCGAAAGCCGACCCTTCGGATATTTTTTACGAGCGGTATCCAGTATATCCGGTGAGAACCGATGACTCACGTGCGCCTCCTGTCAGTTCACCACAGAGCTAATTGCACGAACTGACTTTTTAAGGAGACGTCATGAGGTTTTCCCATGTCTTCCTGTCTGGCTTGCTGAAGCATGCCAGCACATTAATTGGCCTGTCGCTCCTCTTCTTGCTCCCGCTGAGCAATGCGGCGGACGATCTGGTTATTCCCTCCGAACCTGGAGTGTTATCCGACCATCAGCCCAAATCGCCTGGTTCTATCCCCGTTTCGACGGATGAAACCACCGAGCATAAGCTGAAGGCGCTGGAATTACAGATGGACGCGATGCAACGGGAATACAGCTCCCAAATGCGTAAGTTGCAAGAAACTATCACGGTACTGTCCGCCCAAATATCCAAAATGTCCGGCGGTTCCGCCCAACCTGCGGGCCTTGTCGATAAGCCGGTCGATCCGGATGACCAGGATATCGGTGAAACGCTGATTTTTAGCGGAGATGATGCGGATACCGTCTCTCCCGCAGCCGTTCCGCAAGGCGGTATCTTGTCTGGGGGCATCGGCATTGGCGGACGATCCATACTGAACACGGCCACGCAACCTTTCAATACGTCCTTTGGAAGCTTGGGACAAAGCATGAACCCCGATATCATGGTCACCGGGGACTTCGTTGGCAACTATGCCAATCGGAAAAACATGACAGGGCGTAACCGCTTTTCGGTACGGGAAACCGAATTCGGTTTCTCCGCTGCGATTGATCCCTACACCAAGGGGACTTTCGTTTTTTCCAAGCCCGAAGACGAGAGCCTGGAGCTGGAAGAAGGTTATATTACCTTATTAAGCCTTCCCGGTGGCTTGCAGGCCAAAATCGGCAGAATGCGCAGCCCCTTTGGTAAACTGAACACCATTCACACCCACGACCTGCCCCAAACGGATCGTCCCAACGTCTACCGGCACTTCTTCGGGGACGAAGGTCTGGTGGAAACCGGCGTCGCCCTGAGCCGCATCCTTCCAACTCCCTGGTTTTCCTCGCTGGATGTGCAGGTGGCCAACGGTGAAAGCGGCCCTTTATTCGGCAGGAATATCTTAAACCGGCCATTGCTCATCAGTCATTGGAAGAACTTTTTCGAGTTGTCCGAAACCCAAACCCTGGAATTGGGGGTAAGCGCGGCGGCCGGGCCTACATCCGGCCATACTGTCACCCGCTTGTCCAATGTGGGTGGTTTGGATATTACCTACCGATGGATTCCACCCAGTCAGTTCAAGGCTTTCATCTGGCAAACCGAACTGATGGCGGCCCAGAACAAAACACCCGGCATGATGAACGATCGCCTTTGGGGCGGCTATTCGTTCATGGAGGCCAAGCTCAACAACCGATGGAGTGCCGGGGTTCGGGTTGACTACACGCAATTACCCGAAATCGCCAACGCGACCGAAATGGCCGTAGCCCCTTACGTGGACTTATGGCAAAGCGAATTTGCCCGATGGCGACTGGAATACAAGCATACCTTCGGCAACGGGCGCGTTCAGGCCAGTGACCAGGCTTGGCTGCAATACTCCGTAATTCTGGGCCTGCACCCGCCGCATACGTTTTAACCCCCTACTGATGAAAAAGGAAAAATCCATGCGAATCCTGAAACAACGCTTAAGCGCTTTCCCTCTCAAAACCTTGATTCTGTTTCTATTGCTAGCTCATATTGTCTTATTGTGGCCTCTCCCAGCCTTGGCTGCTGATAAAATCAAAGTCGTCACCTCTTTAGAGGATTTGGCGGCGATTACTCGCGCAGTCGGCGGCGATAAAGTGGAGGTGTTTTCAATAGGTAAAGGATATCAGAATCCTCACTTCGTGCCGCCCAAGCCCAGCTTCATCTTGAAACTTAAAGGGGCCGACATGGTGGTGCAAGTTGGGATGGGCTTGGAGCCCTGGTTGCAGCCCCTGATGGACAGCTCCCGCAATAGCCGGATTTTCCGTGGCTCGCCGGGCTTTGTAGACGCTTCGGTTGGCGTCCCTGCTTTGGGCGTTCCAGTGGGGCGCGTGGATCGCTCCATGGGCGACGTGCATGGCCTGGGCAATCCGCACTATTGGCTGGATCCGGTGAATGCCAAATACATCAGCGCCAATATCGTGAGTGGCCTGAAACGGGTTGATCCTGCTGACGGCGCTTATTTTGAGCAACAAAGGCAGATCTTCCTGAAACGTCTGGCTGGAAAATTGACCGGCTGGGTCAAACAAGCCAAGCCCTTGCAGGGGCTTCATGTTGTGACTTACCACCAAAGCTGGCCTTATTTCGCCAATCGGTTCGGCCTGAACGTAGTGGGCTTTATCGAACCGCAGCCCGGTATCCCCCCTTCGGCCAAATATTTGGCGGGTTTGATTCCCAAGCTGAAAAACCAGAATGTGAAACTGATTATTATGGAACCTTATTTTAACCGGCAGTCGGCTGATATGGTGGCAAAAGCCATCGGCGCCAAAGTTGTTGTATTGCCCCCTTCCGTCGGCGGCACACCAGAGGTAACCGATTACTTCGGCTTGTTCGATTATCAGTTGAGCGCACTTTTGAAGAATCTATAAACCAGGAGTTATCACCCATGTTAGAAATGTTTCAGCAACCGTTTATGCTACAAAGCTTAATCGCTTGTCTGCTTTTGGCGGGTATATTGTCTTATTTCGGCGTTCATGTCGTCACGCGCGGGATCGTTTTCATCGATCTCGCGCTGGCGCAAATTTCCTCGGTGGGTGTGGCTTTTGCCTTAATGAGCGGCAACGATCCGCGCCTGTTCGCCGTCCTGTTCACCCTGGTGGGCGCATTCGGTATTTCCCTGATACAGACTAACGACAAGCGGGTGCCGCAAGAGGCTATCATCGGCATCATATATGCGGTCTCATCCGCGCTTTCTATTTTGATGATGGCCAAGGTTCCACATGGGGATTCCGATGTTGTCGAAATCCTGTTTGGCAATATCCTGGCGGTCACCGAGTCCCAAATTATCCAAATGGTGGTTGTTTTTGGCGCGGTAGGCCTGTTGCATCTCATTTTCCACAAGCAGTTCAAATGCCAAAGCATGATTCAGGGAGAGGATTCCGACGGTAAGGGGCCATCACTTATGAACCGCTGGAATATCCTGTTTTACCTGAGTTTGGCGTTGGTGATTTCCAGTGCGGTCGGATCATCGGGTGTACTACAGGTTTTTGCCTATTTAATCGTTCCGGCGGTCTGTGCGTTGCTTTTATTCCAACGCTTTGGATTGGTGCTCTTCATGGCGTTTATCATTGCCTCCTTGGGAAGCCTGACAGGGTTATACAGCTCTTATGCCTATGATCTGCCTACCGGGGCAGCCATTGTGGCATGTCTTGGGCTTATTTTTATGGGTTGCTTTGGTATCAAAACCCTGGTGTTTTCCAAAAAACAGGCTCAAATAAGGAGATAAGACCAAAGACCGGAATATACTTTGGAACACAGAGAAACAAGTTATTCTCAATTATTTTTTGCCCTATTTGCTAGGAAACTGCCTAAAAAGTGCGAGCCGTTTGAGCATACAGCGTGACAGGGTATTTTTACCGGCCAAAGTAGGAGTTTGGCTCCATCCCAGTCTTGAATATTTCAGGCATACACCACCAGGCTATGAATCAAACCAAGGGCATCCACCAGAATATGACGTTCCCGGCCTTTTGCCTTTTTGCCGGAATCATAGCCGTGAATTCCCCTTTTTCAGTCGTTTTAACCGACTGACTGTCAATAATCCCGGCGCTCGGTTGCTGTATCCGCCCAAATTTCATCCGTAACTTATTCCGCAAATTATCCCCTTCAGTTGCAGCTATTCCTGGCCAGAAATGCTTTGATTACAGGTTTTGCTTGTAAGTCGCTACCGATAAGTCCATTACCGTTTGCTTTCTTTGCGAAGAATCTCTAGAGTGTGGAAACGGCATACTTAAATTGACCCGTTTAGAGTAAAAACGGCGAAGATATTTTGACCCACCCCTGCGCCCGCTCTAGGCTTGAGTGACAAGAGTTAAGAGGCAGGGGCCAGCAGGGATGAAGAGCGTGTACATTCACGAAGCCGTTCGCAAAGCCTATTACCGAGACCAGAAGGGTATTCGCCAGATCGTTAGGGAATTGGGGATTGCCCGGAATACAGTCAGGAGAATTCTGTCGGAGATGGCATCTTTGCCATCCCAGTACCGTTTGGAAAGCCTAAACGCAAACCTGTCCTGGATCCAGTGATTCCACTGATTGAAGCCTGGCTTGGCCAGGATGAAGCTGCCCCGAGAAAGCAACAGCATACTGCCAAACGAATATATGATTGCTTGCGGGATGAATACGCCTTCACTGGTTCAGAATGCAGAGTCAGGGAATATGTGTATTTGGCAAGATAAAAATGTACCAGAGTGGCGATGTAAAAGTGTACCACCCGTCGCAACAATCCATGCTTCCCTTCTTTCCTGCGGTTGAAACACCAATCCCCTGGCAGAATGTCGTGGATTTA
>CABHPA010000025.1 GCA_902168245.1 Candidatus Melainabacteria bacterium
GCTGTGGTTATTGAACAGCACAGCCAAATGGGGAGCCTTGATGGGCGTACCGCTTTGGGCCGCGTGAATGCCCAGTGAATTGACATCCAATCGCCCGTTAAACTGTAAGCCGGTGCTGGCCGTTACGTCGAGGTTCGCCTCGCCGCTATACGGATTCAACTGGGCCAGCAGGGCATGGGCTTGCGGCAGTTTGGCCAGCACCTCGTTCTTGAAGTTTTTCAGTTGTATATGGTTGCCCCGTAGCCGAAGCCGATAGCCGGACTGTTCGGGATGGGCCAGGTTGGGCTGGATGTCGCCGTCCGCCAGGAATTCGGAACTGCCGAGCAAGCCCCGGAAATGGTCAACGTGAATCAGGTTGTCCCCCAGGCGCAGCAAGCCTCGAATCCCCTGCACCAGCAAGCCGGTTTTGGGATCCTGGTAACGGGCGTCCTGCACCTCGATTTGCCCGTTGTAACGCGGGAGTGCCGCCGTTTTATCCTGCGGGGAAAGCTGGCCGCTGAAGGCAATTTTCCCGTCGAAGCGATTCACCTGGATGCCTTGTTTCTGGCTGACCAGTTGCCCGTTTCGCACCTGAAGGTCGCCGCTGTAACGCAGCGACGGATGTTGCAACCCGGAGCCTTCAAATTTGACCTGCCCGTTGACGTGTTGGGCCAGCAAGCCTTGGGAGGCGTCCTCGAAACTGCCGTTGCGAATGGTGATTAAGCCTTTATAGCGCGGGTTTTTCCCGGTGCCGGAAAGATGCGCGTAAACATCTATTAATCCTTTCACGTTGCGGCCTTGCAGCGGATCTCCCGAAGCGGCGAACCGGGCGGCGTTTTTCCGCAGCGAATTGACCCGCAGCCCTTTGCCGACCAACACGGCGTCCACCTGGTCGGTATCCAGTCGGTAATTGCCTTGCAGCGTTAGCGGCAGGTTCCCCAGCCGGAAATCCAGGTTGGGCAAGCGAATTTCCTGGCCTTTCAACTGAATGTCTCCGTGGACGCCCTCTATCATGGGGTTCGGCCATTGCCCGGCCTGGGCCAGGGACACGCCATCAAGGCTAATTAGCCCTTCCGTGCCGGTAACGCGCGGGGTGGGTTTGGAAAAATCGATGGTAAAGCGGGTGTTGGCGATGAGCGCATTGCCGCGCGCAAAGTAGCGGCTTAGCTCTGCGGGGATGGGCAGGCCAAAGGTATCGCCCAGTTGCAGGGAGAGCGTTTGAGCCAGTTGCAAATCCAGCGGGTTGGCTTGTATGCTTCCCTGCCCGGCCTGGTTGTTCGGGTGACGGTATTTTAAATCCAGGTTGAGGCCCGGGCCTTGCATCTGCAAGACTAATCGGCCCAGCGCCTCTGCGGTCAACTTGCCTTTCTTTAATGCTGCCTGCGGGACTTCAAGCAGCAAATGGTAACTGCCCAGCGTGCGGTGCGCTAAAGCCCCGTTACGGGAACCGGAACTCAGCAGGTACGCCAACGCGCCGCTGCCCAGCACGGAAACAGGCTTGCTGGATTCCAGGTGGCGGATGGATATTTGCTTGCCTTCCACCCGGAAGCGTTGCACCGTGGGAAGCAGTTTGCGGGTGGTTCCGGCCAGTTTCACGTCCTCAATCAGGTAGTCGCTCAGCAGCACTTCGGTATCGTGCATTTCGGCGGGCTTTAAAAAGCCGGTTTGCTTGGGTTTGTATAGTTTCAGCTTGATTTCCCTGAAAAAATTGGCCTTGCCGATGGGAATACGCACGTGGTTCAGGTGAATCTTGGCGATTTCCGGCACTTGCCGGGTAAGGATGGGCAGATACCGAATCTGGACGGTGATATTCTCAATGCTGCCCAGCGCATTTTTGCGCATATCCGTAATGGCGTTGGTATTCAGGTTCACCTGGATGCCCTGGAACAACGTGGGTTCCAGCGTCAGTTCCCGAATGCGGAAATTGACCCCGGTCGATTCATGCAATCCCACTTCAATCGACTGCTTGAGCGCCTCCTTGTCGATGAGGTTCATCAACAGCGGGACGCCCTGATGAACGGCGATTCCGGCTACAAGCCCCAGCGAAACCAATAAGACGGCTGTTTGAGTCGCTTTCCGATTCACGTGCGCTCCCCCATCATCATCATCCAGAACCTATTGAGCAGAAGTTGGCAATCCGGGTGTTTTGACGACAGATCAAAAATTGGAATTGGCGTGGCTTTCAGCGCAGGCTGGCCCTATTCAGGCTTATGCTCCGAGGTTTCGGCCACTTTAGGGTTGGAGCCGTTGGCGGCTTCCTTGAATTGCTTGACGCCGTCGCCCAGCGACTTCATAACGCCCGGCAGTTTGCCCGGCCCGAACAGGATAAGCACCAGCAGGACAATCAGCGATAATTCCGGTAAGCCCAGGTTGGGAAGGATGAATAACAATTCGGTTTGAAGCTGCATGGGATTTGCCTTTAAGCTTGGCCCGCAATCTCTTTACGGTGCTGGGCGACTGTAAGTTTCACGGATGCGGATAGTGCTGTAAGTGGCCCTGGACAATGGCATGGCCTTGTTTTACGCTGCCCCGGGCGCTTGCGGAATTGCGCTATGTGTGGTTTCTTACGGGTTGCATAGCATATTCCACAGCGTTGCTAGTTTCAGAGCATTGCGTGTATGCTATATTCTACAAAAAAATCGGTGAAAAAAGAAATGCAGCCTGAAAAAACGAAGATTGGCCAAGAACCGGCTGAATCGCTACAGACCCGCGCAGAACTTTCGGACATCCTCAGGAAGAAAGGATTCCGCCTGACGCCGCAAAGAGAAAAAATTCTGGATATTTTTTACGAGCTTCCCGCCGGGGAGCATCTTAGCGCCGAGGAATTGCAAAAGGCGCTGCGGACGGAGAACTCCGACATCAGCTTGGCGACGTCGTATCGCACCTTAAAGCTGCTGGCCTCGCTGAACGTATTGCGCGAACTGGATTTTGCCGAAGACCACAAGCATTACGAACTGGCCCGCAACCCCAAGTCGCCGCATCATCACATTATCTGCCTGGATTGCGGAAAAACAGAGGAATTCGAGAGCGAGGAGATCATTCGGCTGTCTGAGGATCTGGCGCGCGAACGGGGTTTTCAGATTGTGGACGTGCAGCTCAAGCTGTTCGCCCTGTGCGAACAACACGTCACCGAGCCCAAAGCCAGCTAGGGCCGAAGCTCAATTGCCTCTGGGCCGACTTTTTGAATCGTTTGCTGAATGATCGATTGATGTCCCCTCTCTTTTAGTACACCGATACGTCGGTGATGGCCTTGTAGGTTACATCGAACTGGGATGGGATGATGGAAATCGGCCCGGAAATGGTGGGAATGCTCAGGCTGCCGAAAAAGGGCGAAAACGTTACGGTTACATCCGCCTGATAGGCATGCTGGTTGGGTACCTGGCTGACGGTGGCCGTCTTTACGGTTAGCCCGGCGGCGGAAAGTTTGTTATCGAGCTGGGTTTGCCCGGTTTTGGCGTTGTGGTAAATGGAGGCCGTGTAAGCCCCGTCCCGTGCGGCCATTTTGGCACCCTCGTACACCATCCAGGCCCGGCCCAACTCAATAATGAAAAACAGCATGACCACCACAAACGGCAGGGTCAGCACCAGTTCCACCAGGTTTTGTCCCCGGTGGCAGGCCCGCTGGTGTTTTGGGCGAACCGCTTGTGCCTTGGCTTGGGTGTTGCGTATCACGGACGATATTCCCTCGCAGTGTTTGCTAGAAGGGGTATCGGCCATTCGCGCAAAAAGTTTAAATCCCCGGCCCTGCTCTGTAACACAAATTTACAGTAAATTTACAGACTGTTTAAAATGGCGAGGGCTGGGAACCATACAGCCCGTTGTCCCGAATGTAGCGCCGAACCGGCTCCGGCAGGAAGTAGCGCAGTCCGTCTGTGGCTTGGGCGGGCAGCTCTTTTAATATTTCCCGCACCCAGCTAGAGGAAATGGACAACATGGGCATCAGAATAAAGCGGGTATTCAGGCGAACGGTGCGGCCGTTCAGCTCAATACTTTCCACGCCCGGTACGCCCGGTCGGGGCGCTTGTAAAAAGCAGGCGGCCTCAATCAAGGCTTCGGGTTCTCGCCAACTGGCCAGGTTCGCCAGTGCGTCCGAGCCGATGATGAGCGGTACCGGCGTTTGCACCAGGCCTTGTTCAATCAGGCGCCGCAATGTATCGATGGTGTAGCTTTTGCCGTCCCGTTTCAGCTCAATATCGCAGACCTGAAACGCCGGGTTGTCGGCCATGGCCCGCTGAACCATGTTGAATCGGTGCCGGGCGTCCAGCAGATCCGCTTCATGGTGACGATGGGGCGGGTTGCCCGCCGGAATGAACGTTATGCGCTCCAGCCTCAGATTGCTTGAGAACTGGCGCAGCGCCGCCTGGGCAATCATCAGATGGCCGGTGTGAACCGGGTTGAATGTCCCGAAGTACAGGCCGCTATGTGGGGCGATGCCAGGCATCCGATGCCGTTAATCCTGGTAGGTTTTGTGGTATTCGGCCAACTCGTCGTGCAGATCGGCAAGGCGGCGGGCTTCGGCTTCCCGAATTTCGCGCAGATGCTCGTCATACTGCTTCAGGGTGGCAAAATCTTCCACGTGCAGGATGTAGGCCTTGTGGTTCTGGCTAAAAACCGTCCTGGAGCCGAGCAGGTGGATAATGGTGCCCAGCTCGGTGGCGGTAATCCGGTCGTACAGGTCGGGTACATCCGACACGCAGATGACGGACGTTTTACCGTCGGTAATGGTGAAGGACTGTACTTTCTTGCGGTAGGACAAGATTTTATCCAGCACAACCGGCCATTCTTCGGGAAGCAGGCTGCCCTGTTTCACAATAGACAGGTCGGGAGCAGGTGATAACTGTTGGGCGAGTATTCTGTAGAGGGAAAGATCCATATGCAAAAGGGTGTCAATTCTAACCAACTACTAAAGAATTTAGCCCATCCACCGATATCTTACAAGTGGAAACATAAAGCTCAATGAACAGGATGGCAAGCGATGGGTTTTGATGGCGTCCCCAGGCCCGCACAAGTCAATCCGTATACGGATCCGTTGAACCCCTACACGGCGGCCAACGCGGCCCGCACGGATCAGGCCGGTAAGCCGCTGGTAAAAAGCCTTACCAAGGAAGAAAAAATCAAGGCGCTGGAAGAGGAAAAACGGGAATACCCGCAACAGGAGGACGAGGAGCAGGGCGAAGCGTTCTCCGAGGAGGAGGCCGAGCAGATTCGACTGTTCGCCAAAATGCGCGGACTCATGAACGTATCGCTGGAAAGCGGGGTACGCTACGAGTTCCATATCAATCCACAAACCGGCCTGGTGGACATGGTGGAAGCGGAAACCGGCAAGGTGGTGCTGCAATTGCAGCCCGATGAGCTGATGTTGCTTTCCAAGCAAATCCAGCGCTATGCGGGCATGCTGACGGATCGCAGCGGATAGGGGATTTTGTTAAACTGAGGCGAGTGAATCTGAGCCAAATCACCTGGATAGATTATAATAAGAGGCAGTATGACTTCGATTTTTGTTTTGGAAGACGGGTTGCGTTCGGTTTCTGAAGCCTTGCCCGAAGAATTGCGGACACAACTGGCGCGACTGGTTGGGGAGCGATACCCGGTTGAGTTGTCCGCCGATTTGCCAGCCCTGCAAGCCTGTCTGGTGAAGCAACGGCAAGCGGTGGTGTTCTTTTCGGCGCCTGCCGCCGAGGTGCTGTCGGTTATGGATGCCTGTCGCACCCTGATGCCGGGCGTCGCCTTCGTTGCGATTCTACAGGACGCCCAGGCCCAGGACTTTTCGGTGTTTGAAATGGATTGCCACTTTTTGCCCCTGCCGCTGGATGATTTTACCCTGCTGGGCCAGCTTTCCGCCGCAATCCGCCAGAGCGAGCTGCTGGCCACCCTGGCCGATTCCAGCCAGATTGACGAAGTGACCAACCTGTTCAATCGCCGGTATTTCATGCAGCGGCTTAGCGAGGAAATTTCCCTCTCCCGGCGGCATCTGTCGCCTTTCTGTTGCGTGGTGGTGGGCATTCCGCTTTACCAGATGTACCTGGACAGCTATGGCTATAATTTTATTAACGCCCTGTTAAGGTTCCTGGGGGATCGGGTGTCGGGCATGGTTCGCCACGAGGATATTGTGGCCCGCATTGGCGATGGGGAAATCGCCATTCTGCTTTCCCGTAGTACCGAAAAAGGGGCCAAGGTGTTTACAAGCCGGATGGTGAAGGGGCTGAACGCCTCGGTGTTCAAATATGGGGCTTACGAGGAGGAAATGCTGGTCTGCGCGGGCGTGGCCGGTTTCCCATTGCCGGAATTTTCGGGCGCGGATGCAGACACCATGGTGCGTTATGCCCGCCATGCGCTACACCAGGCCAAAACCGCCGAGAACCCGGAAGAGAAAGTGCAGCTTTTTAGCGAGATTCACCCCGCGTTTTGAGATAGAGGCGGGGCAACCGGCGCGGGCTTCTGGACAACCCGTAGCGAGGCTGGCTGGTTGAACTGGTTCGGTTAAGGAACTTTACCTACGGCAGGGGCGTTTTTGACAGGCTTGCCCGTGTCATCCTAAGATGATCCCTCATTGGAAAGCATTGTGGAAAGCACTGTTTTTTGATCGTCTGATAGAGACTAAGCGGTACCCCTATGACTAGAATCAGCTCCCAAGTCCGTCGTATTCCGGCTGTGTTGGCCTTGTGCGGTATTGCATTCCTGCTTCAGCAAGCCCAGGCCATGACATTCAGGACATCTTCCATTGGTTACCATACTCAAGCGGCCAAGTTTGTGGTGCTGGAAGACATTCCCTCCGACCAGAACGTGGAAGTGGTGCTGTACGATCCGAATAAGCGAAATCCCAAGCTGCCGGTGCTAATGGGGGCCGCCGTTTTCAAAATAGAGAAAACCCGTGTCTATGAGGACACTACCAAGGCTGGCCCCGCCACCAAGAACCTGCTGCTCAATTTTTCGGATTTTAAAACGCCCGGTACTTACGAACTGCGGGTGGAAGGCACCACCATCAAGTCTGACCCGGTTAAAATCGGCGACTACCTGTACTGGGATACTTTAAAGCCGGTGGTGAAGGGGTTTTACTTTCAGCGGTGCGGGCAGGCAGTTGAGGAAAGAACCCTCAAGCTGTTCCATTCGGCCTGCCACCTGAAGGATGCCGATTTTATCTTTCCGCCCAAAGGGATGCTGGATGGCGATACCGGCCAGGATGTGATTGGCGGTTGGCACAACGGCGGGGATTACGCCAAGTATGTCACCTCTACAGCTTTGTCTGCCGCGCGACTAATGTCCATGAATGAATGGGATTCCAAACCGTTCAAGTATTTTCGGTTGGAATATCCGCTGTTTGAGCCGGGTTACGGTTCCACGGACGATTTGCACCATGAAATCAAGGCGGGCCTAGATTGGCTGATTGCCATGCAGCGCCGGGACGGGGCCATGTATCGCAAGGTGGCGGGTAAGCAGTGGCCCGGTAAAATCTTGCCGGAGGACGATGAGCAGCGCCGCTTTATTTATGGCGTTTCCACGCAGGATACCGCCAACGCGGCCGCCGTGTGGGCAATGGCCGCGCGGGATTTCAAAAAGGCGGATCTGGGCTACAGCGTTAAAAGTCTGCTTCAGGCCGAAAAAGCATGGGGCTTTCTGGAAACCCGCACGGAGTTTCTGGTGCAGCGATCGGATAGCGACTACAGCGGCTCCGGCGAGTTCATCAATCCCAACAGCCGAACCGATACCCCGTATCGCTTCTGGGCTGCCGCCGAACTGTACATTGCCACCGGGAAACTCAAGTACCATCAGTATTTTTTGCAACACCTCAACGAAATTTCCCTGGAGCGTTTTTCTTGGACGAACCCGGCCATTCTGGGCATTACAGATTACCTGCTGTACGCCAAAAATCAGGATGCAAAGACCGCTGATACGCTGAAAAGCGCCCTGTTGCGTCTGGCGGATGAGCTGGCAGACAGTGCGGAAAACGATCTCTACGGTGTTGGGCTGTCCAAGTATGGCATGTCCTCCAATCAGGAGATTGCCGAGCGGGCCGCCATCCTGATGGGTGCCTACCGCCTGAGCGGGCAAACGTACTACCGGGATGTGGCCAGCCGTATGGCCAGTTACTTTTTCGGGGTGAATCCCATGGGGATGACTTACATTACCGGATTTCCCGGCAAGGCGGTGGCGCATCCCTCGCACCGCTGGGTGGAAGCCTCTGGCAAGCCAGTGTTGGGCTATGTGGTGGACGGCCCGAACGACTACGCCACGGACGGTAAAACGCCCGTGAACCGGGGAGCGGCCAGTTACGTGGACGATGCCGCCGCGAAATCGGTGAATGAGCCGAAAATCCTGAACAATGCGAGCCTGGCCTTTTTGCTGGCCGTGCTGAATGACGCCTACAACGTGCCTCCCCCGGAGGAAACCGGCCCCAAAAGTCCGCTGGAATTTGAGCTGGCCCCCGAAAAGTCCAAGCGGAAGTAAAAGCCCCAGAGATCTGGAGTACTCGTTAAGGCCGGGTAAAAATTGAGGATAGCCTCCTTTACGCGGCTGCCCTCCCGATGGCACAATAGGGTAGAAACGCCTCGATAGAGAGTTTGATTTCCCCAATCGCTTTACACAGATTGCAGAGCTTGAGTTATGAGTACCATTCGCCCCTTTGTACCGCTGCACGTGCATACCCATTACAGTATGCTGGATGCCACTACGCGGGTGCCGGATTTGGTGAAAATCGCCGCCGAAAACAATATGCCCGCTGTGGCGATTACCGATCATGGCGTGATGTATGGCGCGGTGGAACTGTATAACACCTGCAAAGGCACTAGCGTAAAGCCTATTATCGGTGCGGATTTGTACGTGGTGGACGGGGATATTACCGACCGCAGCTCGCGCCAGCCTATGCACCAGTTGGTTCTGCTTTGCAAGAACGAAATTGGCTATAAGAACCTGGTTAAAATCGTTTCCCGGTCGCACCTGGAAGGCTTTTATTACAAGCCACGCACCAACTGGGACATCATCAAAAAGCACAGCGAAGGCTTGATTGCGCTCACCGGGGATTTATCCGGCCCGGTGGCCCGTCCGGTGCTGCGGGGCAACCTTGAAGAGGCGCGGGATCGGGCCAAATTCCTGAAAGAAGTGTTTGGCCAGGATCTCTATATTGAAATCATCGACCACGGGAAGGAACCTGAGTATCGCTTCAGCGTAGAGGCGGTTAAAATTGCCCAGGAGTTGGAGATTGAGCTGGTCATCACCAACGATAGCCACTTTTCCCGCCCCGGTGATGAAACCATGCACAATATCCTGCTGTGTATGCAGCAGGGCAAAACGCTGGCGGAAAGCGCCGGACGGGATATTTACGGGCCGCAATACTACATTAAAAACGGCGATGAAATGTCCCGCCTGTTTCAGCATCTGGACAGGGATTTGGTGAACCGGGCGTTGGATAACACGCTTGCGATCGCCGACAAGGTGAATTTCAAGATGGCCCAGGGGCAATCTATTTTGCCGGATTACCCCATTCCCGAAGACACCACGCTTGAAAGCGAGTTAAGTCGCGAAGTAATTGAGGCCGCGCTGGAACGCTTTTCGGAAATTACGCCTCAAATTCAGGAACGTCTGGACTTTGAGCTGGGTATTATCAACCAGATGGGGTTCCCGGCGTACTTTTTGATTGTGGCCGACTTTATCCGCTACGCCCGCGAGAACGATATTCCAGTCGGGCCGGGCCGGGGGTCTGCGGCGGGGAGTCTGGTTGCTTTCGTGCTGGGCATTACGGATATTGATCCGCTTGAGCATAACTTGCTGTTTGAGCGATTCCTGAACCCGGAGCGGGTATCGATGCCTGATATCGATATTGACTTTTGCATTGACCGCCGGGAGAAGGTGATTGAGTACGTGCGCCAGAAATATGGCTCCGACCGGGTTTGCCAGATTATCACTTACGGTACGTTGGCGGCGCGGGCATCGCTGAAGGCTGTGGCGCGGGTGATGGAAATTCCCTTTGCGGAAAGCGACAAGCTGGCCAAGATGATCCCGTTTGGCCCGGCCATCAAGCTGAAAGACGCGTTGGAAGACGGCATGGAGCTGAAAAAAGTCTATGATGCCGATCCCAATGTAAAACAGTTGGTGGATCTGGCCCTGGCGCTGGAAGGCACGGCGGTGAGCGTGGGCATGCATGCGGCGGGCGTGGTGATTTCCAAGGATTCGCTGGATACGCTGGTGCCGGTGCAGTATACCAAAGACGGCCAGGAAAGCGGGATGATCGTTTCTCAGTACCCCATGGGCGACCTGGAAAAGCTGGGCCTGCTGAAGATGGACTTTTTGGGTCTGCGAAACCTGACGATTATTGATAACACGGTGGAGCTGGTCAAGCAGACCCGAGGCGACAACGTGGACATGCGGCGCCTGCCGCTGGATGATCAGGATGTGTACGCCATTCTCACCTCCGGGGAAACGGATGGCATCTTCCAGTTGGAATCCGGCGGGATGAAGGCGCTGGTGAAGGATCTCAAGCCTTCCGTGTTTGAGGATATCGGCGCGTTGGTGGCGTTGTATCGTCCTGGACCGTTGAATTCAGGGATGGTCAAGCAGTTCGTGGATCGCAAACACGGGCGCGCGCAGGTGGAATATAAGCATCCTGCGCTGGAGCCGCTGCTGAAGGATACTTACGGCACGATCGTGTACCAGGAACAGATCATGCAGATCGCCCAATCTCTGGCGGGGTATTCGCTGGGGCAGGCGGATTTGCTGCGCCGCGCCATGGGTAAGAAAAAAGCAGAAATCATGGAAAAAGAGCGCGAAGGCTTTCTGGCCGGGTGCCTGAAAAATGCCGTCGATGAGGGTTTGGCGAACGAACTGTTCGACACCATGAGCGAGTTCGCGGCGTATTGTTTCAACCGTTCGCACTCAGCGGCATATGCGTTGGTGGCCTATCAAACGGCCTTCCTGAAGGCGCATTACCCGGTGGAATATCTTTCGGCGCTGTTGTCCAGCGTTCGCAACGATTTGGAGAAAATTCAGTATTACATCCTGACTGCCCGCAAAATGGGCCTCAAAATTCTGCCGCCGGATATTAACAGCTCTGGTCTTGAATTTACCCCCACTGAAGAAGATGCGATCCGTTTTGGAATGGGTTCCATCAAAAACGTGGGCGTAGGCGTGGTGGAAAACATTATTGCCGTTCGCTCCGAGAAGCCCTTTATCTCCGTAGAGGATTTTTGCGAGCGGGTGGATCCCAAGGTGTTGAACCGGAAAACTCTGGAAAGTCTGATTAATAGCGGTGCGTTCGATAGCCTGGGCGCCTCCCGCAAGCAGTTGTTCAACAACGTGGAAACCATGGCCAATTTTGCCGCCAAATGTCAGGAGCGCAAATTAACCGGGCAAGTGAATTTATTCGCGGCGCTGGGTGGCGGTGATGATGGCGGCCCCAGTTTTGGCGGGTTGATTCTGGCCGGGGATTCCTCGGAATATACGGATGAGGAAATCCAGCAACTGGAAAAAGCCTTGCTGGGCTTCTATGTAAGCTCTCACCCGCTGGATAGCCTGCTGGATAAATTGCCCATGATGACCAGCCACGGCATCAGCGAAATGAAAGACTTGCCGGATGGGACAGACGTAGTGGTGGGTGGCCTGATTTCCAGCCTGCAAAAGAAAATCACCAAAACAAACCGACCCATCTGGATTGGTAAATTAGAGGACTTCACCGGCGAAACCGAGTTTGTGATGTTCTCCGATGCGATTGAGAAAATGGGCGAGCAGGTGGTGGATGGCACCAAGGTCTTAATTAACGGCCGCCTGCAATTTCGGGGCGATAACGGTGAGACGTTCAGCATTGTGCTGAACGAGGTTCGCCCGGTGGATGATGTGCAGCCCTTTAACATCTTTTTTGAAACCCCTCCCAAGTGGGAAATTCTGCAGACCATCAGCACTATTTTGGTGAAAAACCGGGGCTTTAACCCCGTGATCCTCAACTTCAAGGATGGCACCCGCATCAAGGCAGGCACCAAGTTCTGGCTCAACGGCAACCGCGACATGGTAAAAGAAACCCTGGAAACCCACTTCGGCCAAATCCTGAAAGTGGGTTAAGTTAAAGATAGGGAAGAAAGCCTATATGGGTAGTTTTTTTAAAACTATCCACCAGACAGGCAGGTGCTATCCAAAGGCTCAACCAGCATTTTTCCAAGCTAGTAAGGCGTATCCTGAAAGCGGATGTGGGGATTCTTTTCCATCATGTAATTCAAGGCCCACTCGCCCTTAATCAGCGCCACGGTGTGGCCATCCGCATCCTCAGCCTTACGGGCGTTCACGATCCATTCCGTCTTGTCCAAGGCGTCCTGATCGCCTACCAACCAGCGAGCATGGGTGTATTCGCCCAGGTTCTCCAACTGGGTTTCCACGCCGTATTCGCTTTGCAGGCGGAACTGCACTACTTCAAACTGCAACCGGCCCACGGCGGCCAGCACCGGGTTCCGCTGGCCGGAGTCCTGAAAGTACATCACCTGAATCGCGCCTTCCTGGCGAAGCTGATCGATTCCTTTCTGGAACTGCTTGTACTTGGAGGGGTTAGGGTTGCGTAGCAGCGCAAAACATTCTGGGGCAAAGCTGGGAATGGGTTCAAATTCAAAAGAAGGGCCAATACAAAGCGTATCGCCGATGGCAAACTGGTCGTTGCTGCTCAGGCCCACAATATCCCCGGCATAGGCTTCGTTCACGGTTTCCCGGTCTTGCCCGAACAGGCGATGCGAGTGGGACAGGCGAATCATTTTACCGCTGCGGGGGTGCTTTACCTGCATATCCCGCGCAAATTGACCGGAGCAGATCCGCATAAAGGCGATGCGATCGCGATGCTGCGGGTCCATGTTGGCTTGAATTTTGAAAATAAAGCCGGAGAAGTTGGCATTGGCCGGATCCACCGTCTCATCACCCTTGTTGGTTTTACGGTGGCTCGGTTCAGGGGCCAGCTCCAGGAATTGAGACAAAAACAACTCCACGCCAAAATTGTTGGCCGCGCTGCCGAAAAAGACCGGCGTCATTTTGCCTTCCAAATACAGCTCATGCGAAAACGCTTCGCCCGCCATATCCAGAATCTCGATTTCTTCGACCAGTTGATTATATGTGGCTTCCGGCATTTGGGATTTCACCGCCGGATCATGCACATCCGCTACCGAAACCGGAGCTTTGTGCTTGCCGTGATCGGTGCGTTCAAAGGTATGTAGCTTTTGCTCCCGGCGATCGTAGACGCCCTTGAAGGTATCGCCCATTCCGATAGGCCAGTTGAACGCGCAGGTGCGAATGCCGAAGAGCTGCTCCACTTCGTCCAACAGTTCCAAGGGTTCCCGACCGGGGCGATCCAGCTTGTTGATAAACGTAACCACCGGGATGCCCCGGCGCTTGCAAACCTGGTACAGCTTTTTGGTCTGGGTTTCAACCCCCTTGGCGTTATCCAGCAGCATAATCACGCTGTCGGCAGCCATAAGCGTACGGTAGGTGTCCTCACTGAAGTCCTGGTGGCCCGGCGTATCCAGCAGGTTGATGTGGAAGCCGTCGTATTCAAAGTTCAGCACGGTGGAGGTAATGGAGATTCCCCGCTGGCGCTCCAGGGCCATCCAGTCGGAAGTGGCCTGGCGTTGCTGTTTTTTGGCCGCAACTGAGCCAGCCAGGTTCAATGCGCCCCCGTACAGCAGGAGCTTTTCGGTGAGGGTGGTCTTCCCCGCATCGGGGTGGGAAATAATGGCAAAGGTACGGCGGGTTTTAACCTGGGCTGCGAAACTCATAGGGTTCCTATTTTTAAAAGCGAGGGTGGGGACAAGGTTTCAAATAGAGATTATGAAGGAGGGGAGGAAACGGCCCAATCATACTAAACATTTGACTTCGGGGCAAACACGATCCCGCCAGAATCTCGGCAGGAAACATTACTAAACTGTTACAAAGTTAAAGATTCATTTTGAATCGACCGATACCCTCGGTGGTAGTAGGCCAATCAAGACCACAGAGGACGGGAAACGTGGGTTTAGCAGCAAGCCAGGCAAGATTTCTTGCGCTCACAGCCAGAAAGGATGACCTGGAACTGACTGGGCAGCAAATCAACCAGTCCCGCATGCAGCTGGCCAACGTCACCAATAACCTGTTCACGGTTGTCAGCAACCTGGAACCGGACTCGCCGGAAGCCGTGCAGCTCCAGTTACGGATTAACGCCTTGCAAAGCCTGGATAAATCGCTTGAGCTTCAACTTCGCCGGGTGGACACTCAGCAGCAGGCCGTCCAGACAGAAATTGACGCCGTGCAAAAGGTCATCGACAAAAACATCGATATGACCTTCAAGACTTTCGGCTAAGCCAAATCAAGGCCAATCCGGAAGGCAAATCGCTTTTATGTATGCGCCCCCGCAACATAGGCGCATGGATGTAGACATGGGGATTGATGGAATGATCGCCTGTTAATTATATATTAAAGATATCCAATAGGCTGTCTTCCTCAACGACTCAACCAATCATTCATTACTGCCTCCCGCCAAACGCGGGGGGCTTTATTTTTACGGCGCTTCGTCCCAATTTTGACAGGATGGGGTATTACCTGAGCGTGGATCTTCCATATAGGGAAATACCGCCTCTAGGCACCGTGTTGCTGTCGGTAAATACAATTTTCCTGATATTTCTACCAATAGAAGTACGCAGGTTCCTTGGCGGTTTGCTGTCTGCTATAAGAGCCTGTGCTGGAGGTGAAATCCACATCGACCTGTCCCCATGAGGAAACACGCCCGTTATAGAAAAGGATAATGGATACCGCCTTGCCGTTTCCCCCAGATTGCCCGTTCACAGTCCCATCCGGGTCAATATGGAACCATAGGGTATTAGTAGTTCCTGTGCCGTTAAAGCTCATGTTGCTGTCATAATAAATACTGGAACCATTATGCATCCTCAGGCAAACGTAGGAGCCGGAACCGCAAGTATCGGTACTGCTGCCGTTATTGGGAATGTTATCTACCGGCACACCGGAACTATCTACTTTAATGTAGTTGATGGACGACAAAAAATCGGACACCTTTGTACCCGAAGTGCTGCCGGTTTGCTGTTTGTAAGTGGTATATGCTGCCGTCAACGTGGAAACGTCTTCCAGAATAATTGCCCTGTCCTTGCCGCTTTGCTGGGCAAGCAGCACTTTGGGGATTGTAAACGTTGCAATTTCAGCCAGAATCGCCAAACTAATCAATAATTCGGCAAGGGTGAAACCACGCTCTTGATTCCGTTGCAGGATGCCCAACGGCTTGGATCTCCCGGTTTCAATCGTTCCACTGTATTCTCGTCAGAATCTGCCAATACTTTAGCAGAAATTAAGGATGTCACATCTTGTCATCAGGTCAGACGGTTCAATTCCGAAAAGCCAAACCTTGCAAAGCGTAAATTCAAAGCTATTGTTTAACCGCCACAAAGCGCAAGCGTACGTAATCCGCGAACCAGCCCTGCTCATCGGTTAAATAAGGCCGGGCCAGCGCTTCCACTTCTTGCAGAAAAACAGGAAGATCATCCTCCGACAATGCGGATAACACCCCGGTGGAAAACACTTTCAACCAACCCGAAAGCCCATCTGGCAACCGGGTTTTACGGTTGAATAATGTCATTTGGGACACCGCAAACCCTGCCGCTTCCAGCATGCCCTTATATTGCCCGGCAGACGGGAAAAACTTGGGGGCCAGCACGTCCAAATCCAGTTGGCGTTTTTGCAAGGCGGCGCGCTCCGCTTCGCGAATCCGGAGAATATTCCCTTCCCCGCCCATTTCCGCTACAAAACGGCCACCCGGCTTGAGCGCCTTGGCGATATTCCGCAGCACCTTGGCCGGGTCTTCCGTCATCCAGTGCAGCGCGGCATTAGAGAACGCGGCGTCAAACTCGCCGTCAAACGCCATGTCGCAGGCGCTCACGCAAACCGCGTCAATTCCCCTGGCGCGAGCAGCCCGCGCCATCTCTTCGCTGGCGTCTATGCCAACCACTGTCGCGCCTTTTTCAACTATCTTCCAGGTCAAGGCGCCGTCCCCGCAACCCACGTCCAGTACCCGCATGCCCGCCACCGGCGCAAGCAGATCCAGCAACGGCTCGCCCAAGGCAGGCACAAAACTGCCTTTTTCCTGATAATCCACCGGGTTCCATGTCTGGGTCATCTCAATGCCTCCTCAAACTAACCGCGCCAAAACATCATACTCAAAGCGGCAATTAAATTCCAAAGCGCCGTTTCAGGCGCAAGCTGTTTCTCAGCGCTGGAAGGCGCTTTAGCTCAGAAAACACCCTGCGCAATTTTTGCACCAATTTAACCGGCAACAGTATTGGTAAGACCAGCCCGAACGTGTACTCGTTCACCAGCGTACGGGTTACCCCGGTATACCACCACACCCGCAAGCGGGGCAACCCGTTCATAAACGCGTAAGTGTGAACCCCGCTAATTGCCTGCACCAGGAACAGTATTCCCGCCAGAAAATTCACTCAATCCAGCATCGACTACTTATATTGCGCTTCAACGCCATCTCTTTGGGGTGATCTCCAATTTCTGCAAGAGATTCGGCGTTTTTTATTTTCTTCCCTTTTTGCCGATATCTGCTAAAGCCGGTAGAATAAGGACTATATTTTTTGTGAGGCAAGGCGGATAGAGATGAACGCAGAGTTGAATCAACCCAAACCGGGCATGACTACGAAAAAGAAATGGATAATTGGCTGTGGCGGCTGTCTGGGGGTGGTGATTATCGGGGCCATTGCCCTGGCTGTATTGGGCGGCCTGGGATTTAACGCCTTAAAAGAAGCCAGCGGCAGTTCGGTAAAAGAAATTTTCGGGGCGAGTTATAAGCCGGAGACAGCGGGCTATCAGGCGATTGGGCTACCGTTGAAGCAAGGCAAACTCAAAAATATGGTGCTGCTACTGAATGCTGAGCAAGGCTGGTTTGTGGTTGCTTTGGATATGGAGGCCAAAGCGGCGGATATGCAAGTTCTGAAGAGTGGAAAGCCTGAATTGATACGAACTTATCTTGAAAAAACCAGCGCGGAAGTGAGTGACAGCGCCCAAGGTGGGTCGTCTAAAATTCAAGATCTACGGTTTAACCCGGCCCAGTTGGTTCCGGTGGGCAAAGGCAAAACCATGCCGGTCGCTGCCGCAGTGGCGGAACTGGAAGGAAAAAAAGGCAAGGCGTACGGCCCGGCTGTAGCCGCTTTAGTGCCGGAGGCGGGCCAGCATTTGGTGGTCCTGGTTGCGACCAGTCCGGCACAATCCTCAACGGATCCGAATGCGGATTTCAGTGCCGAGCAAAAGAATTTGCAGGATCTTGTATTGAAAATCGTGAAAGACAGCGAACTGGACGATCGTCTGCAATAAGGCAATTCAATTAATCGAAATAACGTTTTAAAAATCGCCCGGTGTAGGACTCCTCGCATCGGGCGATTTCGCTGGGCGGGCCTTCCGCCACTACGTAGCCGCCCCGCTCGCCGCCTTCCGGCCCCATATCAATAATGTGATCGGCCACTTTAATGAAGTCCAGGTTATGCTCAATCACCACCACGGTGTTGCCCTGGTCTACCAGCCGGTTCAGGATGTGCAGCAGGTTTTCCATATCGGCCCAGTGCAGGCCGGTGGAAGGTTCATCCAGCAGGTACAGGGTTTTCCCGGTGCTGCGGCGGCAGAATTCGGTGGCCAGCTTCACCCGCTGGGCTTCCCCGCCAGATAAGGTTGGCGCGGGCTGGCCCAGTTTAATGTAGTGCAGGCCCACATCGTTTAAAACGCCCAGCATCTTCTGGATGCGTGGGAGGGTGTGGAAAAACTCATACGCTTCGGCCACGGTCATATCCAGTACATCGGCAATGCTCTTGCCGTGGTAGGTTACTTCCAGGGTCTCCTGGTTGTAGCGTTTACCGTTACAAACCTCACAGGTAATATGCACATCCGGCAGAAAATTCATTTCCTTCACGATCACGCCATCGCCCTTGCAGGCTTCGCAGCGGCCACCGGCTACGTTAAAGCTGAAACGCCCCGGCTTGTAGCCGCGCAGCTTGGATTCTTCGCTGCTGGTAAACACGTTGCGTATGGGATCGAAAATGCCGGTGTACGTAGCCGGGTTGCTGCGGGAGGAACGCCCGATGGGGGACTGGTCGATGTCGATCATCTTGTCGATATGCTCCAGCCCGCTCAGCTTTTTGTAGCCCTCCGGCTTCACATGGTGTTCGGTAAAGCTGTATTCCACCGCTCGATACAAGAGATCGAACACCAGCGTAGATTTACCGGAGCCGCTCAGCCCGGTCACACAAATTAGCTTTTCTAGCGGGAAATCGATCGTCACGTTTTTAAGGTTGTGATAGGTGGCGTTGTGTACCGTCAGCTTTTTGCCGTTGCCTTTTCGCAACTGCTCCGGAATTTTAATTTCCCGCTTGCCGGATAAATACTGCCCGGTGAGGGATGCGGCGGTTTTCTCAATCAGCTTGGGAGCACCCTGGGCCACAATGCGTCCGCCATGCACACCGGCGTTGGGGCCAATATCCACCACCCAGTCCGCCGCGCGAATGGTATCTTCGTCGTGTTCTACCACAATCAGAGAATTGCCCTGATCCCGAAGCTTTTGCAGGGTTTGAATGAGCTGGTTGTTGTTGTACTGGTGCAATCCAATGCTGGGTTCATCCAGAATGTAGAGAATGCCAGACATGGTGGCCCCCAGTTGCGAGGCCAGCCGGATGCGCTGGGCCTCCCCGCCGGAAAGCGTGGCCGCCGGGCGGGCCATGGTTAGGTACTCCAGCCCCACTTCCAGCAGAAAGCGCAGGCGTTGCTCCACTTCGTAGAGTGGTTGGCGGGCAATGGTGAGCTGGAATTCGGTGAGGGTTTCCGGCACTTGTTGAATGAAGAGCAGCGCATCCCGAATGGAGAGTTCGCATAGTTCGTGGATGTTCTTGCCCAATCCATCGCCACCCAGGGTAACGGCCAAGCTAAAGGGTTTTAATCGCGCGCCATGGCAGGCTTCGCATTCGCGTTCCCGCATAAAGGTGCGAATGTAAGACTTGGTACTGTCGCTACCGTGTTGCAGGCGACGCTTCATAATGTTGATGACCCCGTCGAAGCTACCCACAAAGTCGAACCAGTCTGCTTCATCGTCCTCTTCTTCGTTGCCGAAGCCAAACCCTTCGTGGACAATCACGTCCTTGTCCACCTTCTTTTTGAATTCCCCATAGAGGAGGAAGTTTTGCTCCTCCACCGACAGATCTTCAAACGGCGTTTTGAGTGAAAAACCATGTTTTTTGGCCAGCTTTTGAATGAAGTTGCTGTAATAGCGGCCGGTAAATTTCTCAAACGGCACAATGGCCCCGTCTGCTAGGTTTTTTTCGGGTTCCGGCACCAGCAGGTCTTCCGCAATCTCGTGCTGAACGCCCAGCCCTTCGCACTGAGGGCAAGCCCCGTAAGGCGAGTTGAAGCTGAACAGCCGGGGAGACATCTCTTCCACCTGTGCGTCTTCCGTCCCGGAAGATAAATGCTGGGAAAAGGCCAAATCGCGGGTTTTATTGCCGTCCCCGTCTATTAACTGGGCCACCACGTAGCCGTCGGATTTTTTCAGGGCCGCTTGCAGCCCTTCCATCAGGCGTTGGCTAATGGCGTCCTCTGGCTTCAGGATAATACGGTCGATCACCAATTCAATATCGTGGCGTTTGTTGCGCTCCAGCCGATAATCTTCCGGCAGGTCTTCCAGCAGGTGCATTTCCCCATCGATGCGTACCCGCACATAGCCTTCTTTGCGCCATTGGCGGAACTGGGCGTTGTATTCCCCCTTGCGGCCCCGCACCACGGGGGAGAGAATTTGCAACTTGCTGCCCGCCGGCAGGTGCCAAATGGTGTTGTAAATGCTTTGCAAGGTGTGCGCCGTCAGCGCGTCCCCGGTTTCCGGGTTGTGAGGGACGCCTACTTTGGCGTAGATGAGCCGCAGGTAGTCGTAAATCTCGGTGACGGTGCCCACCGTGGAGCGCGGGCTTTTGGATGTGGATTTCTGATCAATCGCAATGGCCGGGGATAGACCCTCAATGCTTTCCACATCCGGTTTCTCGAACTGGCCGATGAATTGGCGGGCGTAGGAACTCAGGCTTTCCACGTAGCGGCGCTGCCCTTCGGAAAAAATGGTGTCGAACGCCAGCGAGGACTTGCCGGAGCCGGAAACGCCGGTGAACACCACCAGCTTATCGCGCGGGATGGTCAGGTTCACATCTGACAAGTTGTGTTCGTTGGCCCGGTGAATGCGGATTTCTTTCATAAGCTGAGTATCCTGTTCAGTACCCCCGACGATCGGGATGAAAACGAATTGGATTCGTAACAAAAAAGAAGTGAAAGCCCGTTAATTGTTCAAGTTTTGCAAAAAGCCTCCGATAGTGAAGCTGATGAGCATTTGTTGAGTGATTTAAGCCGGATTGTATCAGTCGGAATGAATTAGGCAGATAGCGGAGCGGACATATCGATGACCTTTTTCCAGAATGATCAGCCTCCGGGGCAGTCGCCCGAAACACCGCCGCAAGAGGGTGTTGTGGAACCGGCTACCTCCCATTCTGCCAGAAGCAAGCCGCTTTTCAAACAGGATACCATTTTGCCGGAATCCTTGTCCGGCCAGCATATTTCTTTAAGCGCCTATATTTCAAAGCATCTGGAAAGCCGGGAGCCGGAACCGGATGAAACTCCCGCTTCTGTTGCTCCCGTTTCCTGGGGCTTCGGGCCAGCCAAGCCGCAAAGGCCGCCCGGCGGAGAGGACGGCCAATACCTGAATAGCCTGGATGTGGAACTGGCCGCCGGGCTGGAACAATACCTGCCCACGCCGTTGTTTCGCTTGCGGGTCATGAAAAAACGCTTGGACGGTGAAATTAACGAGCTGCGGATGCGGCTGAACAAATACAACCGGCTGCCCAATCCATCGCAGGATATGAAAGACAGGGCCGATGCGGTGCGCGCCAGGCTGGCCACTCTGGAAGCGCATGAACGGCAGGTCAGCCGTGATTTGGCTTCGGCCATGGCGTTTGGCCCCTTAATGTATAACCTGTCCCAGGGTGTGCAAAATATGGGCAATGGGTTGGGCGGTTTTTGGGAAGGGGTGCAATGGCTGAAAACGAGTGTAATGGGGCTGATTTACGGGCAAACGTACCAGGAGCTGGAGTTAGAGGGGAAAAATTTGAGGAATCTTCAGGAGCTTTTCGCGGATCGCTTGCAGGATAAAACGGCTTCCAGCGCGGAGCTGGGGCAAATCCTGAATCGGTACGAGCAAATGCTTCGCCGGATGGAAACCCAGGCCGAACGGTTAAAACCTCGTTCTTTCCCATGGCGTTTGTGGCAAGAGGCTTCACGTCTGGTAAAATAAAGTAACATTCCATAATTCGCCGTTGATAGAGAGCGGGAAGTCCATCTGAGGCTATGAGCAGATTTAGTCGCCGACGTCGGCAACGCCAGATTTTTCTGGGCAATTTCTACCTGAACCCTAGTGTTCAGTACCTGACGACCATTGTCAGCGCCATTGCGCTGGCCGGGTTCGTGTTTTCAGGCTTCCTGCTGTTCCGTTTCACGGATGAGGAGGATTTGATCAACCGGGGCAAAATGCAACTGATGGAAGGCAAGGTGGCCTGGGCCGCCAAAACTTTCCAAACGCTGGTGACCCATCACCGGGACAGCTACGAAGGCCATCTGTTGCTGGGGCAAGCCTACCTGCAACTGGATGAGCGTCGCAAGGCCGAGCAGGAATTCGAGTTGGCGGCCTCCCTCAAAAAGAAATCCGGCGACAGTTCCCCGGAAATTGCGCTGAGCAAGGTATCTATGGCGCGGGGCGATTTTGCCGCCGCCGAAAAGACCTTGTACGATGCCTGGCGGCGCAACCGGCTGGATCCCAATATTAAACAGGCCCGCTACGAGCTTTACGAACACTGGGGGAACACCCTCTCCGAGGCTGAGCCGAAAGATTACGCTTCCATTGTGCAGAAATACCAGACCGCCCTGCACTACGTGAGCGATTATCAGGATCAGCAAGCCGTGGAAGAAAAGCTGATTGACGCGATTCGCGCCTACACGGACAAGCTGATTTCCATGAAGGATTACGGCACCGCCATTCAACAGCTTAAAATCTCGCTGCGTTTCAAGTATTTGCCGGATACTTTGGTGCAAATTGCCGAGACCTACTCTCGCATGGGCAAATTGGATGATTCGATTGAGTGGTATCGCAAGGCGTTTGAGGTCAACCCGGAAGTGGTGGGCCTGCGCCTGACCAACATGCTAGTGCAAAAGGGCCAGCAACTGGTGTCCGATAAAAAGGCGGACGAGGCCAAGGCGTACTTTGACGAAGCCGATAAAATCAGTCAGCAGGCCAAGGTTTCCCTGGACAGCCTGTACCCGGTCAGCGTGGCCAGCGTGAAGATTAAAAACGACATGGATGACGCCACCGGCGAATTTGAACCGACCGTGGATATTAAGCTGTCCAACGACGCCAGCCGCGATCTCAGCTTTTTGGCGGTGCGGGCGGAATTTATTTCCGGCAACGACACGTTGGCCCTTAGCACCGAGCAGGTGGCCACGCCGGATAAGCCGTTGCCAATGGGCGGCGGGCGCGGCAAAAATACCGTGACCGTTAGCCTGAAGCCGGATAGCAAGCTGAACGTGCATGCCCTGCAAGGCGGCAAAATGACCGTGAAAATTTCAATCGCCTATCGCGACGGCAACGACGCGGTGTGGAAGTTGAAATCCATTCAGGAGGCCACCATCCAGGGGGGCGCTTCTCGTCCGGTCACTGAGGCAAAGCCGGTTTAAGGCGCTTTCAGCCAGCCCCTAAACGGTTGCCTTGAAGGGTGATCGGCTGGAAAACGCCAGCCAAAGCGGTAAAACGGTCAGGGCAAGCTCGCTGAACACGGGCAGGTTCTGGAATACGGTAAACCCGGCCAACTGGAACAGGCACAACGTCAACCCGAACTGGCGCAGCCTGGACACTTCTGGCATCAGCACCAGCAGGGGCAAGAACATGGCCGGGTACCAAGGATGAAACTTCGCGCTGACCAGGGCGATCATCACCGTCATCACCAGCCCAATGCGTTTAACCAGCGTTTCCCGGTTGAATGGTTGTTGAATGGCCTTGATCAATTGCCAGCCATAAACGCCGATAAACGTCAGCCAGAACAAAGGTTTTAGGACTTGCAAAGCGGCGTCCAACCATTGATGGGACGGGCCGTGCAACCACTTAACCGTGTAATATACGCTTTGGGAAAGCATATCCACCAGCGAGTGCTGGGGTTTTCCGGCGTTGTCCAGCATGGCGGCCCAAGGCCACCGCTGGGCAGGATCGATATATGCCAGCGCCAGTCCGCCAGCCAGTAGCAAGGACAGGCCCGCCCCTAGGGCAATCGCTTTAATGTCCCGCGTTTTGAGCAGGTAAATTAGCAGAAAGGGCAAGGCCAACAGCGACGCGTACTTGGTGAGGATGGAAAGCGTTAATAAGGGAAGGCTTGCCCATCGACACCGGCCAGACAGCGCCGCGCATAGCGAGGCCATCAGCAGGCAGGCCAGTAGAATATCGTTATGCCCGTTGCCCGCAACATGCAACAGGATGAGCGGGTTGGCCCCGAACAGGTAGGCCGGTATCCACGGGCGCTGATGCCCCAGTTGTTTGGCTGCCGTGTATATAAGGGCGGTGGTGGCCCATAAGGCCAGTAAGGCAACGCCTTTAAACAGTAAAAACGCTGGCAGAAAGTGCGGGTCGGATAACTGGGTAAGCCACAATGCCAGTTTGGCGAAGAAGAAACCGTAAGGACACGGGTTGTACACCCAGTGGTCGTGAAAAACCGGGCTATTTTGCCAACCGGGAATCCCGGCCACGGTGACGAGATACGGGTTTGTGTGGTACACACTCTGCTGAAAGCCCCGGTTTAAGTAGCCGTACAAATCGCTGCTATGGAAGGGAATGACGGCCCATAGCAAGCTTCCGCATAACAGACTCCAGCCAAAAACGGTTCGGGACAAGCGTTGTTTGGCTGCCTCGTCTGCGGGCGCAATTGCGATTTGGTTCAGGCCCACAAAACCGAGATAGAAAAGCCAGCCCAGCCCGGCGACCGCCAACGCTTCCAGAATATCCAGCGCCACACGGCTTGCGGTGCTGGAAAGCCCCGGAAAAACCCAGTAGTGGGCCTGCCAACTACCACCGATTTGCCGGGACATCATGGCATCCGTCTGGCCCGCGTAGGCCATTAGCAAGGCGGTGGGAATCAGAAAAAGCCCATACAGCAAGGCGCTTTGCCACATCCACTTCTTGAGCGGGTTAACAGCCTGCATGGCAAGCCCTTTTATAGCGGTTTTGCCCGGCGATCAAAACCTGTTGGGCCTGAGTGCTTGCCGACAGCAAAGCGCTTTCCGGCGAACTGGCAAAGGGCTGGGCTTTCCACAGAACCAGATCCGCCCATTTACCCGGCGTCAAGGAGCCGATTGCCTCTGCCATACCCATTACCCTTGCCCCGTCTAGCGTCATGGCTTTCAGCGCCTGTGCGGCGCTCCACCCATGCTGTTGCATGGCGCAGCGAGCTTCGGCCCGTAAATCAAGATCGCTGGTGCTGAGTCGTCCATCCGTACCCAGCCCCATGGGAATATCGAAATCTTGCCAATCGCAAGCCCTGAGCGTTTGTCCATGCAGGGCCAGGTTGCTGCGGGGGCAATGCGCTATTCCCACGCCCGCCGCTTGCAGACACTCCCGATCCGCCGCCGTGGTGTGAATGGCATGAGCCAGCACCGTTCGGGCGTTCAGCAATTGATGTCCATGCAGGTACGCCGTCGGGGAAGGCGCATGACAGGCAGGATAAAAGCGCTGCCCTAGAATTCGCTGGTGTAAGTCCTTAATGCAGGAGGCTTTCCCTTGCAAATAGCGGGTTTCGTCCTCAAATTCCGCTAGATGGCTGTGCATGAGCGCGGGTTTGCAGGCTTCCACTATTGCCCGCCATGCCGCAGGCGAGACATTATACGCAGAATGGGGCGAAAGCCCGATGCGCAGCCGGGCATGATCCGTGTATCCTTCCTGAAGGTCTCGATAAGCGGCCAGCCAATGCTCAATCCGCACCGGCTCATTGCCGGGGTGAAATACCTCCAGGGATACGACGCCCCGCAGCCCTTGGGCATCCAGCGTCAGCAGGCTTTCCTTGCCGGATGCGATATCGTTCACGCAAGTGGCGCCGGTTTCCAGCAGTTCCTGTGCCCCAGCTTGGCAGCGGGCTGTTTTTTCCCCGGCGGATGAACTTGCCTTTAGGGTTTGCACCACCTTGCACAACCACTCCGTAAACGGTTCACCCTCTAATTTCCCGATCGGCTCCGCAAACGATTGTTCCAGATGTGTATGGCAATTCACCAGGCCGGGCGTTAACAGGGTATCTTCTTCTGGTGGCGGATAGGCATGGCCTGCCGGTAAATCGGCTAATCGACCCACGGTTTTGATTTTTCCGTTTCCAACAGCCACATAACCGTTTTGAATCGGTTCGGCGGATACAGGAAGAACCCAGCGGGCGGTTAAAATAGAGGGGCTTTCGGTCACGGTTGGGCGGCTCATTCTGGTTGTTTCAGCATAGCTTACCGTGACCCTGCGCGTAAACCATTCTGCCTGGTTCGGCCAATGCCTCCCGCCGGATCGCAGGCCGGGGTCGCTTCACAGTCAACCCGCCTCTTTCCTTTGTGGCCGCTTGATATAAAATAAAAGTACTGTCATATCCCCGTTTCAAGAAAGGTCAGCATCCGTGATGATCGATAAACCCAAATCGAGTTTTATGCAGGACAACCCTGAAAGGCTGATGATTTTGCTCTTTCCGCTGATTACCCTGGCCCTGTTTGTGGTGGCCGCCTTGCTTTGGTGGTTGATTCAGCACCAGTTCGTCCATTAACACTGACTCTTGAGGGGAAAGTTACAGAACGAAGCCAATATTAGGCGTTCACAGGGAGTTCATGTGGCCAGTCGCGCCTTTTTGCCGCCCATTGTGAGTCCATTGGTCGTGCGGGTTATCCGCGCATTGCTGCCTTTCGCCATGAAAAAGTTGCTCGGTGGCCTTTCTGTGCAAATTTCCAATGAGGATCTGGCTAAACTGCGTCAGTATAAGGGCCAGCGCATGCTGCTTTTGCCCAACCACCCTAACGGAGAGGAGCCTTTTGTGCTGTTTGAGATTTTCAAGCGCATGAACGAGGTATTCAACGTGGTGGCGGCCCGAGAGGTGTTTGACTGGGAACATGGCTTCCGGGGCTGGCTCTTGCGGCGCGTGGGCGCTTATTCCGTGATTCGCGGCGCCGCAGATCGGGAATCCTTCATGATGTCCAAGAAAATTCTGATGGAAGGCCGTAATCGCCTGATTATCTTTATAGAGGGCGAGATTTCACGGGGGAATGAGACCCTGATTCCCTTTGAGCCGGGTGTATTGCAACTGGCCTTTTGGGCTCAGGAAGGATTGGTGAAGGATGCAGCAAGGGAGCACCGCCACATGCCTCAATCCGTGCAACCCACAGCCCCCGCCGAAGCGTATTCGCCCATCTACATTGCTCCCATTGCAATCAAGTACTTTTACAAGCCGGGTTCGGATGCAGCCATTCAACACGCACTGGAAAGCCTTGAAAATGCGGTGGGTATTATCGAGGTGACAGGCAAAAACTTTTACGAGCGCATTCGCGATATTGGCGAAAAGGTGCTGAAGGTTCAGGAAGACCTGCATCAGGTGGTCGCATTGCCGGGTGTCTCGCTGACAGAACGCGTGGAAGTGATTAAGAACCGTATGCTCAAGAAAATGGAGCTTTTTCTGGATTTAAAGCCGGATTCCCAGGCCACCACCCTAAGCCGCCTCCGGGAAATTCGCAATACTATGGATCGCCTGATTCATATTTATGACGACCCTGCGGAACTGACGGATTACCAAAAGCACATGGTGGAGCATTTTCGCAAGGCGCTGAGCGAGTTTTACCAGGATTTGGACCGAGTGGTCTATTTTCTGACGTACGATGAATCCTACCTGAAAGAACAGCAAACCCCGGAACGCCTGATTGACGTGATTCGTCGGTTGGAGCGGGAGGTGTTTGGAGACTCGCGGCTTTTATACCCTCGGGTGGCAACGGTCAAAGTGGGTGAAGTGATTGACTTAAAAGAGCAATTGCCTGGCTATGAAGCGGACAAGAAAGGCTTTATTAAACAAATGGCAGCCGAGCTCGAAGAAAATATGCGCCTGATGCTCATCGGTATGCAATCACCTGGTTGAGCGCCTGCTCATAGCCCCCGGCATTGAGTATGGAAAATGCCCCCGAAGAGATTTCGGAGGCATCTTCTGGAGTCCTGCAATATTGGGAAAATTAACGCTTGGAGAACTGGAAGCGTTTACGCGCTTTCTTGCGACCGTACTTTTTCCGTTCTTTCACGCGGGAATCGCGGGTCATGAAGCCTTCTTTTCGCATAGCGACTTCGTAATCCGGGTTGATCGCAGACAAAGCTCTGGCAACACCCATGCGAATCGCGAATGCCTGGCCCACAATACCACCACCAGTGGCGTTGACCAGTACATTATAGCGTTCTTCAACACCAGCAGCAGCCAATGCCTGCTTAACGGGCATATGCAGCGCTTTGCGGTTGCCCAGATAAAGCTCCATAGACTTACCGTTGATGATGACTTGACCGTTACCGGGAACCAGACGGACGCGCACGATTGCTTCCTTGCGACGGCCGGTGCCGCGAGTTCCTACTTGTGGATATGTGGCGGCCATTATTCAGCGCCCTCCGTTTCTAATGCGAATGCTACAGGTTTCTGCGCAGCGTGAGGATGCAGGGCGCCGGCATAAACGTTCAATTTGTTGAATTGCTGACGACCCAATGTGTTATGGGGCAGCATGCCTTTTACGGCGATTTCAATAATCTTTTCAGGGCGATTGTCTTGCATATCGCGGAATGCAACTGTTCTCAAACCACCCGGATAAGAGGTGTGGCGACGATACAGCTTGGCATTGTACTTGTTGCCGCTGACTTTTACTTTTTCGGCATTAATGACGATGACAAAATCGCCGGTATCAACGTTGGGCGTGAACTGTGGCTTATGCTTGCCGCGCAGCAGGTTGGCAATAACGGTAGCCAAGCGACCCAAGGTTTGGCCTTCGGCATCAATTATCCACCAGGTGCGCTCCAGTTCAAGAGGCTTTGCGGAATAGGTTTTCATTTTGCAGGGACTCCATTGGTTTAAGGATATTTTTGAGTTGTTGGACGTAAACGTCCTTTTCAAAGAAGTTGAACGGGGACTTGTAAAGCACTGCCATCAGGCTCAATCCCTCCGGACGGGCTGTCGCGGCAGCTTTCCGGCGATCTCTTTCGGCTAGAACCTGAAGGATGGTTTCGGGAGATAAAGGATTTTCTGTATGACCGATAGCCATTAATTGGCCAACCAGGTTCCTGACCATTTTATACAGAAAACGGTCGGCGGCAATGTCAAAAATAATGAAATCACCGTCCCTGGATACTTCGGCGTGCAAAATATGGCAAATATCGTTGGTTACCGCCGTACCTGAATCTTTAAAGCTCTTAAAATCATGCACACCCAACAGCAATTGGGCAGCTTGTGCCATACGCGTTTCGTCTAATAGCTTGGAATGATGCACAGTGGCAACACGGTTAGCCCATACTGAGCGTGTTGCGCCATTGTGAATGACATAGCGGTACCATTTACAATGTGCGTCACGGCGACTGTTGAACGTTTGCCCCGCGTTAATGTGCGCGGCTCGCACTGAAATAGTTTCAGGCAATAGTGCATTAAGTGCCTTTACCAAGTTTTGAACATTGACAAGCGAACCTTCTGCAATGTCAAAATGCCCGACCTGACCGTATGCACTAACACCTGCGTCAGTACGACCCGCAAAACTCACTGCTGAGGTTTGGAGATGAAGTTGGCTCAATGCTTCCTGAACCGCTTGTTGAATCGTGGGTTTGCCGGGCTGAAACTGACTGCCATAAAAAAAACGGCCACAATACTCAACCAGAAGAGCGACTCTGATCAACTTGTCATTCTCTTCTGGTTGGAAATTTTGAGTATGTACCGTGGTGTCTGTCATTCCTTTTTTCTTTTCAGCTTGCGTTGTTGGCCTGCTTGAGCGCGTTTTATTCAGCCAACTCGAATGTGAGTTGAACCAAGGCCATTGGCGCTGCATCTCCACGACGAGGAGGCATTTGGATGACTCGTGTGTAGCCACCTTTACGGTTGCCAAAGCGAGGGCCGACAGTTTTAAAAATCCGGCGCAATACCGTCTCTGGAATTTCCCGGTTCTTCTCATCGGTGAAGACTTCGCCCGTCCGGCTGTGGAAAATCAATTTGCGAACTTGACGAATGGCATGGACATCACCGCGTTTAGCCAAAGTTACAATGCGATCCGCTTCTTTTTTTAATGCTTTGGCACGAACCAAAGTCGTGGTGATTTCATCGTGGGTAAATAAACTCGTAGCCAAGCTGCGGATCAGTGCTTTGCGCTGATCTGCGGGCTTACCGAGATGATCGACTTTACAGCGGTGTCTCATGTTTTTTTCCTTTTGATTGCAATAGTTGCTTGATACTTATGCTTCAACGTCAACGGGCAGGATAGTACCTTCCGGATCGGGGCGCAGATTCAATCCGAAAGCATGCAAGCGCTCAATAACTTCATCAGAAGACTTTTTGCCAAAGTTCTTGATGTTAAGCAAATCGTTTTCGGATTTGGTCAGCAATTCGGAAATGCTGTTAATATTGGCGCGCTTAAGGCAATTAAAGGCGCGAACGGAGAGTTCGAGGTCTTCAATTGTGATGTTGGGTGCCTGAACCTCTTCCTTTTGCTCGGTTTCTTGCTGGGTTTGCGTAACCAGCGTAGGAATGCCGCTGAGGGAAGCAATTGGCACCAGATGCTCAATCAGCATATTGGCGGCTTGGCTTAATGCACTGCTAACATCCATGCTGCCATTAGACCAGATTTCCAACAGCAGTTTGTCATAGTCAGTTCGTTGTCCCACCCGGGTATCTTCAACGGTATAGGCGACGCGACGAATGGGCATAAACACTGCATCAAGAGTCAAAGTATCCACTGCTTTGTTGCTGGTGTTATTGTCGGCTGGAACATAGCCCTTGCCAACTTCAGCAGTCATCACGGCATGAATATTCGCACCTTCGCTTAGTGTGCAAATATGCCAGTCAGGGTTGATAATCTTGACATCTGCAGGTACTTCAAGATCACCTGCCAAAACAGGGCCGGCTTTCTCTGCGTCTAGACGAATGTACAGAGGTTCGTCGCTGTTGCTTTTCAGCACCACTCCCTTGAGGTTCAACATTACATCTAGCACATCTTCCACAACGCCCGGAATGGTCGTAAATTCGTGAGTAACGCCTTCAATGCGAACGGAAGTAATAGCGCAACCTTTTAAGCTGGAAAGCAGTACCCGTCGCAGGGAGTTGCCCAAGGTAGTCCCATAGCCTCTTTCCAAAGGCTCAATGACAAACTTACCGTAAATAGAACCATCTGAATCCGTGGTGGTATTGACGCATTTAATGTTCAGCTGCTGATCCATGAATTTTGTTGCTCCAAAATTAATGCTTTTAAATAAAAGAACAAATGCGACTGCTCTTAACGAGAATAATACTCGATAATAAGTGCTTCATTAATGGATTGATCCAGATCTTCACGTTCGGGGACGCTCTTGAACTTGACCACCATATTGTTCTCATCGACTTCCAGCCAGTGAGGGACGACAGCCGTGTGATGTGGGTTACTTTCCTGCAGTTGATTGAGGAAAGCTCGGCTTTTTTCACGGACCGTCAGGATTTCGCCGGGTTTCATCTGATAAGAAGCGATATCAACCTTTTGGCCATTGACTTGGACATGACCATGGGCAATCAATTGACGGGCCTGAGGACGGGTAGTGGCAAGCCCTGAACGGTACAGGATATTATCCAGTCGACATTCCAGCAGTTGGAGCAAGATAGTACCTGTTACGCCTTGTTTACGGACAGCGCGCTCATAGGTGCGACGGAATTGTTTTTCCATCAAACCGTAAGTTCTTCGTACTTTCTGCTTTTCAGCCAGCTGAATAGCATACTCGGATAACTTCTTACGGGCGGCGCCATGCTGACCAGGGGGATTCGTGTTTTTCATCCGACCAGCTTTTGGACTGATGTCCAGAACCGTACCGGCTCTACGGCTTTGCTTAAATGTTGATTCGCGATAACGTGCCAAAGCGACAACTCCTTTTGGATTTTGGTTTAAACTCTACGACGTTTGGGAGGACGACATCCATTATGAGGAATGGGTGTAACGTCTTTGATCATGCTGATCTCCAAACCGGCGACCTGGAGGGCGCGGATAGCGGTTTCACGACCAGCGCCAGGACCACTGACATAAACTTCTGCGGAACGCATTCCATGATCCATTGCTTTCTTGGCAACAGATTCAGCCGCAGATTGAGCGGCGAACGGAGTCCCTTTGCGAGCACCCTTGAAGCCTTCTGAACCAGCGCTGCCCCATGCAATGACATTACCTTGGGGGTCGGTGGCAGATACAATGGTGTTGTTAAAGGTGGATTGAATATGAACAACACCCTGAAGAATATTTTTCTTCTCTTTACGTTTTGTTTTACCTGGTTTTTCAGCCATTTTGATTCTTTTATCTCCATTAAAGCTTGTGAAATGGTAAATCGGGCTTGCGCAATCCAGAAGAGTTAAACAGGAGCCTGATCAGTGTAAGGAAAGTGCCTAGGTATCAGGATTAGGCCTTTTTCTTCATCGGGGCAGAGCGTTTGCCGCGACGGGTACGGGCGTTGGTTTTGGTGCGCTGGCCACGAACCGGAAGGCCACGCTTGTGACGCTGACCACGGTAGCAGTTGATCTCAATGAGCCGTTTGATGTTCATACTTTCAGAGCGGCGCAGGTCACCTTCAACTTGGTAGTTCTTTTCGATTTCATCCCGAAGTGCGTTGATTTCAGCTTCGGTCAAATCATCAGTGCGCTTGTCGGGATTGATTTTGGTAACTTCCAGAATTTTACGACTGGCGGAAAGGCCAATCCCGAAAATATAAGGAAGGGCAAACAGTAGCTTTTTGTTTCTGGGGAGGTCGACTCCAACGATTCTAGCCATTAGGACTCCTGTTTAACTGGTTTTAACTCGCTTAAACATAGGGGAAAACATAGGACTTCGGTAACTTGAAGTGAGTGTATACCTAGGAATGATAAAACTAATGTAAAAACAGACGAGGATCAAGGGGGCGCAGAAATTTTGAGGTGCTTATATAAACTTTTGTAATACCATCAACCGGCCAAGGATCTGATTCTGAAATCAAAAAAGCAAAACAGGCCACCTTTTAAGGCAGCCGGTTCGGCCCAGCCTTGAAAACCGGCCAAAAGCCTATCCTTGACGCTGTTTATGCTTGGGATTAGTGCAGATAATCGCCACACGCTTCTTACGGCGTATTACTTTACAATGTTCACACATTTTTTTGACAGATGTACGGACTTTCATGATGTCTAACCTTCGATTTGTTGAAATTGACTATTTTAACCGGTAGGTAATCCGGCCACGAGTCAAGTCGTACGGTGAAAGTTCGATCTTGACTTTGTCACCCGGAAGAATCCGGATAAAGTTTTTCCGAATCTTACCAGAAATATGTGCAAGGATCACCAAACCGTTTTCCAACTCAACCCGAAACATGGCGTTTGGGAGAGATTCGTGGACAGTGCCTTCCATTTCAATGACATCTTTGGCCATAGGTATTTTTACTGGTTCCTACACAATGCGACTGGGCTGATCCTCAAGGGAGTAGGGTGAGAATTTCAGGCTCTCCCTTGGTAACCACTACTGTATGCTCAAAATGGGCTGAGGGCAAGTGATCTTTTGTAATGACAGTCCACTCATCTTCTGCTGTGTAGACATCGTCGCCACCCAAGTTGAACATGGGTTCGATAGCCAGCACATTGCCCTCTTCCAAGCGGGGGCCACGCTCACCTGTGCGAAAATTGTGGATGAAAGGCGCCTCATGTGGTTTGCGCCCTACTCCATGACCGCCATAATTCCGCACCATCCCGTAACCGTAATGTAAGCAGACATCTTCAATAGCCCCGGATATATCTTCTATATGGTTTCCTGGCCACATTTTTGAAATGCCTGCCAAAAGCCCTTCTTCCGTGGCCTTTAGCAAACGCTCAAGCTCCGGGCTTATTTTTCCTACTCCCCAAGTTACCGCAGAGTCTGAAACCATGCCTTTATAAGTGGTTCCGCAATCGATGCTGACCACATCACCCTCTTTTAATATTCTCTGTAGGTTGGGGAGGCCATGAACCACCTCATCGTTAACTGAGATGCACAGTGTGGCGGGAAATCCGTACAAGCCCTTAAAGGTAGGGATTCCACCGGACTTTAGAATGTAAGCTTCCGCAATATCATTCAATTCTTGGGTGCTGACACCTGGCGCGATTGCATCTCGCACTGTAACGTGTGTTTCCGCATTAATTTTAGCAGCACTGCGGATAAGGCTGATTTCATGTCGGGACTTGCGGTCAATTCGTTGAGAGCTCATTTATAAATTCCTACGGTGTCGGAGAAAGAGTTAGTAAAGGCTGAATATCACTTTCGATTTGCTGTGTAACCTGATCGGGAGCTTGCTCGCCATTGATTTCGGTCAATTGACCCTGCTCGCGAAAATAGGCAATCAACGGATCTGTTTCTCTGCTATATTCAGCCAGTCGCTTTTCGACTGTTTGAGGCTCGTCATCCGGCCTGATAATCAAATCGGCGCCATCAATGTTACAAATCCATATTTCTCTGCCTTGTGCATCGCTCGCCACACCGCTACCATCGGCTTCTTGCTTTGCCTGTTTAGGCGCAAGCCTGGGGTCGTGAATATTGTAGACATGCCTTGCGTTCTGGGAGCAGAAGCGTCGACCGATCGCCCGTGACTTGACGACTTCCATACTGACATTCAGATAGATGACTTTGGATAATTCTGCGCCCCATTCTCTGCACAGTTGACTCAATGCGTTGGCCTGCTCTTTGTTTCTGGGAAAACCATCTAGAATAAAGCCCTTGGCATGAGGATTTTGGAGAGCCAGTTCCTCAAAGTTCTTTTTGAACACCTTGACAACGGTTTCTATCGGAACCAATTTCCCGTTGCTCATGAAGGACTCTAGTTCTGCCTTCATTTGAGGGTCTTTGCCTTCTTTCATAATGGCTCGAAAGGTGGCACCCATATCAAAGGTTGGCATTTGATACCGTTGCGACAAAATCTGCGTTTGAGTTCCCTTCCCACCGTTAGGCGGGGCAATAAATGGGAAAAGCAGTTTGCCCTCTAAAGGTTTCGCAGTTTCAGAAGTACTCATAATGATCTGCGCTCTTTCTTTTGTTTTGGTCACTTATTTTAAAAAGCCTTGATATTGCCGGGCCAGTAAATGTACCCTGATTTGGTTGACGGTATCAAGCGCAACGCCGACCATGATGATGAGAGAAGTTGCGCCAAGGCCCGCTAGAGTTGAAATGCCGGTAATACTGGTAGCTGAACTTGCAACCAGCGTGATAATCGCCAATGCAAATGCACCAATAAACGTAGTACGACTTAAAATCTCTTCCAGCTTTTCTGCCGTGGGACGACCTGGCTTGATACCCGGGATTGAACTGCCGTACTTTTTGAGGTTATCGGCGATTTCTTTGGGCTGCATGCTGGGTACAATGGATGAATAGAAAAACGTAAAAAATACAATCAGCAGAAACTCAACGACAATATATGCAGGTTTGCCAGCCGCCAAATAAATGTCGTAAAAATCCACAACGCTTCTCATAAAGCCCATGGTGTGCTGTTGTTTGAGAATCGCGAAAATAGTGCTAGGAAAAGCCAGGACTGCAAACGCGAAAATGATGGGCATTACGCCAGAAGGATTGATCTTAAAGGGTATATGGGTATTTTGGCCGCCGTAAACCCGATTACCCACTTGCCGCTTGGCGCTCACAATGAAAATTTTGCGGGTTGATTCCTGCAAAACGATAATTGCCCCGATGGTGACCAGGTAAATCAGCAGAAGGATGACCAGAAAGAATGATTTTTGGGCGTCACCGGAAACCAGAGTCTCTGTTTTTCCCCAATAGAAGGGGATTCGGGATAAGATGCCCGCAAAAATCAACAACGAGCCGCCATTGCCAACGCCTCGCTCGGTAATCATCTCGGCGACCCATAAAGCAAAAATAGCGCCAGCCGTTAACGTCAACGTGGATTGAACATAAAACACCCATGGCTGAATGTTGGGATCAATCGCCCCAACACTTCCCACCAAGCGCATAATCAACCCTGCCTGGAAAATAGCCAGCACCACGGCCAAGTAGCGGGTATACTGGGAGATTTTCCGGCGGCCAGCCTCGCCTTCTTCTTTCTGCAATTCCTCCAACCGGGGAATAACCACCGTTAAAAGTTGCATAATGATGGAGGCGGTGATGTAAGGGCCGATCCCAAGAGCCAGAATGGACACACTGGTAAGGGCGCCACCGGAAAACATGTCCAGAAAGCCCAGCATTTGGTTGCCGAGCAGTCCGGAAATTTTTTCAGGGTGAACGCCCCAGACTGGCACTTGCGCACCAAGTCTGAATACAGCAATCAGGATTGCCGTGAATATCAGTTTGCTTTTGAGGCCGGAAGCTTCCCACATCGCCTTGATGTCGTCAAATCCCGGTACAGAACCTGCTTTGGGCTTAGCCACCCGAAGAATCCTCTTTGAAAACAATCAACCTTTTTATTGTACTCTACGCTTCGGCGCCAATCAGCTTAACGGTGCCACCAACAGCCTCGATTTTAGCTTTGGCGGAGGGGGTCACGTAATGGGCTTCCACGGTCAATGCGCGTTTGACTTCGCCATTGCCCAGTAAGCGTACGCCATCATGCTTGCTTTTCATCAGTCCGCCGGTCAGCAGCAGTTCATAGGTCAATTCGTTTTCTTCAGGCAACAGGATTTGCTCCAGATCGCCGATATTCACTTCCAGCCAGTTTCTGCGGTTGATAACCCGGAAGCCGTTAATTTTGGGCATCCGGCGGTATCCAGGCATCTGCCCGCCTTCGAAACCGCGTTTGCGAGAACGACCGGAGCGCTGGCCTTCACCATTGTGACCACGGTTACTGGTTTTACCGGCCCCGCTGGCGCGACCGCGACCAACACGCAATTTGTTTTTGGTGGCTCCCTTGGCAGGACGCAAATCCGTTAAGGAAAGGGTAATAGCTTCAGCTTCAGGTTTTTCGGCTTGTTTTGCCATGATTATGCGACCTCCACGGTGAGCAAATGGGAAATTTTGTTGATCATGCCCCGAATAATCGCGGTGTCGTAGTGAACCACGCTTTTTTGGGACTTGGTCAGCCCAAGAGCTTTTGCCACGCGGCAATGCTTTTCCGGGCGGCCAAGCAGGCTGCGAGTCAGCGTGATTTTGAGCTGACGATCGCTTTTTTGTTGTTCGGATTGCTTAGAGGACATTGGAATTTCTCCAGACGTTTCAAATAGGGTCTACAGCAGGATTTCTTTTACGGATTTGCCACGGTTGCGGGCAATATGCTCGAACGTGCGCAACTCAGCCAAACCTTTCAGGGTGGCGCGAGCAACGTTCAGCGGGGAATTGGAGCCGAGCGACTTGGACAGGATGTTTTCAATGCCTGCCAATTCAAGCAATGCACGGGCAGCGCCACCGGCAATCACGCCAGTACCTTCGGATGCGGGACGCAGAACCACGATGCTGCCGCCAGCTTTGCATTGAACTGGGTGGGGAATGGTGGTTTTATGCAAAGGCACGGTAATCAGGCTCTTCTTCGCTGCAGCAACGCCTTTTTGGATAGCTCCGATTACTTCGCTGGATTTACCAATGCCGATGCCAACTTCGCCTTTGCCGTTACCGACAACAACAACGGCCCGGAAAGACAGTTTTTTACCGCCTTTGACAACCTTAGTCACCCGGCGGATTTGAATTACTTTTTCCTTCCACTCGTTACGCTCTGCTTCGTCTTGAGCGTTAGGCTGATTGGGGCCACGGCCAGGACCGCGATCGGAGGGGCCGCGACCACCGCCACCACCTCTTCTTTGCTGACCCCTGTCACCGGGATTGCCGCCACGGGCCGGAGGACGACCTTGAGGTGCAGGAGCAGAAGTACTTGCAGCAGAAGCCACAGGAGCGGAAGTGCTTGCCGCAGGAGCCGCCTCTTCAGAATTGGGGCTTTCCGCCTTCACTTCTTCATTCAAATCCAAGTTGTTGTTTTCGTTGGACATTGCGTTTCGTTTCCTTTATCGGGTTCTTATGTCTTTCGTTGGAATTCTGGGGGACACAGGACTTTTTCGGTCTGGCTCCTGGGGTAAAATCTGCTCTTCTGGACACCGCAAATGCTTGGGGGTGAGGTAGAGGCCGCGCCTACTTTAAGATTCGGTACTGTAACAAAAGCACAGGGAGATGACAAGTTTTGCCCTGAAAAGTCAAAACCCTTTTTTACAGTTCCTTATTTTTTACCATAAGGATGCGGCGTAATCATCAACTCTTCCATTGTTCATTACGGTTTTGTGTCAGTGTGGTCAATCTGCTAACATTGCCCTAGTTGCAGTAATTTTGATGAGGCCTGCCGATGAACAAGAGAACCATGCTGGGTTGGGTTGCCGTATTGGCCCTTCTGGGCTTTTTGTTTAGCTCTGTGAGGCAGGGAGAGGGTTTGTCGGGATCTTCGGTAAGCCCGTTACAGCCGTCGCTGATGTTAGCCAAAGCCAAGGCTACCGTAGTTTCAGGCGGTACGTATCGGTTTATCGCATTTGGGGACTGGGGTGCCGGTACGCCTTTCCAGCGGGATGTCGCGGCCCAAGTGAACTCACTATATGAGAAAACGCCTTTTGATGCGGCATTGTTGCTGGGCGACAATATTTACCCGGTGGGGGACATTAAAAAATTTGGTAAGGTATATTTCACGGATATGTATGCGCCCTTAATTCGGGGTGGGGTTAATTTTATTGTGGCGCTGGGCAACCATGACGAGCATGAGGGTCATGAAAAAGACCAATTGGCTTTCTTTCGGATGCCGGGTTATTACTATGTGGTTAGCAAGCCGAAAATTGACTTTTTTGTGCTGGATACCAACACCTTTGCCAAGGATCAGGTGCAGCAAAAATGGTTGAGTAAGGCTTTGGCGCAGTCCAGGGCGGAATGGAAAATCGTGCTGGCCCACCATCCCCTTTATTCGTCCGGGGAGCATGGGCAAAATATTCCGCTTCAGAAGGTTCTGGAACCCATACTGGTTAAAAACCACGTGGATTTGTACCTGGCAGGGCATGATCATGATTATGAGCGCTTTGCCCCAATACAGGGCGTCCAGCATGTTGTTTCCGGCGGTGGTGGGGCTTATCTGCGCCGTTTTGAGAAGCCTTTGCCCGGTTCACTGGTGCGTGTCCAGGCCAACCATTTTTTAAAGTTCGAGTTGAAAAATGGCGATTTGAAGATGTGGGCGGTGGATAAGACCGGCAAGGTGATCGATCAGGCGGAATGGAGCAAGGAATTACAGCGCGGTAAACTTGCCACCTAAACGGTTGCAGGGCGATCTAAATAAGATTTTACGGCAAGAAAGCAGGCGGAGATTGATCTTTAAGCGATCTATAAAGCAAAACTGGCTGGGAATCCTGGGGAGTTTGGTGGTTTTGGTAGCCGTGTGGGCCTGGGCCTACCTTTGGAACGATTTTGACTTTTCCCGTCCGGCCCGGCCTGTTTCGTGCGAAGCGCCGCCCATCGGGAGCAAGCCTTTTCGGTTTATCGCCTTTGGGGATTACGGGCAGGGAACGCCTTTTCAGAAGCAACTGGGCAACGTGATGGCCCAGACGTACAAGCACACTCCCTATAATGTGGCCCTATTACTGGGAGACAATATTTACCCGAACGGTGATGTAAAACGCCTTGCCAAGTCCAACTTTGAGAACCCTTACCAGCCGTTGATCCGGAATAAAGTGCGTTTTCTGGCAGCAATTGGCGATCATGACGATCATCAGGGCCATGTGCAGGATGAACTGGCCTACTTTAAGATGCCCGGTAAGTATTACCAGGTTTCTGATGGGCCGGTGGATTTTTTCGTGCTGAATACCACGTTTTTTGTGCGCAGCCCTGAGCAGCGCGCCTGGATCGCCAGGGCGCTGGCCCATAGCAAGGCCCGCTGGAAGATTGTGGTGGCCCACCATCCCCTCTATTCATCCGGGCGAAACGGTAATACGGAAGGCTTGCGGGCCATTCTGGAGCCTTTGCTGGTCAAGAACCACGTGGATTTGTACTTGGCAGGCCATGACCATGACTATGAGCGGTTTCAGCCGACTCAAGGGGTGGGATATATTGTTTCCGGCGGTGGAGGCAGCTACCTGTACGATTTTCGCAAGGTGAAGCCCGGCTCTCTGGTGCGCTTAAAAACCCATCACTTCCTGCTGTTTGAAGTGACGGACAAAGGCTTATGGATGAAAGCCATCAACCGTTTTGGCGATGTAATTGATTGCACCCACTGGCAAAAAGGCTAATAAGCCAATCAAAGTGGATACTGGCAGGCTAGCCTTCTGTTTTAGCCGAATGACTTGTCTTGGGAACTGCCGGGTTCTTGATGAACCAGTGAATCAGGAAAAACACGCCGGTAATGATAGCGCCCACACCGGGGCCGCCCATGGCCTGCGCGTTGCTGGGGTCGGTAATCAGGGCCGCAACCAGTTGAAACGTGCTAAGTCCAAAGAGTAGCACCATTAACAGGCAAACAGTGTAGCGATATACCTCAAATACAACGGCTCTGCGTTCTTCCATGGTTCCTCCTGAGCGGTACACATAGTCTGATAACAATAATCCCCCGACCAGCAGGGCGATTAAGAGCAAGCCCCCGAAAATGAATTCCATGAGCGAATCATCCTCTGCTCTCTTCCTTCTATTTAAACCTCATTATAGAGAGATTCGCTGGCTTTGGATCGATTGCCCCCATTTATGCCACAAATTATTGTGTATAATTTTGTTAAGTAACTTTTTTGTTGGGTAAAAACAGATGGAGTCGATTCGGATGGCCCGGTGCCCGGTGAGATTTGGCGCCGTTTTACAGCCGGTTTGAACATCAAAACGAAAGCAATATGAAAGTTAAACAGAAAGCATGAAAGTTAAAATCAAAGAGGTCGCCAAGAATAAAAAGGAGTGGAGCCTCTACCGGCTCGCCAAAGAGCTTGGCCTGCCACAGCAGACGGTCTATTCATGGGCCAGTGGCCGTACCCAGCCGAGCTACGACAATATGGATCGCCTGTGCGATATTCTGGATTGCGGGGTTGGCGAGTTGTTTGAGGCTGACCCGGTTCAACAAAAGCTGTTTTGATTGGAAATAGCGCTGTTTTAAGCGGAAACCGGGCTTTTATGCAGAACCTCTCCCAGAATCACCTCATCAATTAACGCAGGCGGCGTCACCGGCTCCGGGGAAAAGCGGAAGGCATTGCGCAGCACTTCCATGGCGTCCCGGTGATCCTTGTCGTCCGCATAGAGTTCCACCAGCGTTTCGCCAGGCTTCACCGCATCGCCGATTTTTTTGTGTAGCAGTACGCCCACACCCAGGTTAATGGGGCAATTTTTGGTCAAGCGGCCCGCACCCACCATTTTGGCGGATTTGGCGACTTCCATGGCGTCAATGTCGGCCACATATGCCTGTTCCTTGGCGGGAATCATCAGCACCCGATCCGGCTGGGGCAGTAAGCTGGCGTCTTGCAGGAAATACGGATCGCCGCCCTGGGCCACCACCAGCTCCCGGAATTTTTCCAGCGCCGAACCATCTTCAATCCGTTGTTTCAGTGCGGTTTCGGCGGTCTGCAAGTCGGGCTGCACCCCGGCGCATACCAGCGCGACGGAGCCCAGCTTTAAGCAGAGCGCTTCCAAATCGGCGGCGCCTTCTCCCTTTAGGAGCTTCACGGTTTCCAAAACTTCCAGGCTATGCCCAATGGCGCAGCCTAGCGGTTGGTTCATCGCGGAAATCACCGTGGAAATGCTCTTGTTCAGGCGGCTTCCGACTTCCCGACATGTGTAGGCAAGCGATTTTGCGTCTTCCAGCGTCGCCATAAAGGCGCCCCGGCCATATTTAATATCCAGCACAATCACGTCCGCCCCGGCGGCGATTTTTTTGGAGATTACGGAGGCCGCAATCAGCGGAATACTCTCCACGGTGGCCGTTACATCGCGCAGAGCGTACATTTTACCGTCGGCGGGAGCCAAATCACTGGTTTGGGAGCAAATGGCCATGCCAATCTGACGGATTTGCCGGGTGAAATCCGCCGCCGAAAGCGAGACTTTAAAGCCAGGAATGGATTCCAGCTTGTCGATGGTGCCGCCGGTAAAGCCCAGCCCGCGCCCGGAAAGCTTGGCGACCTTCACGCCGGATGTGGCCAACAGCGGGATGAGGGCCAAGGTGGTTTTATCGCCCACGCCGCCGGTGCTGTGCTTATCTACCACCACGCCGCCCACGTCCGAGAGATCCAGCACCTTGCCGGAATCCACAAAGGCTTTGGTCAGCCAGGTGGTCTCGTCCATATCCAGCCCATTAATGCAGGCGGCCATCAGCCAGGCGGCAATCTGGTAGTCGTGCGCCTTTTCCGCTTCCATCATTTGCACCAGCGTGGCGATTTCTTTTTCGGAGTGGGTCAAACCGCGCCGTTTTTTGTCTATAATCTCTATGATATTCATGTACCCGTCCCTGCTAGTCGCTGAATAGACGATTCTCTCAGGAAATTATAGCCCAAAAAACAAACAGGATTTTTGAAATGTCCCTACACGAACAACTGTTGGAAGCCTCCGCCTATATTAAGAACGCCAGTTCCCACAAGGCGATCCGGGGTGTGGTGGTGTTGGGCTCCGGCCTGGGAGAGTTTGCGGACACCCTGCCAAACGCGGATGTGATTGAGTACGCCAAGATTCCCCATTTCCAGACCTCCACCGTGCAGGGCCATGCGGGCCGACTGGTGATTGGCGAGATTGCGCCGGGCTTCCCCGTTGCCTGCATGCAGGGGCGTTTCCACTATTACGAAGGGCATGGCATGAACCAGGTGGTGTTCCCACTGCGGGTCTTGCGCCAATTGGGCGCGGAGTTTCTGCTGGTGACCAATGCCGCTGGTGGGATTCAGCCAGATTTAACACCGGGAACCCTTATGCTGATTGAGGATCACCTAAATCTGATTGGCAATAACCCTTTAATCGGGCCGAATCATGAGTTTCTCGGCTCCCGTTTCACCGATATGACCGAAGCCTATAGCAAAACGCTTCGGGAAGTTGCCCTTTCTGTGGCTGCTGAGCATGGAATGGCGCTGAAGTCTGGCGTGTATGCCGGTTTGAGTGGCCCCATGTATGAAACACCGGCGGAAATTCGTATGCTGAGAACCCTGGGCGCGGATGCCGTGGGTATGTCCACCGTGCCGGAAGTGATTGCCGCCAACCATATGGGAATTAAGGTGCTGGGCATTTCCTGCATTACCAACCAGGCGGCGGGCCTGTCTCCCCATAAGTTGAGCCATCAGGAAGTGATGGAAACCGCCGAACATGCCAAACAACGTTTCGTCACTTTAATTCAAGGAACGCTTCTCCGTCTGGCAGCTCAGCCGGTGCTGAGTTCGCAGGTAAGTTCATAATGAATCCGTTTACACTCGAAGATTTTCAGTCTCAAATTTCATTTCCGCTGGATGGCTTCCAGCAGGACGCGATTCGTTCCATTTCCGAAGGGCATAGCGTGGTGGTTTGCGCCCCCACGGGCAGCGGAAAAACCATTATTGCCGAGTATGCAGCCATGCGCGCCTTGGCGGAAGGCAAAAAGCTGTTCTATACCACGCCGCTGAAGGCGCTGAGCAACCAGAAGTTTTTTGACCTGAAGGCCCGTTTCGGGGAGGCCAACGTGGGCCTACTGACTGGCGATGCTTCCGTGAACCGTGATGCCCGGATTATCGTGATGACCACCGAGATTTTCCGCAACATGTTGTACGGAATCCGTGAAGACGTGGGCCTGTTGGGCTACCTGGGCTACGTGGTGCTGGATGAATGCCACTACATGAACGATGCCGAGCGCGGCACCGTGTGGGAGGAGAGCATCATCTACTGCCCGGATAACATTCAACTGGTGGCGCTTTCGGCCACGGTGGCCAACGCGGCGGAGCTGACCGACTGGATTAACGAAGTGCATCACGACACCCGGCTAATCTGGAGCGATTTTCGCCCGGTACCGTTGCGGTTTTCCTATTACGATCGCGACAAGCTGATGCCCCTGTTCGAAGCCCCCGGTAAAATGAACCGTAAGCTGAAAACCGACCTGAAGGGCCAGCGTTTTGCCAAGCATCAGCGTTTTTTCCGCCCCAACGACCTGATTGGCGTGATGGCCGAAAAAGATATGCTGCCCGCCATTTTCTTTACCTTCAGCCGCAAGGATTGTGATAAGCACCTGGAATACACTCAGCCGCTCAAATTGCTGACTCCGGCGGAACGCAAGCTGCTGGACAAGAAAGTGGACGATTATGTGGCCCTGAACCCATTTTTGGAAGGGAACCAGTCGCTGCAATACATTCGTAACGGCTTTGCCAGCCACCATGCGGGCTTGCTACCCGCCATGAAGCACCTGGTGGAGACCCTCTTTCAGCAAGGCTTGATTAAAGCGGTTTTCGCCACTGAGACTTTGGCGGCAGGCATTAACATGCCCGCCCGCTCCACGGTGATTACCAAGATTTCCAAGCGAACCAACGATGGCCACCGAATCCTTACTGCCAGCGAATTCCTGCAAATGTCTGGTCGGGCTGGTCGTCGGGGGATGGATGAAGTGGGCTACGTGATTATCGTCAGCTCCCAGTATGAAGGTGCGCTAGAGGCGGCCACGCTGGCCAGCAGTCCGGCCGATCCGCTGAACAGTCAGTTCACGCCCACTTACGGGATGGTGTTGAACCTGTTGCAAAAGCATACCCTGGAGCAGGCCGAATTTCTGGTTCGCCAGAGTTTTGCCCAGTTCACCTCTGGTCGTCGGTTGCGCCCGCTGGAAGACTCCAAGACGCATCATGAAGACGCGTTACAGGAATTGCTGAATTTCAAATGCCCGTATGAAGTCACGGACAAGGACTTTCATGGTTATCTTCGTGCAAAAGACCTGATTCATGAGACTGCCCGGTTTGTGAGAATCCTGCAAAAGCAGATCAAGCAGCATGGAACCTCCCCGGAAATCCATAAACAACTGGGTCATGAGCAAGGCAAGTTGAGTAACCTGCGCAATACGGTGGATAACAGTCCCTGCCATAAATGCCACCTGCTGAGAAAGCATGAGCGGGTTGAGGAACGGGTGCAGCGCGAGCAACGTAAGCTGAAAGTGGTCAACCGGATGCTGAGCGAGGAACATGATACCTATTGGCGGCGCTTTGTGAATATTTATAACCTGCTGCGGGAATCTGAATACCTGGATGAAGGCGACAAACCCACCCGCCGGGGCGAGCTGACCGCCCAGTTACGCACTGAAAACGAGTACGCCATGGCGGAAGTGCTTCTGTCTCAAGGTGTGCTGGATGATCTGACCGCGCCCCAGTTTGCGGGCGCTATTTCCGCGCTGTTGAATGACAGCAACCGGGAAAACCTGTTTGTGAAGTTCCGCCTGTCCACGGAAGCGATTCAGGCGCTGCAAAAGGTGGATTTGCTGTACAAGCGGGTGGATAAGCTCCAGCACAAACACCATGTGGATGTGCCGTTGACGCTGAATCCGGTGGCAAGTGCGCTGGTGGAAGCCTGGGCGCAGGGCTGCACCTGGGAACGCCTGATTGCGGCCACGAACATTGGGGAAGGCGATATTGTGCGCCAGTTACGCCGTACCGCCGATGTGCTGAGGCAGATCTCCCGGCTCTCCGAGTTGCCGCATGCCCTCACCCACACGGCCAAGGAAGCCCTAAAGCAGATTTACCGCGAGCCGATCAAGGAAATTGAGCTGCCGGAAGAGAATGATATCATTGAGCAGGCGGTGGAAGCGCCTGAAGTGCCGGAGGAAGTGTCGGGCAATTTGCGCAATGCGCCGGTTTTATCCGATATAGAGGCGTCGGAGGACGATACTGATACGTCGATTGGCGCCTCGAACGTAGTGCCTTTCCAGGCGCCAGAAACTGCCTAGAACAGTGCTTAACCATGACTAATGAACTCAATCCCACACCCCAAAAAGCGGACGCGCTGGCGAACGAACCGGGCGAACAGCCTGCCCCAAAGCCGGAAAAGCGGCCTAACGCCAAACCTTTGCCGGACTGGAAGCCGCTTGGCGCGGTGCGGGACTACTTTACGGAACTGATGAAACAGGATGACTTTCGATAATTGTAATATTGGGACGGGATTAATTGTGATGCGGGGTGTACAATAGGACACATGACGCAATTCAATAACTATTCTCTTGACCCGGCTGTGCTACAGGCCTTGGACAAAATGGGCTACCATACCATGACTGCCATTCAGGAAATGGCGATCCCTAAACTCCTCACCGGACAAGACTTTTTGGGGCAGGCTCCCACCGGAACCGGTAAAACAGCCGCTTTCGGCATTCCGCTGATTAGCCGCCTGCAACCGGGCAGCGGTACAATCGACGCCCTGATTCTGGGGCCGACCCGCGAGCTGGTGCAGCAGATTGCCGATGAATTGAACCGTATCGGCGCGGAAAAGGGCATTCAAACCCTGCCAATTTACGGCGGTGAAAATGTTTTTGTACAAAAAGAAGCGCTCCGCCAGCGAACTGCCCAGATTATCGTGGGAACGCCCGGCCGGGTGCTGGATCACATCCGGCAAGTGACGCTGAATCTCACCCAGACCCGCATGGTGATTCTGGATGAGGCGGATGAGATGCTGGATATGGGTTTTCGGCCCGATATCGAGGAAATCTTCAAGCAGCTTCCCGGTGGACGAGAAACCTGGCTGTTTTCGGCCACCATTTCCCCGGAGATCCGCAAGATTGCCGATCAGTACATGTATTACCCGGAAGAGGTGCGGATTCAGCCGCAAACCATGTCCTCCTCCAGTATTGAGCAGTTCTATTACGTGGTGAAGGATGAGGACAAGCCCCGCCTGCTGCGCCAGATCCTGAAAAGCGGCGAAGACATTTATGGCGTGGTTTTCTGCCAGACCAAGCGCGATGTGGTTCTGTTGACCCGTAAACTGCGGGATTCCTTCCCGCTGGATTGCCTGCATGGAGCCATGCAGCAGAGCGATCGCGATCAGGTGATGGAGGAATTCCGCTCCGGCAAGCTGAAGCTGCTGGTATCCACCGATATTATGGCCCGTGGCATCGATGTGGACAGTTTGACCCACGTATTCAACTATTCCCCGCCTGCGGATCCCGAATCCTATATTCACCGGATTGGCCGCACTGCCCGCAAGGGTGAAAGCGGCACCGCTATCACCTTCTTTACGCCGGATGAAAAATATTCGCTGGATGCGCTGGAACGCCGGGTGAAAATGGCGATTCAGAAACATCCGGACTCCACGGTGGAATTTGACGATAACCCGGCGCGCAGCGGCCAGTCACGACGTCGTGGCGGCGGTAGCTTTGGAAGAGGCGGAGGTGGCTCAGGCAGTGCTTCTTCCGGCGGATCCAGGTCCGGTGGCGGTAGTGGCGGCGGAAAAGGGCGCAGGCCCGGCGGAAGACCCCGACGTTCATCCGGCGGCGGTGGCGCTCCCCAGGCAGCCCGGCCCGAAGGGCAACCACCTTCCAGCTAAGGGATCAGCGAGCCGACCCACTTCAGCGGAATGTTTTACCGTACTTAAAATAGGGAACTTTAGATTCACTGAAGTCGTCCCATTCGTTTTAAGTGGCAAGTGCGGTAATTCCAATATGCGAAAAAAAGGCATTCTTCTGATTCATGGCCTGACCGGCTCACCCCATGAGCTTGTTCCTGTGGACAAAGCCTTGCAGGAGACGGGTTACCATACCCGGATGGTCACGTTGCCGGGTCACGGCGATAACCCGACCCGACGTTTCCACGAAACCTCGGCTTTCGAGATTCTGGATCATTGCGCTTCGGAATATCAGGCGTTGGCAGCAGAAGCGGATGATCTGTATATTGTGGGGCATTCCCTGGGCGGAATTTGCACGTTGCTGACCGCTGCGGTGCGCCCACCCAAGTTAAAGGGGGTGGTCGTGTTTTCCGCCCCGTACGAGCATGCTTACTTTTACAATTACATTCATGGCCTGGCTCGCATGCCGGTGCCGCACCTGATTCGGGGTATTTTTCTCGCCCCTCGCGACAAAATCGAGTTTACCCGTCCCGACTGCAAACCCTGGAACGTCCCCAGGCTGCTTCAGCAAAGCCGGGTGATTTTTTCCCTGATGAAGGAACATGTGCATAATATAGAAGTGCCGGTGAGTCTGGCCCATTCCGTGTACGATCTGACCATTCCCTACCCGGAAATGCGGAAGCTGGCTGGGATTATCGGGAAAACGGCTCCGGTAAAGACTACCACGCTGGACAAAAGTGGACATCGCATTTTCCCGATCAGTCAGGATATGGATGAAGCCATGCGGGTGATTCTGGATTTCGTAGAACGGGATTGCGAAGTGATGTCCAACCAGACTGCGGGCCTCATGGCGTCAGTCAGCCGGTAGTTCCGCTCGAGGGGTGGGACGGTAAAACTGTCCTGTTCAGGAATTGAGATGGTTTTAGTAAGCATATTAAAAACCGCTCCAGACATTTGTTGGCTGGAGCGGTTTGGTTTATATATCCGATAGGTACGGCTTTAGTGGAATTCCTCAAAGGTTTTTTTATCCAGTTCAAAGCCGCAGGGCGTATAGCGGTAAACTAGCACCGGCAACATCGGGTTGAACTGATACTGGCGGGCTACAATCTCAAATACGCCGTCCCCGTCGAGGTCTTCCACGATGTTGGACATGGCGTAGGTTTTAAAGCTGAGCATCGGCGCGCCGGTGGCATTTAGCACACGCACCCGGTACAGATGGGTCTCCTCGGTGGGGGAAAACTGGATCAGCGCCGTATTGCCGTTAAAGTTGGCGCTGCGCTGGCTCACAATGTTGCCCAGTTTGCCATCCGCGTCTTTCAGCCCATCGTTCGGGTCGCAGGAGGTGCCTAGCGAATTGCTGAGCAATGCGGCGGGTTGATTGCTCAGCGGCAATGAGGTGGCGCTTGTCCCGGTTTTAAGCGGCACCACGCTGTTGCCGTAAGGCACGTAAGCCAGGCTGAAATCCCGCCGGGTAAAGCTTTGGTAGGCGGGCATCGGCTTTAGTTTCTCGATGACCCGCACATAAGAAGGCCAAAAGCCCGGTTGGTGCTTTATGGCGTCCAGCTTGACGGCATCGCCCAGTTTGTAGGTCACGTCCATTTTGCGGGTGGTGGTTTCTTCCGGCTTGGCGCCTTCCAGTAGAATGTCCGCTTCGGCTTCGGCCATGCCGTAGGCCAGGTTGGAAAACTGATCCTGAATTTTGTCGTTGGCCTTGCGCAGGAAAAACAGGCCGGTCTTGTTCCGCTTGTAGACAAGCTGGGCGTAGCCGTGATCAAATCCCAGCATCAGGTCGTTTTCGTTGGTCATCCGGCGTTTGTGCAGGTCGCTCAGCAGTTTTTCCTGCTCGCTGGCGGGTAAGTCCAGGTAGCCCCGGCGTAACGCTTCCATATGCACCAGTAAAACGGGCGTACTGTTCAGGACGCTCATCACTTCCGTGGCGGAGGTGAATTTTTCGGGGAAGCTCTTGGCGGAGGCGTAATCTTGTACTTCCAGTGGGACGCTGCGCAGAATGTCCACCGATTGTTCCGCTGCCATGCCCGGTAAATAAGCCGCGCCCGCCACCGACAGGGCCGATACCACACCCAGGATTCCTTTTTTAAGTCTCATTCCAGATACTCCCGTTTCTTTTCTACGCGTATTTCAGAACAGTTTGATTGATTGCTTTTTTGCTCCAAGGCTTTTTAATCTGGTGCTTTGGATTCAGGCCCATGGCCGTGTTGAATTGTTTTTCCGGAAATGCGCCACAGTCAGCTAACTCTCTCTTACTCGGGATCGCTTTCCATCTCATTCGATTCTAAATGACGACGGATTGGTGGGGCAAGTTTCATGTAAAGCCCCCAAATTTAAGGTAAGGGCATAAACGGTTGGCAGCCGTATTGGCCTAAAATGTCGCGCTTTATCTGCTGTTTAATAGGAGCAGCCTCGAATTGTGACTTGCCTCCTACAGGCGCAACCGGCAGAATAGAGGGCATGGCTTGATGCCTTCGGCATGGACGTTTCCAAGCCTACTTTTCGAATCTACTTTTCGAATCTACTTTTCAAGTCTTTCATTTTTGAGTCTTTGCATGGCTGCCTCCCATCCTACCGAATCTAAGCTTCCCGCCGCCCCGCGACCGCAAAAGTTCCTGTGGCTGACGGTGGGCTGCGCTGGGGTGTACGCCTTGTTATGGTTTTTTTATTCCACCCCGTCCCTGTTTGAGCCGCGCCTGAACCGGGAATTGCTGGTCTGGCCGGTGCTGTTCGCGCTTGTATGGCTGTATTGGGCCGGTTATCGGCAGGTGGCCCTTCAGGGCGTCCCCCGTAAATGGCTGGTGCTGTCCGGTTTGTTGCTGGGCTTCTTGGCGACCATGACGCCGCCCTTCCACTCCACCGATGTGTTTGGGTACCTTAACCGAGGCTGGCAGCAGGTGCATTACGGCATGAACCCGTATGTGTATACTGTAGACGCCATACCCCACTGGGAAACCGATCCCATGATCACCGACCATTGGGTGAATAATCCCAGTCCGTACGGGTTCCTGTACCTGCTTATCGCCAAGACGTTCTGCTTGTTGGGCGGCGGGAACAAGGCGCTGACCCTGCTGATTTTCAAGCTGGGCAACCTGCTGGTTTACATCGTCACGGCGGGGCTGATTGCCCTTGGCGTTACGCGCGCCACGCGGGAAAATTCTGTGGGCTTGGCGGATAAAGCCTTATACCTGTACCTGTGGAACCCGTTGGTGCTGATTCATGGGCTAGCAAACGGGCATAACGATATGTGGATGGGTTTGTTCGTTACCCTGAGTGCATTTCTGGGACTTATGGGGGCATGGCTGTGGCTTCTGCCCGCGCTAATGGCCGCTACGCTGATTAAATACGGAGCATTGGTTATTATGCCGCTGGCCGTCTTGTTTTTGCTGAAACAAAAGGCATGGCGGGCTTTATTGCTTGGTTTGCTGCTTTCAGCCCTGCTCTTTTGGGTGAGCGGCCTTCCTTATCTGCCGGAGTGGCGGCAGTTCCATTTGCAGGAAATTAACCGGAACGCCTTTGTCAGCCATGGATCTTTGCATTCGCTGGTGTATTCGGCGTTTAAAACCCTGGATAAGTCCGTGTTTCCCGCCTGGCATCAAAGCCGGGAAGCGGTGCGCGCGGTGCTGAAAAACGCCCTGCTGCTGTTGTACGCGGTGTTTTACGGCGGTTTGCTCTGGCGCCGGTTTCGCCAAAAAGGTTATGCTGCGGGTCAATGGGTTTGGGATTCCCTGCTGGTAATGGCCGTGCTGGTTTGCCTGGTGAGCCTCAAGTTTTACCCGTGGTATTTGGGCATGTTTTTTTCGCTGGCCCTGCTGATTCCGGAGGGAAACTGGCTAAGGCGCTTTATGGTGGTTCTTTCCGGCGCACAGTTGATTTCCATAACCTTTATTGGGCAGGCCCATTTGCTGAATTTCCTGTTAATGACGGGCCTGCCGATTGCCTGGCTTTTGTGGCAGCTTCGTCGGGAAAACCAGTCGAACGGCGGCTCCTTGGCTTCGCCGATCGAGAGTGACCCATGAAAAAAACATGCCTGATACTGCTTGCGGTTTTGGTGATGCTGGGCGCGGCAGCCCGCTTGTACCGCCCTGCCGAGAAAAGCCTGTGGAGCGATGAGATTGCCACCATTGCCACCAGCCTTGGGAATTCGATTGATCCCGATGCGTACCGGCTGCGCCATGAACGCTTTGATCCGCCCGCGCCGGTTCCGGCGAACGTCTATCGGCTCAAGGCGTTGCAGTCCCACGGGGCGGGCAACCTGGCCCAAACCATACGGGTTCTTCAATCCAACGTACATCCGCCACTGTTTTTTGGGTTGATGAATCTCTGGATTCACGCTGTTGGCCTGGAACCGGGCCAGTTGCGCCTGCCCGCCATTTTCTTCGGAATTCTGGCGATTCCGCTGATGTACGGTTTTGCCTTGCGTCTGGCGGATTTGGATTCGGCTCGCTTTTCCGGGGCGGCTCGCCCGTCGTTTGCCTTGCTGGCCACCGGGATGATGGCCCTGTCTGCGTATCAAATCGATCATGCCCAGGATGCCCGGCAATATACGTTGTTAATTCTATTGGCCCTTTTGGCGGGATGGCTTTGCCTGACGCTGGTTCGGCAGGCTGGTCGGGACTGGCGGCCATGGCTGGGATTGGCGCTAGTGCTGGCCGCTGGCTTGTATACGCAATACTTTTTTATGGGGTTTGCGGGTTTTATCATCCTCTATTTGGCTTGGCAGGGCCGCAGAGACAAAGTTTTTCTGTTAATGGCGGCCGGCTTGGCTTTACTGGTGGCGGGGCTTTTTGGGCCATGGCTGGGCGTGTTCAAGGCGCAAATGGCGTTTTTTAAATCGGTGGGCCATTACACCGCCGGGTTATGGAAACCTTTGCAGTTACCGGAAAAACTCTGGCGCATCGGCTGTGATTTCTTTTTACCGGCCAGCCCGGTGGGTAAACTGTTGCCGTTGCTGATTCTGTTGGCTGCCCTTTTCCCCGGCCTAAAGCAGCGATTTTCGCCGCGATGCGAGGACACCGGGCGGTTTTCCGTTTCGCCGGTTTTGTTGTTTTTGTTGGGTTGGTTGCTGGTGGTAGTGGGCGGGCAGGTGGCGTTGGATATCCTGAAACAGACCCATACGGCCACCATTCGGCGTTATTTGCTGCTGGCCAGCCCGGCCTGCTATTTGGTGATGGCCTATGTCCTGGTGCAGATGGGACAAAAATTGCGTGATGCAAAAACGGCATGGGTGGCAAGGGGCTTGTCGGTTGTTTTGCTGGGATTGATGGCGTTTGACTCGTTTGCCATGCTGAAATGGGATCATACCAGTTCCGATGAATTCCATCAGGCTGCCGGATTAATCAACGCTTCCGCCTTGCCGGATGACCTGGTGCTGGTGAATAAATCCGGGGCCATGGCGGTGGGCATGGCTTATTATTTGCGTCCCGAAATTCGCATGTGGGGCTTGGATATTCCGGATGCGCGCCTGCTGGCGCCGAATTCCGCTTTGATGGGGAGCCTGGAAGCGCATATGGGGAAGCGAGTGTGGCTGGTATTTTCGCATGCCGCGCCCAGCACCCAAAATCGTTTGGGTGTTTGGTTGAACGCCAAAGGGTATCGTCGGCTGCAACTGGAAAAAGTCCCCGGTGTGCAGGTTTCGCTATGGCGTCGAGAACTGGGGTAAGGCTGCTTTCAAGCTGGTTGGGCAGGTTTTTGGGTGGGAAATTGTTGGCTTGTCGTTGAATTTTCTACAAAAGTAGCAACAAAATAGGGAAAGTGGTTTTTATATTATCAAAGGGATATTTCCATCAGAAATGGGAATATGACGGGGCATTATATAGGGCAAAACGATAGGGCAATAGGGCAAATTAATTAAGGGGGCAAGCAAGCAATGTCATTTTACGGCGGATACGGATATGGTGGTGGATATGGCGTGCCATATCTCAACGGTGGTTACGGATATGGTGGTGGATATGGCGTGCCATATCTCAACGGTGGTTACGGTGTGGGGGCTTCCCCGGTTACGACCGGACCCTTGACCAGTACCCCGCTGACTCCTTATGAAGGGGTCAAAGGCGAATTGAATCACGTGGAGCATACCAATAATGGCCTGCTTTCCGGCGGTCTGATTGGTGCAGGCGCAGGCGCCGTGGTGGGTGGCGCAATCGGCGCATGCTTTGGCGGGCCGGTTGGGTTTGCAATTGGCGCGGTGTTGGGCGGTTTGGCCAGCGGTGTGCTGGGCGGCTTCCTTGGCCAGAAAGTCAGTGGTTGGGAATCGACTGCGACTGACGCGCACGATGACGGCAAGATCAACGGCTCCCCGTTGGGCGGCGATCCGACCGGCTACGGGGCTCCCGTTTACTACTAATGGTTTAAAACAAGGTTTAAAAATCCGGAATAAACGACCATCAGCAAGCAGGTGCTGCGGGCGAGTGTATGAACTCGCCGGGAGGCCAGGCTGTGTAGCCTTTGTTCACAATGCTTGCCGGTTATAAATGATATTGCTTGAACACAAACCCGATGCTGCCCGGCATCGGGTTTCCCGTTGTGTGGATGTTTTTGGCCGGACATTTGCGTTGCATAACTTTAGAAAGGGCTTTGCAAGGCGTTTTTTTCTGGGAGAATAAAAACTAATATCCTTTAACACTGATTCGGCGAGGTCAGCAAGGATACGCACAAAACGGCCTGTACGGCGCTTCCCTGTCCATACTCAGGGGCCGCTTCGCAAAAGCCGGTTTATCAAACATACGAACCCTCCTCGCCAAAAACAGGAGGTTTTTTTATGGCAAGTCATCCCCCGTTACCCGGCAGTGGGGCCTGGAACCGGCGACATGTGATCGACTCCGCATCGTTAACGCTTGATGAAGTGGAAGAAGTCTTGCGCACGGCCAAGTCCTTTTCGCATATCCTGAGCCGCCCGGTCAAAAAGATCCCCACGTTGCGCGGTAAGGTGGTGGTCAACATGTTCTACGAGAACTCCACCCGCACCCGCACCAGTTTTGAACTGGCCGCCCAGTACCTGAGCGCGGACGCCATCAACTTTTCCGTGTCCACTTCCTCGGTTAAAAAAGGGGAATCCCTGATTGACACCGCCGAAACCCTGGCCGCCATGGGCACCGATGCGGTGGTCATCCGGCATGCCAGTTCCGGGGTTTGCCAGCAATTGGTCAATTACTTTGGCGATCGCATCTGCGTGTTGAACGCGGGCGACGGATACCACGATCATCCCACCCAAGGATTGCTGGACTTGTTTAGCTTAAAAGAACGCCTGGATGATATTTCCGGCAAAAAAATCGTGATTGTGGGCGATATTCTGCACAGCCGGGTGGCGCGCAGCAATATTCACCTGCTAAAGTTGTTTGGCGCCAACGTGCATTTGGTGGCCCCTTCCACGTTGCTGCCCATGCAGATTGAGGCATTGGGTTGCAAGGCGCACACCAATATTGAAGAAGCCCTGCAAGATGCGGACGTGGTGATGTGCCTGCGGATGCAGATGGAGCGTCAGCGGGCCGGGCTGATTCCTGCTATGCGCGAATACATCCGTTTTTACTCCATTACGCACGAGCGCCTGCAAAAATTCTGCAAGCCGGATGTGCTGGTCATGCACCCCGGCCCCATGAACCGGGGCGTGGAAATTGCCAGCGACGTGGCTGACAACAAGGAAATTTCCCTGATAACCAACCAGGTGACCAGTGGCGTCGCCATTCGCATGGCGCTGTTGTACCTGTGTTTGAGTACCCCCGCCGAACGTTCCGGGCTGGAGCGTTTTCAGGCCGACCTGAACGAAAGGATGGCTGCCGTATGAAAACTCTGTTAAAAGGCGGGCGGGTCATTAATCCCGCCACCAACCTGGATGCCGTGATGGATGTGCTGATTGAGGATAATCTCGTTGCGGCCATCGAAACAAACATTCCTGCCGCGCAGGCGGATGAAGTACTGGAATTGAGCGCGGGATACTGGGTGGTTCCCGGCCTGGTGGATGTGCATGTGCATTTCCGCGATCCGGGCAACCCGGATAAAGAAACCACATTGACCGGCGCTGCGGCGGCTGTGGCGGGCGGGTTCACCACGGTGTGCGTCATGCCGAATACCTCCCCGGTGATTGATAGCACCCCCATGGTGCAGTACCTGTTTAATGCGGCCCTGCCTACCGGCATCCAGATTTTTCCGATTGCCGCCGTAACCCGTGGCCTGGAAGGCGAAGAGATGACCCCGATTGGCACCCTGCTGCAAAACGGTGCGGTGGGCTTTTCCGATGACGGACGTCCGGTTGCCAGCGCCAACATGATGCGCAAGGCGCTGGAATACTCCAAAATGTTTGACGTGCCGATTGTTTGCCATGCCGAAGATTGCACCCTGTGTGGCAACGGGGTAATGCATGAAGGGTACTACTCCACCCTGCTGGGCCTGCCGGGGATTCCTTCGGTGGCGGAAAGCGTGATGGTGGCGCGGGATATTGAGCTGGCCCGCTTTACCGGCGGCCGGGTGCATTTCGCCCATATTTCCAGTAAGGAAAGCGTGGCGCTGATTCGCAAGGCCAAGGCGGAAGGTTTGAACATTACTGCCGAAACCACGCCGCATTACCTGGCGCTGACCGATGCCTGCTGCCAGGGCTATGATCCCGACTTTAAAATGAACGGCCCGCTTCGCGCCGAAACGGATCGTCAGGCGCTGATTGCGGCGATTGAAGACGGCACCATTGATGTGATCGCCACCGATCATGCGCCGCACACGCCGGATGAGAAATCCATGGCTTTTGATTGCGCCCCCAACGGGGTGGTGGGCTTGGAAACTTCTCTGGGTGTGATGCTGACCCATTTTTACCATGCCAACCGTTTGCAGCCACTGGATATCATTCGCCTGATGTCCAGTCGCCCGGCGGAAATCTTCAAGCTGAAAGCGTCCGGAAACCTGGCGGTGGGCCAGCGGGCCGATGTGACGGTGATTGACCCTGAACTGGAATGGAAAGTGAATCCCGCCCAGTTCAAAAGCAAATCCCGCAACACCCCTTTCAAGGGGCAAACCTTGAAAGGCAAGGCGATTTATACCTTTGCCAACGGGCGTTGCCTGTTTCAGCAGGCGGAAGCGGCTGGTAAGGCGCTTGCCTCCAAGGCGTAACCCCGTTTTTTACATTCAGTTTTCACAAAACAGATTAGACCTCCTCTCGACCGGTTTTTACGGTTTGAGGGGAGATGTCTTTTGTGAAATGCGTGTTGATTCCTTACTGTATTTGTAATACCGTGACGGAATTAAACGTTTAATTCAGAAGTGTCAAAAATCCCTAGAAGCTTCTTGATCACCTTAAGATAGTTGAATACCTTCTGAATACCAGCTTTCCAGGCACACGCACGGTGCGTTCCCTATACTATGGCACATGATGGAACTTTAAGGCACTTTTAAGGAAGGTTGCTCGGTTCAATGATTTCAAATGCTATGGGTTCTCCTGCGTTTCACGCGCCGGATCTTAAAAAAAAGATCCAGCTTCCGGTGCCTGTAGCCTCTGTTCAGTCGACAGCGGGGTCGGCCTCATTGAGTCCCGTGTTGCAACGGGATCAGGTGCAATTCTCCGGGGCAGAAAAGAAAGTATCCCGGGGAACCAAGCAAGAGGAAAGGGAAACCAGGAACCTGAACACCATTATTATGTATGGTGGCGGCGGTTTGGCGGTGGGGTGTCTGTTGGGAACGGTGGCGCCCGGTATTGGCAACTTTGCCGGTAGCATCGCCGGGGCGCTTGTGGGCTTGGTATGGGCGGCCATTAAGATTGGTCGACGTGAAAAAAACGGATAAACGTGATACAAAAGAAGGTAATTACCTCGTAATCTCGATTTTATGCGCTGGGTATTGAAGGCTGCTGTTGGCAGCAATAACCCATTGCCTCTTGAAATAGCGAAAAGGCTAAAAAAACAGGAACTCTCATGACGCTATTTACGCTCAGTCGTATCCCGACCAGGAACTGGTTATGGTTGCTAGTCAAAAGGCCGCCTGCTTAGCATGACTTTTCGCATGAAAGAATAAAACTTTACCATTCCGGCGGTCTTCAGCAATTTGAGGTGTCCGCCGGATTTCGTTTATACAACGTCTGTCCGCTCTAGTACCACAAATAGGAAGTCTCGATTTTACCGTGTCCTCCCCTATCTCATTCAAAGGTTCTCCCGCCGTAGAGCTGCTGAAAAGAGCGCAGCCCGTCCAACGAGGGCTGGGACATCTTATCCTGGCGAAGGAAGGGGCAAATGGCAGGTCTCATATGACCTGCCTTCAGGATACCCTGGTGGCTCTGCTGCCTCGCGCCATGATTTCCAGAACCCAGGCGGAAGGGGTTGAGGTCGGCTTTCTGGAGGTACTGGAATCCCTCCTGATTTATTACTCCGTGCCGATGCTGGGCGGGCCTGTTTTCAAGCACATCATGGGCCGGATTGGTTGCAAGAATTTTGATGTGAAAGACCTGACCCGTCCGTTGGCGGAGTTGAGCCATCTGCCGGAAGGGCAAATGAAGCACTTGCTGCCCGCAAAAGGCGCGCTGATTCTTTCGGCCCTGACGCTCACCGGCATTGGCGGCGAGTACCTGATTAATTACACCAAGAACCTGATGACCGCCCATTGCTTTAATATGGATCAGTTCAGCCAGATTGCGAACCTGTCCGGCGGCCAAATGCAGTCTCCCCCTCAGGAAAGCGAAGTGGTGAAAAAGTCTTGGAAGCGTGTCTATCAAACGTTGGGCGCATGTGCCGGGCTTCTGGGCAGCGCTTTGGCGTTGGCGCGGTTTGGGCATAAACTTCCCGATTGGGTGCTGAAGGGGCCAATTCGAGACGGTGTGAAAACCTTTGACTTTAACTTTAAAAACGGGGCGTTTGGTCTCACCAAAAACCAGATGGCTGCCTACATGGCCTTGTCAGTTCCGGCTTACCTGGATTCGGCCAGGGACAGCCTGGAAAAATGGGAGTCCGCTTCCCGCCTGGTGCTGGTATTGCCCTATTTACTTGCCGGGCAGGACTGGCTGGAAAAACTGATTCGGGAGAAATTCCCGGCCATTACCGGGAATGCCGGGAATGGACGCTTGTATGTGAAGAATCTGGATGTGCTGGCCAAGGAAAAAATTCAGGAAGTGGCTGGCCGCATGAACGTGCATTTACCGGAAAACATGGCCTACTGGTCGAGCGCCCAGTATAAGGAAGTGCTGGACATGGCGGCCAAGGAGTTCCGGGTGCCGTTAGGCTCCAAAATAGCCCATGTTTTAATTCCTCTGGGCATTGGCGTATTTGGAACCGGCTTTGGGGTGGGCTTGGTGAACCAGTATTGGACTAAACGGCGCTTTGAGCAGCAGCTTCGCCAAAATAAGCAGCAATTGGCCGAGAATCGTTCACAGACCGCCGGGGAACCGTTCAAACCCGTTGGCTCCCCAGTCGCCCAGACTGATTCCCCGTTTCAAAATGCAGTGGCTACGGGGTTGCCTGCTGCTGGTCTCATGAAGGGGCAATCGCCTGTGGTGACCCCAAGCCCGTTTTTTAGGCCGGTTTTTCATTCTATGGGCTATCCGCCCAATCTGCCTGCTTCCAGTCCAGCCGTCAATCAGCAAAAGGTTTATGTTAGCTAGGCTGCCGTTTGATGCACAGAAGGCCAATGGGGGCAGCCATGGGGAATACTAAAAGCAAAGACGCCTCGCGGTAAAACGGAATCTACATCCTGATTGGCCTGGGTGATTCCCGTCCCCTGTGAAAATAGCAGGCGTGAGCAGGAACTGATCTGGGATTTGGGATGAAAAAGGGCGGTGATTGAGCGGGGCTAAGCCATGTTGTCCGGTATAAACTGCTTGATTTCAAGGATTTTGCCCGGCCGCTGCGGCAGGCTGAGCAGGAATTCCTCCAGTCTGTCCCCAGGGATGTAGTAATTGTTCAGCCGAATGGAATTGCCCTCATGGTGGGCTTCCATCATTTTCACAATGTAATGCTTCATGCTGGCCACTTCCCACAGGGAACCCTCCTCGGAACTGGCGGGATGGTCGTGTTTGATGCTGACATAGTTAAAGCCATCGGGGCTAATGATGAGTTCGCCGCCTTCTTCCATGTCGAAATGGAAATGCTCACCCCGGCGGTGTCGTTGAAAAATATTGATAACCTTGCTGCTGATATCGTCACTCATGGGGGTGTCGCTCCTTGCGCCTCAATGTCTCTATCTATCATAGCGGATTGGCTGAAAAGATAGGGTTAAAAGAAGTCGGCGCCAAATTCCGTTGGTTGTTTTCCGTGCCGACCCAGGAGATCGTTGAGCCAGATTTTTAGATCCAACCCTTCGCTTCTCACTTGGCAATCATACCAAAGGAGCGTGACGGCGCTAATATGGAATGGCAGGATTAACAGGTTTGCCATGCTGCTGGCAATGTTAATGACGCTTTGAATGTGCATGGGAATGTAATGTTGCTGGTTCAAGCCCAGCCGGGCCATTTCCAAAGCGGCCCACACCCAGACTGGGCTTAGCAGCACGGTGGTTAAAACGGCCGAGAAACAGAACAGGGCCAGGGCGAATGGGATTAGTCGGGGCAGATGACTGAGCAGCAAGCGGTAAGCCTGGAGAATGGCTGACGTCCAGGCTGTTTTCGGTCGTGGGGCTGTGGATACCGCCAGCAGGGGAAATGTGAAAAAGAAGCCCTGCAACGTGGCCAGACCAATCATCAGGGACAGGATGACGAAGCCGATGGCCAGCAGGAAGAAAAACATCATGATGCCTGACCCCATTGCCTGCATTCCCCCGCTGGAGAGGCTAATGGCGCCAATAACCGTGGTAGATAGGGTGATTCCCAGAAACAGGATCGTAAAATCCGCCGCAATCATCAACACTGCGCAGAAGCTGAGCAATAAGACCAAGCCACAAAGCGGAAGCCAGTTTTTGCCGGTATATTGCCAGCATTCGCGCAGGGAGAGCGGTGCATCTTGGGTAATGGCGGAATAATAGAACCGACTTAAAGTACAGCAACTTAACGCCCACAGAAACAAGGACGGAATGGCGATGGCGGCTCCCAGTATGGCCGTAAGCTGATCGCTTGCCAGGGCGTCTCCGGTGGTCGGGGTCAGGAACGTTCGGTTGGATAGGCTGGCAATCAGCAGGTGAAAGACCATCAGCAGCAGGGTAGGGGCTAATACAACCACTAAGCTGCTTTTCAGGTTAATGACCAGCAGGTTCCACGCCTGGCTGATAAGGTTCAGGATGCCCTGAGCCGGGTAGATGACTCTGTTGGTGGATGTGGCGCTGCTGAATGCCGGACTCACGGCTGTGGTGGCCCGGGAAGATGGCGGGGTTGTTTTTGTTGGGCCAGGTTGCGAAGAACGTCCTGAAAGTTTTGTAGTAGCCGGAATTGGTAACCGCAGCCTTCTGCCAATTTTCCGCCCATCAGCAAGGAGTGTTCCGATGGGTATTTGCGACAAAAGGATGGACGATCCTGGTAAATGCCGCAGTTATTGTCCGATTGCAGATGGATGCACTTAAAGCGCAGGCCGTTCTCGTCACGCTCTTGCAGCAGCGGTTTGAAGTACTCGTATTCCGGGTTTTGGGCTTTAATATCCTCGAACATGTCGATGCTGTCGATGGTTTGTTGGCCGTAAACCAGGTAAATATTGGTGCAGCACTTGCCGCACTGGTTGCAGGAGCCGGTACGCTCATAGTATTGACCCTGGACTGGCCCGGATTGCCTGACTTCCTCCGGGTTGAGGAAGGATTTTACAATTTCCAGCATGCTTGTATTTTACCTTTTTTGTGGTCCTTGTGCTGAAGTAGGTTATACAGCTCGCTTACATTACCTGTGGGGTTTAAAGCTCTACTGGGAGCTGGGTGTTTTGGAGGGGCCGTGAAGCGATTGGTTCAGATTGAAAGGTTGCTTGCCTCCAGATTTTTTTCCGGCTAAAATGGCAATCTAAATTATACAGTCGGGCCGTAGCGCAGCTTGGTAGCGCACTTCCTTGGGGTGGACTTTCAATCTATTATTATTTTAAGCTATACTTGCGTTTGAAGCACTCTACTTCGCAACTATTGTACTAATTTGCGAACATCTTCGCAAAAATCATTGGTAATAAACCAGTGATTTTTTAGTTTTTATGGGTTATAGCTGTGTTGTGTTCATAAATCGTACACAAAGAAGCTTTTACGTGCCTTTTTTGTTGGGTTATGGGTTGAATCTCAGCAATTTACTATGTGTTTTGGATCAGGTGGTATTCTCTGCTTCATTACTCTTAACAGAGATATGGGCAAACAATATATTGATGAGTATCATATATAGATGGATTTGAAGGTTGGGGATAGCAACAGTGCTAAAAGACATAAAGTGGCCACGAGAAATCATAATTAGTGCAATAGCTGGTTCTATTGGGACAAGCATAGTTACTGTCTTTATTCAGCCAATACTACAAGGCTTAGGTGATTTATTAGTATGGGCCAGCACTTATGTCTATAATGGCTTCTTTGATTTTATCTACCGTAATGCGGCATTGGGTTTTAGAGAGCAATCATCATTTATCGCGATGTACTTGCTTTGTGACATGGTAAACATACCTGTTTTGATTATTTGTGGGTTATATGCCACTTTCTATGTTGAATATCGTTTTAAAGTTAAAATATTTTCTCTACCTGAACAAGCCCCAGAGAATCCTAAAGCTTATTTTTCTACTCTATTCTTCTATGTAATAATCTTTGCTCTTTCGAATTTAATAATACTATTTCTAATTACGGAAAACTTCCTTGAAATTAAATTCATAGCATCTTTTCAGCAAGAATTAGCCATTTTATCTCCTAAGATTAGCGACCAAGACATCAAAGAGCTGAAAGCCCAATGGGCATCAATGAAAAACTTTAAAGATTATGCAAAAATCAAATTTAAGGTGAGAAACTTAGCAAAAGAAAAGCATGTAGAGCTGCCACCATTGTAAACCTCTTCCTAAATCTTCATCTTCAAGCCATAACCAGTGCCTTCCCCTTGCAATGAGCAGATAATAAGAATATGCAGTGATGCAGAACGCACTTTGACAACTAAATAAGGAGAATGGTTATGGCAAAAGTCACTCAGCAACTTGAATCTGTGGTGATTGGTTTGGAACATCTGGATCAGGTTGCAGATTTCCTGTGGAAACGTTTACAAGAGGATGAACGAGAACAGCTTGTAAAGCTCTTTATCAAGCGAGAAACGACAAAGAAGATAGAAGAGTCAGCCAAGCGTGGAAAGCCCATAGAAACCTCTGTAGAGCAGTTTACGATGGATATTGAGAAAAGGATGTTGAACAAATTAGTGTATCAAGAGGCAAAAGCAAAAATTATGGGAAGAAGCAGATAGTATCAAATTAATACCTGAAAAGGGCCTATTTCTAGGCCCTTTTTTTGTCTTTAATACAGATACTAATACATCAGCTTCAAACCAAAGGGTATACAAAGTTACTACTAATGACATCTCAATAGGCACTTTTTAAAGATACTAGCACGAAAAGTCATCCTTTGGTTTTAGAATTGATACTCAAAGCCAGTCTATAGTGCAATGTATGATTGAAGATTGTCTATTTTACAGTTATTTAGCTTTGAATACTTAGCTAGAAAGGGATTACTATCATGACTGCTGCAGGTGGCTTAATTGTTGGACAACAAATTGGAAACCAAGTGCGTAAAGCAGATGAGAAAAGAAGGTTAGAGCAAGAACAAGCACAACGGTATCAACAAATATGTCAACAGACCCCAGTTTATATTCCAGATAAATTTGAATTTGTATCTCAAGTACCACAATCACCACTTAATAGACCTTATAGTCCAAGATTTGGCAGTGATACTGAGGATGAAGGCACGTACAATCCTTTAACTGACCCCATAAAAAAACGTAAAGCAAATGAAGCTAGAGGAAGATGGCGTGATGCAAGAGATAAGCCCAGTGTCAGCGATAAAACAAAAAGAGAATTACTTTATGACAGATATAATCAGGAAGAAAAAGCAAGAAAATCTGAAAGAGGTGTAGCAAGAAACTCAACTTTGGCATCTGGTGTGGCAGGTGCAGCTACAAATGCTGTTTTTCATGATCCAACATTTAGCGTTGGAGTGGCAGTGGGAACAGCAGTGGCGGGAGTAACAGAACCTGCAGGTGTGGCTATCACAAACATTGCAGATGGTATTTATAAAGCAGTTCGTCCTAAATCCCCAACACGACCTAATATCACCAAAAAAGTTGATTCTCGAATGAAGAAACTTGAAGCAGAGCGAGAACAAAAAAGAGAAATCCAAAGGCTGAAGGAAGAAAGAGAAGCAAGACTCAAAGCAGAAAGAGAAGAAAGACTTAGAAAAGCCGCAGAGTCAACATCTCGAAGCGAACAAACGAAAAAATCTTCATCTTGGTTCTCATGGTAATCGCTACCATTTAAAGACAAGTTCAACCAAATACTAAGCAGGTGATGGCTAAATGCCATCATTTTGCTATGTAGCTTAAGGACTTATCTAACTGCCATTCCATGCTTTGTCAAATATGCCAATCCATTCATTGTCACAAAGTTAAAACCATCCATATCTTCTGCAAGTTCACAATAATGAGGGATTTCAGCTATAAAGCCTAATTCTTTAAATAACTCATCCCACTGTCTTTCTTGTTCTTCTCTTTCCTCATATCCTTCATCATAGATTTTCTCAAGTTTATCGGTAATGAGTTTATTTTCCATAGAGATTTCTCTGGTCGTCTCATCAGACAGATACTTTTGGAAGTCTTCCTTGGAAAAAGGTTGAGATCTGAATATTTGATCTAAATACTCTAATTGTTCTTGGGAAAGGGTAATAACATCAAATGGAAGCATTTTTACCTCACTCTTTTACCGTTAGAATATTATAACAACAAAAAGCCCTATTTCTAGGGCTGTCTAATCATAGTAAGTAGTATGTCTATCTCTCTATCCTTACATTATACCTAATACTCTTCCGCCAGCATAATGGTCATCACCCGCCTTGTTTTACTCTCATCAGCAGGATCATCAGAACCAAACTCCATCTTCAAGTCATAATAATCGATCTTGAACATGATTTTATGATTCCCAACCTGTAACGTTGCACAATCATGCTCACCATACGGATCATTATCAGGATTAAAGTCATCAAAGTTCTGAACCTGAAAGACTACCCTAACCAAATCTACTTCATCCAATGCCTGAATACCAGTGGTTAACAGAACCTGACCACCCATAAACATGGTTCTTAATCTGTCATTCAACATCCTTATCTTCTCTTTTGATTCATCCATAAAAATAGTCCTAAACTCAACATTTAAGACTATTTTCAAACCCTTACAAGCTAAAATCACGTTTTCTAATCAATAATGTAATCTTCAGGATTTTCTACAGTATTTTTAGAGCTTATGTTGAATCTGACCTCTGGCTTGTTAATGATGATTTGAGGTTGGTCATCCACTCGTCTATGCATCTGTTCATTTCTGGCAACCATTTGTGCCATTGCTGCCAGCTTTATTTTCGGTGATATGTTTTTGTCTTTCATCATCTTATAAAGTGCCTCATCCACTGTCAGCATCACCATATCATGATACGAAAGGTATTTATGATGAAACACTATTGGATCTTCAGGAAGCACAATATCCAAACCATCCAACCAAGTCTTTGTTCTTTTACTTAAATCACCCATTCTCGTTCACCTCTCACTACTTGTGAAATAGCCTACTGAATAAACAAAGTGCCGAATAATCCTATTAATTAATCAAAGGAACTGATTTATGACACCGAATCTCGTTGAAAACTACATAAAGGAAACTTGCATCACCAAGACCAAAGCTGCCAAAAGCCGTATTAACCAAGCCTTAAACCGCATTACGAAAGTCATCGATGTGTTTATAGGTCGTTTTGGGAAAGCCAGTCTTCATAACACTAAAGGGTTGGTGGATATGGATGGAATCTATGCAGTGGGAAAAGTACTTCAACTAGAGGGGCAATTAGATCAGGCACCTACCCCAGTCACTATCAACAAACATTTAGCCTTCATTGAGGCTTACATAGAGGTCATATCAGATGAATCAAGTGGTAATCATTTCAGGGAAGGCGGTCGTAATCGATCAAAAACATCTTAATCTTATTGAGCAATACAAATGGTGTGTTGGTGAAAAGTTAGGCTATGTTCAAACCACTCAACAAGGGAAAACCATTTATCTCCATAGGCTTATAGCAAAAGCAAGTAACGATGATCTAGTGGATCATATCAACAGAAACCGATTGGATTGCAGGGAAGTCAATCTTCGTTTGGTAAATAACCAACAAAATACCTGTAATCGTGGGCCTAATAAGAATCAGCCATATAAAGGGGTCGGATTCCACAAAAGGGCAAAGAAATGGCGTGCAGAAATCAGATATCAAGGTCAGTATTACTTTCTAGGTTATCATCCCAATGTCAGGGAAGCTCTAGTGGCTTATAACACCATGGCAAAGTTCTTATTTGGTGAATATGCCTATTTGAATAGCATCTAACATTTAGCAAACCTTTGATCTCATAGGCTTATTGATTAAAACCAGTAAGCCTTTTTCTTTGAAGCCTATTCGTTAATCATGGCTAGAAAGAAGACTAAAAGACAGATATTATCCAGTGCTTACACCGAGTTTGTACCTTGGGTTGGGGAAAGTGGTTCTGAACCTCAAAGAGAGTTTCTAGACTCTGATGCTTATATTACCTGTTTTGTAGGGGGTATTGGTACTGGAAAGTCTACAGTAGGTGGTGCTTGGGCTTTGGATATGATTTTCAAGTATCCACAAGCAGATGGAATGATCTGTGCCAACAACATCTCCCAGCTTAAGAATGCAACTTTAAAATCCATGCGTATGTTCTTGGATGAACTCTCCAGACAACATGGACAACCCATTTACAAGATTGATCAACACAATACCCTTCAAATCTTATTATCAGGACATGAATCCCAGAAGATCCACTTAAAGTCCTTGGATAAAGGGGCTGGTGATATTGAGGGCTTTGAGGTTGCTTGGGCATGGCTGGATGAGGCAGAGGCTACCCCTCCTGATTCCTTTGATGTCCTCACTGATCGTTTAAGACAGAAGGTCAATAGACACACTGGTGAGGCATATGGTGCTTTAACCCCTTTAGAAACCATTAAAAAACTGGAAAAATCAAACTCATTAATCCCAAACCAAATCAAAATCACTACAACACCAGATAAGCTAGGTGCAAAGTGGCTATATGACTTGATTTATGATGCTGACAAGATTCAAAGACGGGAAGAATTAGGGGTAAAGCTTACAGAGATTAAAGCAAAAACACTGGATAATCCTTATCTTACAGAGCAGAAAAAGGCGGAATATCAGTCTAAATACACAGGTTCATTGGCAAAGCAGCAGCTAGAGGGTGAATGGACAATTGTGGCAGATGGGGATGCTGTCTATTTCAACGACTTTCACAACGGGTTTCATATCATTGATGCGGTTTATGATCCAAGGAAGACCTTAATACTTGGACTGGATTGGGGTTCTGTGAATCCAGCTTGTATCTTTGCTCAAGAGGGTGAACTGGGACAACTCATTGTATTGGCTGAATACTATGATCAACGAGCCATATTGAAAGACTTTATCAATAACATTCTGGATATTATTGCTTATCGCTTTCCTGAGAATCTTTCATCTTTTGAGGCATATTGTGATCCGGCTGGAAGGGTTGCCAATGAGCAAACAGGGGAATCCAACATTGATGTTTTTCATCAGATGACAGGGATTAAGCCTTATCATATTCCTTCCACCCCTGGTTCTGTGCCACTTGGGATTCAATTGGTTAGAGAACGATTATCCTCTATTGCCAAAGATCAAAGGCGGAAACTACTGATTGATAGAGGCTGTAAAATTCTCATTGAAGGCTTTCAAGGTGGTTATCGATACGTTAAAAACGTAACCTCATTGCCAGTACCTAAGATTGAAAGAAGCGAATACATACACCTGCAAGACTCACTCAGATATGTAGTCATCAACAAGTACAGTCGAACCTCTGATCAGGTTCGAGGTCATAAAAAGCCTTGGAAACAAAAAAAGACCCATAACCTGCTTCAATACGGACGTTAACTATTTCTTTCATATATTCCCAAAGTGTTGAGGTAGGGAGATTGGAAGAATTAGTAAACACATCTGAATCCAGTAAGGATATGGAAGACAAGGTTGTTGCACTTGTAAGTTCTAATTGGACACAAGGTCGTCAAGATAGAGCAGAAAAAGAAAAAGGTTGGGATAGATGCTGGAAAGCCTTTTCACTCTATGTAGATCCTGAATTATACAAAGATCAGCCTTGGCGTAATAAATTTCCATCCCCTTGGGCTTACCAGTCCGGTATTTACGGACATACACAACTGAAATCCATTCTCATGCCCAATGATGAGAACTTCTTTAAAATCAGACCTGTTAATCAGGGTGATGAACAACAAATCTTAAACGCTGAATTATTGACAAAATATCAAAGACGAAAGTTTAAAAAGGGTAACTTTAATAACGCTACTGATTCCTGCCTTTTACAGGGTTCTATTATTGGTTCCACTTGTATGAAGGTCTATTGGAAGATGGAGGAAGGGCCAATTGATGGGGAAACAGATGGTCTAACTTTTGATGGGCTTTGGTATGAGTTCGTCAATATGAAAGACTTTGTGGTGTATCCAGCCAATAGTGCTGATATCAGTAAATCCATGCAAATTCACAAAACCTTCTATAACATCTCGGATATTAAACAAATGGATGAGAAGAATGGTGGTGTTTATCGAAATACAGATGAAATTGATTCAGCCAATACAGCCATTAACGATACTGATGATTTATTTGCTAAAAACGTATCCAGTTATTTAGGGGTAAAAGATCCAAAGCCACCTAGAGGTCAAGTAGAGCTTCTTGAGGCTTGGGGTGACTTTAACATTGATGGAACCCTTTATAAGGATTTTGTTGCCACTGTGGTAAACCGAAAGCATTTGATTCGCTTTCAACGCAATCCTTATCTCAGAAAGCCTTTTATCTTCTTTTCTATTCGGGATATTCCGGGTTCAGCCTATGGGGAAGGCTTTATTGAAAAAGGTTTACCGATTAAAGATCTCAGTGAAACTTTAGACAACATGATTATTGATGAGACTTTGCTGAAGATTCAAGGTCAATATGGTTTTGATGCAAACGATAAGTCATTTGATCCAGATAACTTTGAGATTCGTCCTGGCGGTTTACATGGGATGGATAAACCAGACACCTTATGGCGTATCGATAATTCAACCAATTTATCAACACCTTTAACGATGAAAGAGTCTTTAAAACAAGAGTTTGAGGAAACAACCACGGTCTTAAAGTATGCCAAAGGCTCTCAGTCCGGTGGTTCTGATACAGCAACAGGGGATACGATCCTTTCCCAAGCCTCTGATAAGAACTTTACTAATGTGGCAAAGCATCTCAATGAGGTCTTTTTAGAGGAGGTTGTGGCTTTAAGCTATGACTTGATTAGGCTTTTTGACAATCCAGAGAACATTGCCAAGTATACAGGTGCAGATCCCAGTATTTTAAACCTTGGAATCCCTTTATCGGATATGGACATTGATATTACAGGGCTTTCTACGGCTATTGATGACAACGAGAAGATTAAGAACATTGAGAAAGTCATCACAATGTCCAACCAGTTACCCATTGCAGGGATGATCAAGCAAAGGAATCTGGTTGAGGACTGGTTAAAGCTTAATGGCTTGGATGATATGGAACGTTATCTGGAAGATCCACAGATCTGTGAGGCAATTCAGCAGAATATCATCCTAATGAACACGCAGGCCATTCAGGCTCAAGAACAACAAGAACAACAAGCCCAGATGATGCAACAGCAACAACAAATCCCCCAAGGAAAACCGGGTTCATTACCTTCACCTGAGTTACCAGCACCTACTGCACTTGGGGCTGAACCACAATAATAGAGGAAGACTATGTACAACGACCAACAACTAGAGTATTACAAGACTGTAGGCTCTGAAAAGCTTAAAAAGAAGATGGAGAAAGAAAAAGAAGCCTCTGCATTCCGTAACTTTATGGAAAGTCCTTGTTATCAGCAAATCAAACAAAAGTTTTTAGAAATGGCAGCAAAACCCATTGATTATGACCATTCACAAGAAGGTCTTATGCGTCTTCATGGTGAAACACAGTTCAACAAAGGCTTGCTGGAGTTCTTTAATGAGGTGGAGAGAAAGGCAAAATAGCCTATTCTTTAGGTAGCAAGAGGCTTTATCTATGTCATTTAACAATCTTTTTAACCTTCCACCTATGGAATCATCAGCTAATGCAGAGACAAATGTCACTGAAACTCCTGCTGAAACAGTTATTCAAGAGCAGAAAGCACCGGAAACAACTGTTACAGAGACAGCTAAACCTAAAACAGAACCTGTTAAGCAAGAACCAGTCAAAGAAGAACCTAAACAAGAGCGTGTAGAGATTCATAATGGCTTTACTCAAGATGAATTAGCCCAGATCAATGAGGCTTTTAATACCCAGTTCCAAACAAACCCATTAAATGCAGTTCAAGTGGCTGTAGAGGAAGGCTTTAATCTGGCTTTATCACCAGAACAACAAGAATATTTTAACCAAGTGTATTTAGAGTGGGAAGATAAGAACCCATTAGAGGCTAAAAGCTGGTTTCATAAGATTGGGATGCTTCAATATGAGCACCAGAATAAATATGCTGAAAAAGAACGTTTATCCAAGCTGGAAAAAGACGAGAAAGCACTTTTATCTCGTACAGAGGCTTTAAAGTCCATTATTGAGGAAAGAGAATACTTCAAAGAGCCTGAGGAACAACAGTTCTTACACTTATTAGCTGAATACTTGGAAGATATTGAGGGTGAGAATCCGACCTCAGAGCGTGGTGAGTATTTCAGACAGGCAGCCAGTCAAATTCATACAGCGATTGAACGTGCTGAAAAACGTGGTTATGACAGAGCCATTAAAGAACATACCAAGAAAAAGAATGCTTATGTGGCTGGTTCAGGGAATACCATTCCTCAAAGAGGGCCAACAGATGAGAAGGCAGAAGCAGTTGCTAACAAAGATGTGGATAAGCTTCTAGGTATGGCTTTAAGGGGTTTAAAGAAAGACCATTAATAAGTAATAAAATTATTTATCTCCCTATCTATATTTCAAAGTTCACCGAAACACAGGTGGAGAACTAGAAAGAGATAGGGAGATATATTTTTAATGAGTGGATTAGTTAGTTATCAATTTGCTGGGGTCAACGAAGATTTAGCCCCTGCTGCTGCGATACTTGCCGAAAGAGAAACACCTTTCTTAAGTAAGGTTCTCAATCAAAGCAAAGCCGTAAGCAATACAATTCATTATTGGGTAAACCGTAGATTGGTTGGCACTGAAGATGTTCTATATGCAGATGTTGCAGATGGAAGTTCAAATGTTACTGTGCGTGTGAATGGTGCCAATACCTCCGGTGTTAAAACAAAGTATGTAGTTGGAACCATTATTGAAATTGGTTCTGAACAACTCAAAGTATTATCAGTAGATGAAGTTACAAACGTAGGCGTTAGTGTTGATTTAACTTGCTCTCGTTCCTATGCTGGTTCAACCCATGCCGCACATACTGCATTAGATACTGTATACATTGTAGGAAAACCTAAACAAGATGGTTTTATTCCCTCTGAAAATGAGGCTGAAGTAGGGCAAAGGGATTCTAATGTCACTCAAAACCTCCACCGTTTAGTTGAAATCTCCTATACTGCACGTGATGTCAAGCAGATTGCCGCTGAAGGTGATGTTAAAGATCAAACTAAAAATAAGATTAATGAGTGTTTAAAAGAACTTGAAATTGCCTCTCTTTATTCAATGCTTGTGGATGCAGGTGATGGTTCTGCCAGAACCATGAAAGGCGCTAAACAATTTATTCCATCTGGTAATAAAACTGATAAGACTGGTAATGCATTAACCACTGGTGATTTGGATACCGCTTTATTTGCACTATACGCACTTGGTGCTAATCCTGATTTAATTGTGGTTGGTAATGATCAAAAGCGTAAGTTAAACCAATTGCAAGCAAGTCGTTTTGATAAAGCACAAGGGCAAGATACTAAAAAGATTCAAAACATTTTGGATGTTTATAGTGGTCAAAAACGTGATATTCCCATTGTAATGTCTCAAAATGTTCGTGCTGGTGATGTTTTCATTTTCTCAACTGAACATATTACTGTTGCACCTTTACAAGGTCAAGCACTCCAAATGGAACCTTTAGCAAAAGTGGGTACGCTTGAAAGAGCACAAGTATTTGGACAATACACTTCGGAATTCAAACTTCCTGAAACACATTGGTACTTCTCAAACTGTGGTTAAAAGATAAGAACGCTGGGTAAGAGTAGAGATCAGGTCAAACTGATCTCTATTTTTTTATCATGTATAAGCACTTAAGTCATCTCTATGACACGTTAGATGAATTCAGAACTGAAACTAGAGATAAGCTTTTAGATTGTATCCCTGATGGCAATGGAATGGCTTTAGATGTAGGCACTGGAACGGGAATCGGTGCTTTAAAACTCAAAATTAAAGGGTATTCGGTAGATGCCATTGATAATTCATCCAGTATGATTCAAGTGGCACAAGCTAAAGACCCTGATATTCATTGGCAAGTAGAAGATATTATCACTTATCACAGCATTAAAAAATACAAGGTTATTCTTTGTGCAACCAATGTCTTAAATCATTTCATAACCCCTAACGAGCTAAAGGCAGTAATCATAAAGCTTCATAGCCTTTTAGATTCAGATGGAATCCTAGCATTTGACATACTGAAACCTTCATCCTTCTTGAATAATCCATCCGAGTTTGAATATAACGAGCTTACCATTAAGAATCTAGTGGATTCTAATACTCAAAAGGCTTATCAGTCAGTCACCAAAGACAATCAAACCGATACAACCATAGTTAAAATCTGGGATGTCTTTCTTGTCTATGCCTTACTCAGAGTGTGTGAGTGGAAAACCATTGAACTCAAAGAGTCACCATTGAGTCATATCTTTATCGCCCAACGATAGCACTATTTTTATTTATATTAGGCGATCTGTGGTGTTGGGGAGATGAAATATTTAGAAATAATCAATAGTGTTCTAACGAGGAATGACCTTAAAACAGTCACAGATGTTACCTCAACTGAAGAACCAAAGCTGGCACAAGTCAAAATCTACGTCAATGAAGTCTATAAAGACATTCTAAATCAGTCTTTAGATTGGGGATGGAGAGAGAAAGAAGGAACCATTACCCTCGTTGCCGGAACAACCAGTTACTCATTGCCAAGTGACTGTGATGTGGATTCCATCAAAGAAATTCGTTATCCAGATACCTTAAAGACTTTAAAACAGCTTTCCTATAATGAATTTGATCAAATCATTTTCCCATTTAATGATGAATTTATTCAGATTCAAAACCAACAAACCATTGATAGACCTGAATTTGCTTATATCTTTGAAAACAAAATCAATATTTATCCAACACCCTCTAGTTCTGCAACTTTAAAGTTCAGATATCAAGTAGTCCCTAGTGATTTGAGTGGTAAGGATGATGAACCCATTATTCCCTCTCAATATCATCACTTATTGGCAATTGGGGCATCAGCCATGCTTAGAGTATTTCCCCTCAACAATACAGCGGGTGCCACAGCCGATCAATCTCTTTACAACGATAGCATTAGGCGTATGGTTGCCCATCACCGGAAGTTCTTTGGTAATAAGCCCTCAATGAGGCTTCGCTATACAAGTCGATATTTCAGAGGGTAAACAATGCCTAGAACGTTGTCTTACTCCGTCTTTAAAGGTGGCTTAAACGAGGCTAAAAACGAAAGAACGTTAGATCCGACTGAAGCCACGGAATTAATGAATGTAGAGTTCACTAAAGATGGATCTATCATTAAATGCCAAGGTTTTAGTCTTCAAAATCCAGTAGCACTCAATGGTGGTGCTGAGATTACAGGGGTGTATGAGTTCATTTTATCCACTGGTGCCTCTTATCTCATTGTTTGTTGTGGGGATAAGGTTTATACAGGCCCAGATACAAAGAACCTTACCTTAGCTTATACAGGTATCACCCCTAATAAGAAATGGCAGTTTGCAACATTCTTTGATTACGCCATTTTCGTCAATGGTGTTGATAAGCCTTTAATCTTTGATAGTGCAGCGGTTACTCAAGCCCCTTGGTGGACAGATACCAATATCCCAAGTCTGGTGTTGGTTTGGAAGAACAGGCTTTGGATGTCTGGTTCCCCTACTGCCCCTTATAATGTTTGGCATTCTAATGCTGTAGGCTCCTCTGGAATATCATTTCTTCTACAAGTGGATGCTGAAGGAACCCCATTTGAAAGCAATTATGGTGGCATCATTCCGATCAACATCAATGATGGTCAACAGATTACCGCTATTGGCACTTTCTATAATCGTCTTATTGTCTTTAAAACCAAGTCTATACACATGATTGATGGGGATTCCGCCATTGGTTCAGGTGGTATTAACGAGTTTTCAGTTACACCCATTAACCAATCCAAAGGCTGTAGTGCATCCAACTCACTCATCAATATCTACAACGATATGTTCTTCATTGATGAAACAGGGATTAACCGGCTTTCAGTTGCACAAGGTCAGAATTTGATTGGTAATATTGTGGCTAATTCCATATCTAACAAAGTGTCAAAGACGATTACAGGATGGAATGAGAACCTCTTAAAGAACGCTTTTACCATTCATTACGAGAACAAAAAGCAAGTCTGGTTTGTATTTCCAGATGGTTCATCCTCACAGAATAACAAAGTGCTTGTATTTGACTACTCAGATGATGGTTCATTGACAGGTACACCAATCACATTATGGACTTTAAAATCTGGTTTTAGTGCCTCTTGTGGGACTTATTATAAAGGGAAACCGTTATTGGGTGGCTATGATGGATTCTTGCAACAACATGACACCACGGATTCTTATAATGGTTCAGCGATAGAGGCTTATTGGGCCTCCTCATGGCTCAATATGGGTAATCCAAGTATTTCCAAGCATTTAACTGCTATTGATATCACTTTAGAAATGTTAGGGGATTACAATCTGGATGTTGAATGTTCTTGGGATTTTCAAGGGATTTATACCTCTTATTCAGTTAACCAAAAGGCTGAAAACAGTTCATTGTTTGGTACTGCCATTTGGGGAACCAACAAGTTTTCAGCACCACAAGTGATTACAGCAAGACCACCTGCACAATACGGTTGGGGAAAAGAACTCAAGGTTAAGTTTAAAAACTTATCCGCCAATCAGCCCTTTAGAATTCTAGGATTTGATTTAATTTATGATACCTATGGATGGCAACCCAAAAGTTATACCCAATAAGATTACCTTTGAATCTGTCTTTGATGAACCCAATGGTTTTTCAGAGGAAAGAGCTTTGTTTATTGGTAGGCTTTATAACGATGTTCAAGATTTGTTTCATGATGGATATTTTAATCCTGATGAAATTGTAAAAGACATTTTTGATAATCTGGTAGAACTTGGGGATAATGCTTGGATTGTTTGTGCTGATTCAGTTCAAACAGGGCTTATAGTGGTTGATAACATTGAGTTTTCTGGGGATTACTGGCATTCCTGTATTCTCCATTTAATGTTCTTAAAGAATAATGGTTCAGGGAAAATAGCTTTAAAATCTGGCTTAAGGATGGTTGAGCATCTCTTTGGACTTGGATTTAAAAGGATTACCACCTTTATTGATGTTGAAAATCAAGCAGGATTAAAGCTTTATCAGAGAATGGGTTTTGAGATTGAAGGATTGCATAGGGCTAGAACTCGTTTAAAGGGTGAATATCGTGATGAATATTCACTTGCCATTATAAATCCAGAATAAAAAGGCTATTTCATAAGAAAGCGTAGGGAGTAGATAGATGGGAAGTGGAAAGAAAGCACCAAAGGCACCTAAAGTGCCAGCACCAGCACCAGTTCAAGATTCAGATATCGTTGTTGATGGGCAGAAGGTTGGTTCTATGCACTTCAATAAAAGTACTAATACTTGGGAGAATGTTTATAACAGTACCCCAGAACAAAAAGCTGCCCAAGAACAATACAATACCATTCGCTCACAAGCAGCAGATGATTTGGCCCATCCTGAAAGACTCAATGAGAATCTGGATGCTTGGCAACAAACTTATACTGATCAAAATTCAAAACCCATTAAAGAGACAGCCAAACAAGCCAGAATACAAGCTATCAATAACTACAATGCCAAAGGTGTTCTAGGGTCTACTGGAAGTTCTGACTTTATCAACAGAAATATTGATAAAACAGAATCAGAAGGCTTACAAGGGGTTACAAATGAAGCCTCATTAAACCGTGAAACCTTAAGAAATAATTATATGGCTGACATTATGAACCGCTTAAATGCAGGTCAAACAGGTTCATCTACACTTTATAATCAAGGCTTATCCACAGGTCAATTTGCCAATGCAACTGGAGCACAAGGGAACTCTATTGCCTCACAGAACTATCAGGATCGATTAAACGGCATTATGAGCAGGTTTAACGCTCAGATGCAGTCTTATCAGGCTGGTAAATCTCAAAACAGTTGGTTAGGGCCTACTATTGGTGCGGCTGGAACCATTGCAGCGGCAATGATTTAAGGAGTTTATATGAAGTTTTTTAATTTTAATAAACCTGCATCAAAACCAAATGCACTTAATCCTGTAGCAGTTCCTAATCTATCTCTTGGATTAGGTGGGCTTGCTAATAATACTGGAACCTCCAGAATGAATTCAGCAGTTCCAGAGTTTTCATCACCTCTTACGCGTCCTCTTCCAACTACAACAAAGAAATCAAAGTTTTTAGAGGGATTCAGCTCTGCAATTGGCTCTTTAGGTAAAGGTTTGTCTGGTTCCGGTCAATCAGACAACTTTACACCCTCACCTATTCAAATTCAAAACACCAACAGAATTATTAATAATCCTGTGGATATTCCTCAAGTACCCCAGATGCCAACCATTCAACAAGCACCATTACCTACAGGTAAAGCAGATTATAACCCTCTATTTGAGCTACAGAAGCTTATAGAGAGACAAAGAGCAGGTTACTAATATGAGCAATAACAATCCCAAGAAGAAAAAGCTAGATCCTACCTCAATGAGTGCTGCCCCTAAAGAACTTTTAGGTGGCTCTAATGCTGCAATAACTGCTGGAAATGATGTGGTCAATTTCCCAAGAGATATGAATAATATCTTTAAAGGGATTGGTAATGCTTGGAATAGTGGGGTGATGGGTGATTGGTATGATCCAGATCATCAAACAGTGGCCTATAAGCTCTTACATCCTCAACAACAAGCTGTAAAACAAGCCATACAAGATTCTAAAACAGAAAGACCTAATGCAACACCCGCTCAAGTGACTCAAGAGGCGGTTCATAAGGTTTTACCCAGTTCCATTGGGAAAAAGCCAGTTCCTCAGCCTGTGAGTATGAATGGAACCACCAATACATTACCTAAAAAGCCGAATACTGATTCACAACCTGTGGCAAAAGACCCTCAAACAGGGGCAACTTTAAATGTTGATCCTCAAACGGGTGCAACTGTTGTTCATGATCCTGAAACCAATACTAGTACGGTTGTTAGTCCTCCTATACAACCCACCACACCAGAATATAAACCGACTGCCCCAATTATTGAGAATCCTGTTGAGGCTCAAAACAAAGCAATCAATGAAAGACAAGCACAAATTGATGCCAATATTGGTCATATTTTAAAGTCTATGAATTTGCCAGATACCCCTGAAAACAGATGGCAAGTGATGAACAATATGGTGACACCTCAAAAGTCTTGGGAATTAGAACATCCTGTAAAAGCTGGATTACAACAAGCCTTATTAGGATTGGCACAAGGTGGTTTTGCCTCTACTGGTTCTAATAATCTTTGGGGAAATTTAGCCTCTGGTTTAGGTTCAGGGGTTGCTAATAGTATTGGTCAACGAAATAAAGCTAATGATGACTATAACACCGTTTTAAATAAGTTTAGATCTGATGCTGCTGCTGGACTGGAAAGAGGTCGAGTCTACTCAGATGTTGCTGGTACTTCATTAAATACTGGGTTAAGTGCTGGGGAATTACAGTCCAGAGCCAATGATATGCAAGACAGAATCTTAAAATACAATGCACAAGTAGGAAACCAAAATGATAATCAATATGCCTTGGGTGCAACCCCTAAAGCTGGTGATGCCATTGGGCCTCAAACACAAGCTCAATTACTGAAGGAAAGAGAGGCCAATAATGCTCAAAAGAAAGTGGATGATGCAGCCGGTAAATATTTTACATTGATGCAAAAGATTGATGCTGCCAAAGGGAAATACTCACCTACACCAGATGAGTTATCAGGTTTAAATACCAATATGCTCAATGATATAGCTACCCATTTAAGTCCTGAATACAGACAAAAACTAACTACTGGTGAGCAAACTATTGAGAAAAATAATCTTGAACTTAATAAGGGCAAAATAGAACTTGATAAAATCAAGCCAATGACACCTGATCAAATCAAAAGCAGTCCAATTTATAGTGCCATTGGGAATGAAGGTCGTAATCTTCAAGAGCAACTAAAAACTGCTAAATCAGCCAAAGAAAGAAATGATCTTCGAGCCAAGCTTGAACAATTGAATGCTGTATTACAAGCATTGAGTTCCTCTAATCTCAGTAATAAAGATTCTCTTGAATATCAGATGCTCAAGAAGTTCTTGATTGATCATAATTTGGTTCAACCACCTAGTTCTAAAAGCTCAACTCTAAATCCTTTGGGGATTTAAGCAATGGGTTTATCACTTAATGATGCTATCAATGATAGTTTACAGTCTAAAAAGAAAACTGGATTAACTTTAGATGATGCGATTAACGATAGTATCCAGTCTCAAAAGGTACTAGGGACAACGAGGGAAGTCATTCCGGTTGAAGTACCTAAAAAATCTACCAGTAATTTTTTTGATCAAGCAGGAAAAGAATTTCATGATGTACTGGAAGGTTTTAAAGAGTCTGCCTCAGGTCGTAATCTGCAAGCGGATCAAACACAAGGCTCAGGATTTGGAAAGCAAGCTGGTGAGTTTCTAGGGCCTATTGGGGGTGCATTTGGTTCAACTGCTGTAGGTGCTGGAATTGGGACTGCAATTGAACCAGGTTTAGGCACATTGGGTGGTGCTGTTCTTGGTGGTGGTTATGGCTTATGGCGTGGTTATCAGGATTACATAAACCGTAAGAAGCAAGAAGGGATTAAAGATCCCAATCAAGGTTCTGCTTGGGCGCATGGTGCTTTAGAGGGTACTTTAAACACGATTGTCCCGGGTGTGGGTGGTAGCATTCTTAAAAGGCTAGGAACCAATGCGTTTCTAGGTGCGGCACAAGGTGGAATCGGTTCAACCATTGACCAACAAACCGATACCGGAAAGATTGATATCGGACAAACCGCTCAAGATGCTGGACAAGGTGCTTTATATGGTGCCGCATTAGGTGAAGGGCTACATTTAGCGGGTAAAGTGGGTAGTTCTATTGCTGGAAAAGTCTTACCTAAAGGTAAAAGTTTAACTGTAGATGATGCTATTGCCTCTGTTCACGAGAATAAGGAACCTGTACAACCTTCCAATACAAATCCTTTAACAGTCGATGATGCAATCCAATCCTTACCACAGAGTCCTAAAGCCTCTAAAGGAACTGGTAGACAAGCTGATATTGATGCAATTCGTTGGGGTGCTGAACAATTGGGTGTATCTCCAGAGGAATTAGCCTCTGTCATGGCATTAGAATCAGGTTTAAATCCTAATCGTTGGGGTGGGGATAAGGGCAAATACTTTGGACTCATTCAATTTGGGGAAGGTGCTCGTAAAGAAACTGGCCTAGATCCAAAGATTCACAATACTTTTGAGGCTCAAATGCCGTTTGTGGTTGACTACTTCAAGAAACGAGGATTTAAAGCGGAAAACTACCATGATCCATTGGAAAGACAGACTGCTTTATACTCTACAGTCCTTGCAGGAAGCCCTAATCGAAAATATTGGGGTTCATCTGATAGCAATGGAACGTCTGCCGCTGGTGTTGCCAAGAGAATGCTTTCTGGTGACTTGAGAGCAAGAGCAAATAAGTTTTTAGGCAGTTCGGATACAGCAAGTACTTTCAAACCCCTTCCTGAAGGTGCTGCTGATTACTCAATCGTTCCTGATCGCTATGTACCCAAGAACATTGGCGGCCCAGATTCCAGAGTTGAACTCTTTCCATTGGCTGAACAAATCTCAGAGGCTTACAAAGTAGACCCTCAAGTGGTTAAAAACATCATTTCTGCTGATAAAAAGTGGAATCTAAAGTACCCAGAGGAAGAGATTACAAAGGTTGCCTCTGATTTAAGACAGATTTTAGACTACAACGGTGGAAATTATGAACAAGCGGTTGTGGAAATGCACCCCAAACAATTGATTCAAGGTGCTGTGGATAAGAGAATCAATCATATTCTAGGGAAAACACAAGAGGAATATGCTCAAAGGGCTGCTCAATGGGAGAATGACCCTTATATCCAGTCTGGAAAGCTAGAAGATCTCTTTTCTAATGAATCAAGATCAGCCCTAAATGATAAACCAGAATCATTTGATTATGACAAAGCCATATCAGACCTTTTAAAGACACCTGAATCACCCATTGATGAGAATATCTTTAACAAGGCTAAAAAGTCCAATAAGAGCAAAGCAAAAGTTTCAAACAAAATCGATGAAACCATTAAAGAGGTGGCTTTAAGTGGTCAGCATGATCCTTTACTGGATATTTATTCTCAAGCCAAAGATGCCAATAGTCTTGATATGTTTGTCAGTCGTTTAGATAAACTGACTCAATCTGAAATTAATGATTTGGGTAAGTCTATTGGTTGTTAGATTTATCTGTTTTAACAACAATCCAACAAAGAATCTTGTAGGCAATACATAATACAGGAAAAGTAAATGGACCAAAAATCAAACAGAAGAAAACAAGTATGCCAAAAAGTCCAAATGTGATTCCTGCCGAACATTCATAGAGTAATCCCATGATAAGTATCACTACAGAAAGAAATAATATATGTGGTTCAAATACAGGCATGATTTATTCCTTTTTCTTTAATAATCCAATCTTTAATCTTAAAAAGCCCTCTATTTCTAAAATAAAGAGTGTGAGAGATGGGATTAGGACATAATTGCAATCCAGATGGAATCATTAAGGCATTAGATGCAAGGCTTCAGGAAAGAACCAATCAAAAACGTGCTGTATTACTAGGCAAGGATAACTTCTTACCCACTACAGAACGTGGATTCATTGGTAACAGTTGGAATAAATTGCATGAACTTTTCAATGCTAATTATGGTTTGAATGAATCAGATGCAGGTTATCTACGTTCCAGAGATGAATATTACACTCAAAAGCGAAACAATCCATTCCATGATTCCTATACACTGGCTGAAGCAAACCTAAAACCTTCACAAATCAATGGAAAGAACTTTTCAACCAGAGATTTATCAGATGTTGTAGACCAATATTTAGCAGTTAAAGGTAAACTTCATGGGGTGAATACAGGTCAGGATTGGGCAGAGGGTTTAGATGGTGCTGAATTACAACGAATTTCAGAACATCTTGAAAGTATTATCAATCAAAACCCTGAAACTCAAACCCTTTTAAATGCTCATTACCAAGTTCAGAAGGATGTTTCAGAATTTGCCAAAGAATATGGCATTGAATATAACCCTGATCCAGATGCTTTACCTCATTCCATCATCCAATACCTAGAATCTGCTGATTCAGTTGGGCCTGATACCTTTGCCAATATGCGTCATCTTTTCAAAGAAGAGAATACAAAGATCTGGAATACGGTTTCTAACCAGTTATTCAAAGAGAAAGTAGTCTTTGATTATGGTCAACCTTATGAACAAGGAATGGATTTAACAGATTTAAGAAAGGTCAAAGCAAGACCTGCTGATGCCATTATTACCGCAATGGGGCAAGAACGTCCTATTGATACCCTTTACAGAATGACCAGAAACGCTTTAGAGGATTTCGATCCTGAAATGAGTGACGGTTATTATGTTATTCCTGAAAAATACGCTCAAGATATTGATAAACATACTGAAGCACACGAAGAAAGCCCTATTTGGTCTTGGATTAAAGGCTTTGCAGGTGGAGGACACTTCTTTAAAGAGCAAGTGACTGGTTCAGCCTCCAACCCTGGTTTTATTGGATTCGTTGGAAGACAGTTATCCCAAGACTTTACAATGATAGGGAATCATCCTCAAGCATTAAGCAGTATCCCTGATATCTGGAAGCCTTTATGGTCATTCTTTGTTCATGGAAATGAGTCTGCAACCATTATCGCCAAAGATGTTCACGGAAATAATATTCATTTACCTGTGAAAGAGCTTACCAAAGGTGGGATTACCACTAACATATCAGTAGATACCCAAGGAAAACCACTGGAACTAGCCTCTTTAAAGTCCAGAATCAATACAGGTAAAGGCTTTTTTGATATGGCATTAGGGGTTCCCATTGTTAAACACGGGGTTTTAGGCATCAATCACATCATGTCAAACCCTTTGAAGTGGAACCAATTCAGGGAAAGTTTGGTTCGTTCAGCATCAACACTCCAATTTTTAAAGGAAGGAAAAACACTTCCAGAGGCCCATTATCTCTCTGGTGAGAGAACCATTAATGTGGATAGCCTTACACCCATTGAAAGACGGGATATTGCAGGGGCTTTAATCCCTTTCTACTCTGTATTAAAGACTGCTTTGGTTTCCACAGTAAAATCAGCTACATTTCAGAACGGGAAATTGGCTGCTGCTGGCTTTTATAGTCTAGGAATAATGATTCCTGCGGCTATAGACACTTATAATCAGCTTTATCATGCTGAGGCTTATGATAGACTCAAACGAACCACACCCAATGGTGTCAATTACATTATTCTTGGAACGGATCAAGATGGTGAGGCTTGGGTCTTACCTTATCTTTCCTCACAATCAATGGCCATCAATTTGGCTGGTTTAGGTGGTGTTGAGAATGCAATCTCTAAATATTTAAGCCATTCAATCCAAACAGGAGATTATGAAGCAGCTTTAGATTTAGCTACGGAGGAGTTCTGGAAAGGCTCTAAAGGTCATAGTTCTGGTGTCTTTTCCGATGTACCTTTTGTTGGTTCTACTGAGGATACGATTAAAGGGGTATTGGGTCCAGGTTTAAAGCTAGGGGCTGAACTCTTATCCAACCATAATACCGATACAGGGCAAGAAATCTTTAAAGATGAAGATACTCCATTAGATAGAGCTGCAAAGCTTGGTGGTGAATTTACCAAGAATTTCTTTCCTGCTGGTGCAAGACTCTGGAAGCCTATCTCAAAGCTGCTACCAGATGAGGTGAATCAAGCCTTAAATCCTGACTTTGTTCCTGAACGAAATGATAACGCTAAAGCATCCAGTATTTTAGATACATTTACAGGCTTAAGGAAGGATGCCAATAGTTCTGCCAATCTCTATATGGAGGAGAAAGAGGCCCAAGATGAAAAGTCCAAAGGTGTTTACAGTGGTGTTCAGGAATTTAAATCTGACTTGAGAGATTTTAAACGTCATGAAAGACGCTCTTTAAACCAGTTTGAGGAATATACTAATATCAAAGATCCTACAATACGAACCAAGATTCAAACTATGATTGCCTCTAGTGATGATTCAGACCATATTTCTTTGAACAAGATTCAAAAGGCCATGACTCAAATTGATAAGGTTTATGCAGCCATAAAGTCAGGAAAAGACACTGAACATACCGAGGAACAAGTACAAGAGGCTTATCAAAAAGTCCAAACTTATTATCAGACTTGGAAACAAGAATCTGACATCAGGAAAAAAGTGGCGGTTAAACTGGCTCAAAAGTATCCAGATGCTGATCCTACTCAATTGGGTAAACTGTATCGCTATTACCTGAATTATTATTCAACACTGGGAACACCACCTGAATTAGACTCCGAGACAGACACTACTACTGAGGAATAACCCTTTCCCTCTCTATTTCTTTATTAGAGGTAGGGAGTTGAGGGGCTTTAAGTGTCTCAAATATCAAGACTAACAACATTTTCCAATGGCTCTATTATTGATGCCATTATTCATAACCAAGAACATGATTTATTTACCAATACCTGTAATAGCCTAGACACAAGGACTACAGCTTTAGAATCAGGTAATCTTACCATTTCAGGGAATAAAACCTTTAATGGGACTGTTTCTCTAGCATCGACCTTATCGGTTACTGGTGCTGCAACACTTTCTAATAACCTTTCTATTGCTGGAACACTAGCGGTTACTGGCACTAGCACTTTAACTGGTTATGTCACACTAGGACAAACTACACCGACACTGGATGCTCATGCAGCCTCAAAGATTTATGTGGATAACAAATTTGGTGCTGGATTATTAGGATTCAATCAAACCACTGCACCAGTCTATAGTAACTCTACCCAGTTTACGGTTCAACAGATTTCTTGTCGTAATTCGGCAAATACAGACACGATTTCCAAGTCTACTGCCACTACTGTTGATGTTTCCACAGTCGGTTTAAACGGATGTGCTCAAAGTGGTACATCACTTTTACTGGGTACTGTAGCAACTACATCCGGTTCTACCACTGTTTCAGGGACTAATACCTCATTCCTTACTGATTTTCAGGTTGGGGATGTAATCAGTGTAAGTGGTGCTCAAGACCGTCGCATTTCATCCATTGCCTCTAACACCTCATTAACGGTTGAAAGCAACTTTGTAACCACTATAAGTGGTGCTGCATATTTCAGAGGTGGACGAGCACCAAATACCTTCTACAATCTTTATGCAATCTCAGATACGGTTTCTAATACTGGATTAGTATTAAGCACTAGAAATACATCTGCTGGGGATTCTATGGTGGATCTTCCTGGTTCTGTGAGTACCGTTTCTACCGTTGATGCCACTGCCGATACCATTACAACCTCATCTAACCATAACTTAAGAGCAGGTCTTGCATTTCAGTTCAAAGATAGTGGTTCTGGCTCATTGCCAACTGGTCTAACATTCAATACCACTTATTATGCTTCCATTGTTTCCTCTACTGTCTTTAAGGTTCATACAACCCAAGCAGATGCTGTTGCAGGGGTTAATAACATAAACTTTACAGGTTCTAAATCTGGAACCGTCATTATTACTTATACCTCTTATACCAATGTTAGACAGCTAGCTTTTTGCATTAGGACGAATGCTGATACAACCACACCTACTATTATAGCCTTTTATATTGTGGATGGCTGGCCCTCAAGACCTTTAATCATTTACAACACTGTTTATGATGAGGTCACTTTTTCTAATACAACTACTGGCATCTTAACGGCTGGTGTTTCCACCTCCTTTGCTGATGTTTCTACCTCTACATGGATTCCAGCCATTTCAAGAGTGGGCTTATTTTGGTTTTGGGCTTCAAATAATGTTCGGATCAATTTACGAGCCAAAGGAAGTCCTTCCTCAACAGGGATTCCAACCTCTTTATCAAGCCAGAATATTTCGCAAGAACGAATCATGGATATAGATTCAAACAGAATTATTCAATATCAGAACTCATCAGGGGTTTCAGGGGTCAATATTGCGGTTCGCGGGTTCATTATTTCTGAAGTATATTAAACACAAGCATAATCACCAAATAACTCTATTTCTTTAGCTCTTCTAACACACACAGCAACTTCTATGTCATCAAAATATCCAAGATGATAATTTACTGCTTGATGAACAATTTGCGCTCTCCATTTTTTCATTCCTATATGCCAAGTAATACCTTTATAACCGGATGTATTGTGTGAGAAATTATTCCTATTTATACCATTTTGACTTCTTGTCGCAAGCCTAATATTATCCAAAGTATTATTAAGTTTATTTTGATCTTTATGGTCAATATTAAAACCATCTGGTATTTTCCCATTAAAATACTCCCAAATAACTCTATGCATTAAAAGCCCTTTTATTTTTAGCGTTCCTTTTGATCTTGAGCCTTTAGATACACCCCTACCTGCATAACCATAAGATGTAGAACACCATTTCCATTGGCTTAAATAGTCATATATTTCATCATCAACAATAGCTATCATACCTTTTGTAAGTTTTATTTCGCGCATAGAGTACCTATTTTAAAATTACATATCTGTAATAGGCTTTATATGCCGTGAGGTTTTTATCCTAATGATTTCTCATAAGTTTGTAAGACGAATAATAGCCCCTAATGAGATCCTTCAGCATGGATATTCTGATTTCACAGGGCAATTTAATCCAAAAGAATTTGAACAAGTAGAAGGGCCACTTCCTGACAACTATTTACTAATCAAACCCGAAGGGTTGATTTATGAGGAAGGCATAGGACTTCGTTCTAGGACACTTTGGGAAAAGATATTAAAGAGGGGTTAGTGAGTGGCAGTTACAGTTGATATTTTTAAGCATAACGTAAGACGTAAAACGACAGGTGAGGGGCCTGTAAAACAAGCTGTTATTACTATTCCATCTGGTGATGTGGATACTGATGTAACAATAGTAACCCCTTCTACTGGTCAATGCATCTTTATTGTCGGAATGATCTTTTCTGAAAACAATGCCATGAATTTCAAGATTAAATATGCGGCATCCAAATACCACACTTTTGAATTGGCTGCTAATCAAGGGATCTTTATGCCAGTTGGCAACGGGATGATTCCCATTCCTCAAGACTTTCCTCTAGTGGTTCAAGCATCTGCTGATTTCACTGATTTATCCATCTTCTACATTGAAGCAGAAGAATTACTAATCCATCAATAAGAGAGATTGTAAATGAGTTTCTTTACTGGTGGTGGTGCAAAGCCTGACATTATCGTAGATGGAGTAGCAAAAGGCAGGGTCAATAGCCTTACATTGGTTTCTGGCTCTAATATTACACTTTCCTCACTTTCATCTGGTTTAAATAACCTTGATTTAGAAATAACCATTAGTGGTGTTAACCCATATTCAGATGAACAAGCACAAGATGCAGTAGGAAGCATTCTTACTGACTCATCTACTATTGATCTTACTTATGATGATTCTGGAAATACGATTACAGCATCAGTCATTGAGGCAGGATTAACCCTTTCTAATCTAGGTGGCACTTTATCGATTGCCAAAGGTGGAACAGGTCAAACTACTGCGAATGCATCCTTAAATGCCTTCTTGCCCTCACAAACTAGCAATAGTGGAAAAGTATTAAGCACAGATGGCACCAATACAAGCTGGATCACTATCTCTGGTGCTCTTACTGATACAGATGGACTTGCTGAAGGTGCTACCAATCTTTATTTTACTAATGAACGTTCTCAAGATGCTGTAGGAAATATCCTTACAGACTCGTCTACTATTGATTTTACTTATGACGATACAGGAAATACTATCACCGCATCTGTCATTCCAAGTGGCATCGCTATCACTGACCTTTCTGGAACCTTACCAATCAACAGAGGCGGAACAGGTCAAACCACTGCTAATGCTGCCTTAAATGCCTTATTACCCTCGCAAACAGGTAACACCAATAAGTTTTTACAAACTAATGCAACTGATAGTGTTTGGACAACTGTAGATAAGACTTTCATTGGCCTTGGAAACGTTGATAATACCTCTGATGCAACTAAAAACGGTGCATCTGTAACCCTTACAAATAAAACCTTAGATAACACCAATACAATTGAGCTTAAAGATACACTTTTTACACTTCAAGATGATGGTGATTCAACTAAAAAAGCTAAATTCCAATTAAGCGGAATCACAACTGCAACAACACGTACTTATACTCTTCCAGATGCTTCATCCACTTTAGTTGATCTAAGTTCTACCCAAACCCTTACAAATAAAACAATTAATGGTTCTAACAATACCATTACCAATGTCTCATTAACTACAGGTGTTACAGACACTTTACCTGAAACTAGTGGTGGTACAGGCCAATCTACTATTACTCAAGGTGATATTCTGTATGGTTCTGCTACCAATACCTTAAGCAAACTAGCAAAAAATACTTCTTCAACTAGATACCTTTCAAATACAGGTACAAGCAATAATCCCGCTTGGACTCAAATAGATCTTTCAAATGGTGTAACAGGTAATTTATCTGTAAATAACCTTAACTCAGGCACTTCTGCTTCAAGTTCAACTTTTTGGCGTGGTGATGGAACTTGGGCAAAAACAGCAAATTACATAGTATTAGAAGATCAAAAAACTTCAGGCACTAATGGCGGCGGCTCTACTGGTGGTTCTTGGCAAACTAGAGTTTTAAATACCAAAGTAATAGACAGCGCATCTATTTGCACCTTATCTTCTAACCAATTCACCTTACCCGCTGGAACATATCAAGTCAGTAGCGCATCTGACTTCAACGCTCCAGGACAAGTTACTACGCGAATTTATAATATAACTGATTCTACAGAAACATTAAAAGGTATGAGTGGTTCATCTGGTGCTGCTTCGGTTGGTTTACCAGCAGCACTTCAAGGAATATTTACCATAGCAGGAACTAAAACTTTTGAATTTCAATACTGGTGTACTTCTTCTGTGCCTACTTCAGGGCTAGGCTCAGCTACTTCTAGCGGTTCAACTGAAGTATATTCGCAAGTATTAATAAGACAAATACCTTACTAATTGGAGTGATTTATGGATGTAGCATGGACTTTACAATTTTTGCTTCCGGCACCTTGTTTTGGTGGCTGTATTGAATATGAACGACCAGTTCAAGATGAAAATGGTCAAAGTACAGGTGAGTTTTACAACCTTTCTGATGAGGAAATCAGACAACAGTATGAAAACTTAAGATGGGAAGATGAAAGAACAAAACCTTCTTGGGATGAATTACTTGTGGCATGGCCAAATGCAAAGATTAAAATGGAAGAACCTTTACTGATTCAAAGTGTTATTGCTGAAATGGATGCCGTATTTGATGGTTTGAATGTTCAAGCACGTTCTATGTTCTACCAGATAAGAGCGGGTGTTCATGAGGCATTATTACAAGGGGATTTTGAGGCAGCAGGTTTTATCATCAATAGCGTCAGTGTAGATCCATCGTTAGAACCGCTTAAAGACCAGATGTTAGGGATTCTAAAACAACCAACCATTAAAACGGCTGTTATTCCTACTGACTTTACAGCATCCGAGGAAACAAATCCTACGACTGATCCTTCTGATTGGTGGACAAAGCTTAAAACAGCAATACAAAATCTATTTGGCGGAAACAATGGCTAATTCTAAACGAGTTAAAAAAGATGAGAAGAAGCTTGAAATCGTATTGGATCAAGATTCCATTATCAAGCTAATCCAATTACAAGAAGAGTGGAATTCTCAGGATGCTAGAAATACTATCAGCAATCATAAATAATCCCTCAGCGTTAGCGGTCATTACGGCCCTCTTACTTGCACCTGTGATGGTTTTATTCTTCGTCTTTAAAGAACTGTTCAATCGGTACAATAATCTGGAAGACAAGGTTGACCAGCTAATCAATGCTCAGAATCTTCTTGGGGAACGTGTAAAGACGTTCTTGGATATCATAGCCTCGAAGATTAAGTGAATTTATTACACATCCACACCAAGATGGTTGTAAAACTAGTAATTAATGCTGCAATAATCTCTGGGTCTAGGTGATTCATTTTTTCATCGATCCTTTTTATCTATTAATAAACAACTACATATATAGCACCTTTAAAAATCATCCGCAAGCCTTACGGGTTCAAAAAGAATAAAGTTCTCCTGATAAGCTTTCTATAAGTCGTTTTTGACAAGTCTACAGAATTGATTATTTTGTATCTTTTGTAGGCTTTATATTTTTCAGATATTTTCATCTCAAATAAAAAATCTCATCGATCAAAGTGAGATCCTTGATTCTTTATAAAGTAATCGTAAATCTTATATTTGCTATGAGATTGATATGCTTTTTAAAAAGAATATTATTCTAGGCACGAAATGAGCTTATTTATTCTAAATATGCAACTCTCGCCCATACTTCTATCAAGCTATCAGAGGTTTTATTTAAAACAGTAGCTTGTACAAGCACTTTATTACCTGCGAAAAGTACAACATTAGTTAAATCATCATTAGTTGGACTTTCGCCAGCTTTAAATGGTGGTAAGTTAATATTGGAAATTCCTTTGTTGCGAATATTATTTACAAATACTCTCAAATCTCTTTTAAGATAGATTACATCGCCTACTGATACATCACTCTTATATGAGACATCTTTATAATAATTTGTATCTGGACCAATTAATCCGACATTAGCTTCACCCCAGAATCCCCATCTATAATTTTTTTCAACACGAATCCTATAATAGTCGCCAATCTTTATCCATCCACTTTCTCCTAGCAAACCTACTTTTCCATTTTTTACAGGTTTACAGAGTGGTAATTCTTCTGATTTAGGTGTAAATAAACTTGAAAGAACATTTAATCCACCAGCAACACCTCCGATATATATGAGTATTACTGAAACAACTGTAAATAGGGCTATAATGCCGACAATTAAATTTTTTTCCGCGATTTCTTTTATCTTTTTCAGATCTCTCCAAGCAGAGAGTAAATCAGTACTCATATTAAGGCTGTCTCAAGGATTTAAGTTTAAAAAAGCCTCTATAATAGAGGCTTTTAAAAGATAACATAATAAAGAGTATTATTGTAGAGCTTTATTTAAGGTTTCATTCCTTCGCCCAATGTGCTTCCAATACCTTTCAAAGTGTCTTTAAAGCTTTTTTGACTAGGTAAACCAGGCACATCTATCCCTTGTTCCTTTGCCAATGCTTTCACTGCATCCATTCGTGTTGGATCATTCTTGATTGCATCTGCCTCTATCAATGTCTCTAAATCCTGTTGTGGATTAGACTCTGTGTTTTCCTCTGCTGTACTATCTAAAGCACCACCTAATTCCATATCTGCCATTATTGTTGTTCTCCGTTAGCTAACACTTATGAAATAGGCTGTTCTGGTTCTGTAGCTTGAACAGGAACAATATCAGATTCACTTAAAAGCAGTTGATATAAGGCTTTATAGTCACTGGAACCAAGATGTGCCTTTAGTTCAGGGAGTTTAGATAAGGAATCGATGAAGCTGTGGATTCTTTCAAGTTTTTTATGATTAGCCATACCTTTTTATACCTCTTTAGTTCTTTGCTTGTTATCGATTGTTTTAGGCGCTGATTTGAGCTTGTTTTCAAGGGATAGAATACGCTTGTTTAGATCTTCTATGGTTTGAAGTGCCTTCTCTGCATTCTCAATACGTTGCTCAAAGGTTTCTAACCCTCTAAAGAACGAGGAAAGCTTCTCTTTCACTTCCTCTGGTAGATCGTTATAGGTTAAACCCTGTGAAAATAGCTTATTGGTTTGTTCTATGAACTGGATTAGGTTGATGTGAAAGTCTTTCATTAGTAAATCTCCTTGACCTCACTTGGAAGGAAAGCAAAACAATGTCCTTCAAGCATGAGGATGTAATCTTGTCCGTTAATCTTCATGGCAGTCATAGAATCAAAGACATTACCAGTGAAAAAGACTCTATCTCCTACCTTACACTTGGTTACGGTGTCTGAAACCTTTTGAACTACACCTGAATAGGTAATCTTTTGTTCTTTCTGTTTGTTCTTTTGGAGGATTAATGGACTTGGAGGTGGTGTATCCTCAAGAATAATGATTCGATCACCATTTAATACGAATTTATCTAGGCTAAAGTTATACATTTTTCTTTTTCCCCTTCTTGACTGGTTCTGGTTGTTGATAAAGTGCTTTAACTTCGATGAATAACTTGGCATGAAGCTCAATGATGTTCCTGAGCTTGGTTCTATCTACATCCTTGGTTAGCCATTCAGGCAAATGATATAGAACTAAATCGATGAGAGATTCTTTGGATTTAAAATCAAATACTTGTTGATCGATAATCCAGAGAAGGGATGTTATTTCTTGGCTTAAATCAGGTGGTACTGGTTGTGGATGTTCATCCTGCTTCTTCTTGAACAGTGGAAACACACTTTATCCTCGCTTGGTATATATGAAATAGGATTAATTGGATTGAAGAAGAAGAAAAGCCTGTGCATACGCGCAATGCACAGGCAAGAACTGGAGGTGATTATTTATTGCTCGGCATCAATATCACATATGTTTTTCCAAAGCATAGACTCATTGCAGGTCAATAAATAATATTTTCGATAATCCATATAGAAGCCATCATGCTTATCATTGTTTTGTTTCACCATAAAGACTATTTCTACTACTTCACCATTTTGATTGGTTATTTCTCTATAGTGATGAGTTGGATACTGATACCTGATATTTTTATTGAAATAAACCTTCAAAATATCAGGAGAAAATTCGGATTTGATCAGCTCTCCAAGATGAGGTAAAGGCTCATTAGGATTTAAGACGGTAAAATCTCTATCCTCATCCCCACTATCATCAAAGTGCGTAACGTTATTGTTAACAAAAAGTTCATAGATGAATTTATTATCCATTGTTTTACCTCGTTTATATGCGAGTTTAAATAGGCACCTTGCATACACTCGCAATATGCAAGGTGCTAAACTTCTTTAACTGAATCCCTAATTAACTACGTTGGCCCATTCGCATTTCCTGAATGTTTCAACCCAACCGTTATTAAGCTTTTCTTGTTCAGGATCGAAGGTTTTAATCTGACCAACTCTGACATCGTAATCCGTATGAACTGCGGTTCCGGTTCTAGTGATTTGAATTGGCCTATCAATCCATTCCTCAGGGTTGGAGAATTTATCCTTCAAAATTTTAAAGAGCTTATCGGTTATAGGAATGAGGCTAGGTTGGTTATTATTCAAGACCAGCATTCTAATAATCACTTTTTGCTCGTTCCCAGCTTGGCAATGAGGACAGTCATCAATGATGCAGTCTACACGACCTTTACCTCTGCCCAGACCGTGATAGGTGTAGGCAATAGGTGCCTCTAAAACTACGGTGGATAGAGGGGTATCTTCAGTTAGCACCAGTTCTGCAAAGCCATTACGCTTTTTCTTCAGGGCTTTGGATGCTGGATTGTATTCGTTAAAAGGGAATATAGCCATATGTGTCTCCTTATGTTTTGGCACGTGAAGATATAAGCCCTCGAAAGGGCTTATATGGGCAGCAAAATGGCGGGGTTATTTATAACCCACTACCTCTTCCTGACTACGTATCTCCTTCTCTTATGATAACATATAAAAAATATATAACAAGATGTCACCTGTTCTGTAATTCAGAAATGGTGGGAATCTTCATGGATAGATTGTTTAGAGGATCTGGATTTTGGATATTCAGATGTAAGATCAGGTGAGGATGTTACTGAATATGTAGGATGGCACAATGTCTTTAGAAGAAATTTTAATCGAAGCAAAAAAACATTATCTAAAGGTTCATAACTCTTACATTAAAGAATGTGCAGAAAAAGGAATAAAGCCGAAGGAAGAATATTCATTTATTTCAATTTATAGAGAAGTAAAAACAGATACTAAATACCTATCAGCTTTAAATCAGAAATGTAATTATGATGCATTTGAAAAATACCTAGAAAATATAATACATAGTAATTCATTAAAACTAACCTTTAAACAAATTGCTGAAATATGCGGATGCTCAAAATTAACAAACGCTGCATATAAACATCCTGCTTGGTGGGCAAATCATCATTCACAAACATTGCCTAAGAGATGGTTGCGACAAGGCTGGATCAAAACAGGTTTAGATTTATCCGAAAAATATGTCATTTTGGAACGCAAAAAAGCAATCCCAACAGAAAAAAGACAACAAGAATTTAACGAAAAAATGTATAGAATACCTACTAGAGTTAATGCTCTATTAGGATATTTCCCAAATGATTATACGGAAGTCCTCAATGTTTATCAATCACAAGTAGGTGCTGCTAGAGCATTACTTAACAGACCAATTACAGACACATTTAAAAATCTAAAGCAGAAAGGTGCAACAGGAATTCTTTGCTCAGTAGAATGGCTGATAGTAGAGTATGCTGAATTCTTTGATGAACAGATAATTAATACTGCACTTCAAAGAATACACTATAAGGTTTAAACTTACTCTAAACCCTTTCCTCTAAATCACAAACCATATCCATCAAGCTGCGAATCTGCTCTTTTAAGGCTTTTACAGAGCTTTTGATATCTGTATCATCTTTTGGCTCTATAATCTCTTCTTTCTTGGGAAACCAAACACTTTTTAAGCCTTCCACTTGCCTATACAACAAAACAAACTTCCCTAACTGGTCTACATAGAACTTGGGCCATTGTTGTACCACTAGCACCATAATATCCTCATCAGTAAAAGTGGAATAAGGATTCTGTAGCATCAACTTACAAGCCATTCTCAACCATATCTCTGCTGATTCTTTGGAAACGTTGGGGATTGGGGTAAGGTCGGAGAGGGTAAGGTTTCTCGGTGGTGATGGTGGGAATATGTCATTGTCGTTAGTGTAAAGCTGGATCATTGTTTGTACCTGATGTTGTTGTTAAAAAGGTTTCTGATGGAGGGTTTAGTTTGTTTTTGTTTAAAATCGGACCATTCATGCTTGGTTGCTTTTATATCATCCATTAGTGCTTCATATTTTGCTGCCACACCAGAATAACAGATCTTATGTAAGTCATTTTCTCTTTGCTCAAGATAGATACCTTCAGCACATTTATCCATTCCTAATAATAAACTCCCAATATAGCACCCTATACAGATTTTTCTATGGGTAATGGATACCAATTCTGCTTTTTTAAGTAGTTTTAGACAATAGTCACGGTATTCGAGTTGTGGTTTAAGGTTACAACGCATTACTTAATTCCCGTCAAAAGTTCCTGTAATTGGTTCTCTATATCACATGGTGTTAAACCTTTTCCTTTGCTAATTTCTGCTGTTATCTGAAATTCATGATTAAACCCAAGCTTTGTTACATATCGAACATCTACTTTAAAGCCATCTAATATCTGTAAAGTTTTATCTAATTCATCTTGAAGGCAATGAAGAGTTACAGTTGTTCTAGTTATCCACGGCATTATGTTTACCCTCACTGTCTTCCAATGTTTTTTTAAGTCTTTCCATTTCTTGTTTAAACATTTGTGAATCTTTTTCGATTTCTTGGTTAGCCCAGAATCTATGCCTTGCTTTAAGTATTGGTTCAGGTATACCTAAACACTCATTACAATAAGGCTTTGTTCTTGGACCTATCACTTTTTGACAAAAAGATAAATCTTCTTTTAATCCTTCACAACGCATGTATTGTGGTTCTTCCTCACTAAAACCTAACATCAATAAGAAGGTTATTGCCAAAGCTATAAACCAAAGTAGAAATGTACCCACTTATAAAACCTCAAACGCTGTATATCTAATAAATAGGATTAAATAAAGAAAATCCCTCCATCCAGAAGGACAAGAGGGAAATAATAAGAGATCATTTCAGATGAATAATTATCACAGCAAAAAAAGACTGAGAGGTTAGTCTCAGTCGTATACATCTTACTTAAGGTTATTTTGTCTCTGATATTTAAATAGGGTTTTCTTCCTGAATCTGTAGGATTAGGTCATATAGCTTTTCATTCTCATGTTCTAAATCTTTGATTCTGCTGATGTGAATATCTAATCTTTGTTCTAACTCTTGGATTTTATCCTCTAATCTTTGGATGGAGGATGTAGGTTTATCTATTTCTAGGTACTGATTAAGCTTTTGATTGAATTCTGTATCGTTCATTGATATAACCAAGATTATAGATAATTATATTGGGTCTTTGAGAAATAGCCTATTATTTAGTATATGTCTTACTTAAACAAAAAATCGTATACGTTGCATTCATGGAATGAGACTGAAAAAGAGTCTCACTTTAGTCCGTTGCAAAGGTTTGGAAGCAAGTATAAACCTGATACTCTGAATTATCAGAAGCATCAGTTGTTGATTGAGGGCTTTAAGGTGAAGATCTTGGGTTTTCTACGGGAGGATATTGAGACTGGGAAACAGGATTTGTTGAAGGTGATTAAGGTTCCAAGCTTATTGTATAGGAAGGGTTCTAGGTTTAAGTGTCTATCACAAGATGGATATGGTAAGAATGTGTTGGAGTTGAATCGTGTGTTTCAGGGTGTTGTGGAAGCTTTAAGGTATGATGTTATGTTGGATCAAGTTGTAAGTGAGTCTCATTCCATGTGCGTTACAAATAGACTTTTTGAGACTCAAGCGTTCCAAGGGAATCAAACAGTACTTGTACATCATAAAGATATATATATATTATTATCTACATTATATTGTGCGTTACAAAAACAGGAAAAAAAGCTTCTAAAAGCACTAGAATCAAAGGTTTCCAAGTCCGTTACAAGTTCTAAAAAAAGTGAGACTCAAAAACAGAACAAAACCCTACAAAAAGTCTCAGATTATGTCCGTTCCATTCATGGACGTTCCAAAGTCTTTTCTGACCCTAATCAGCTCTACAAGATCAACATCATCCCAAAATCCTCATATTTCCGCTATAAAGATCAGATTCGAGTCATTATCAACAATGAGCGAAAGATTCGTCTAGATAAGCAAAAATCATATAAAAATGACTATATCCAGAAACAAGATAATCAGAAGGATGATTGGGGATTGGAAAGGTTTGGTAATAAGCCTATATGTTAGACAAGAATGTGGTGCGTTACAAATGAGACTTGGATTAAAAACGATGATGAAGGAAGAGGATGTACAGAAACAGAGATTAAGACGTAGACGTAGAGGTTACAGATTGTTGAGTTTGGATCTGATGAAAAGCTTGGGATTGCCAGAAGGTTGGGTTATGAAAGATGAGTCAAAGGTGATACCCGATGAGCAGTAATCACTTTAGTATTCCAGAGTTCACAGTCTACCCTCTTTCCCAAGAGGCAATAAAGCTGCTTGGTGTGTTACAAGCTCGGAAAAGCCTTGAGATGTCGTTTGATGAGTATCAGAAATCCAAGAAAGATATCATACAGCTTATAATGGCTCAAAAGGTTATGAGAGAGATATCAGAAAATGGTGTGAAAATCAGTGTTTTAGAGTGAAGTTGGGTGAGTTTTGGGTTAGGTGTAAGGGTGCTTAGTTGGGTTAGATTTTTTTTGATTTTGTTTCTTCCTGCTTTTGATTAGAGATCTTATCGTTCAAAACCTCTGAACTGTAGGCCAGAAGTAGAGAGGATGCCATATCAGCTCTTGTTTTGTCTTTTAACTCAACAGAGCTTTCACCTATACCGTCTAAAATATGTACTGACATACCTACAATATTGATGCGTTCCAAGATTCTTACATGAGATTCAGCTTGAACCATTGCAGAACGGTAGATAAAAAGGAATGTTGCAGATATTAATTCGACTAAAATACCACTCCCAGTAGTGATAAAGGATAGATTGCTATGAGCTGGGTGATTAAAACCAATCCATATACCAGCAGCTATGATAATGAAGCCAATAAGAGAGATTCCGGCAGTTAGGTAGTAAATATCTTTGATTTGCTGAAGATTTCTATCTAAATAATGTTCTAAATTCTTACGTGCTAATTCCCATGCTGGTTGAGCTTTATCCGGTGTTTCAGAAACTTTTGTTTCTAGTTTTTCAACTTCAACATTATATTCCTGTGTCTCTTTATCCTTTCTTTTAGCTAGAAACCTTAAAAACATTAGGCCATTTAATACGACTGAAGTAAAAAGTGAAATAGATAATGAATGAGTTATATATTCTTGAGTATTAGCACCATTTAATGTTTCATTAAAAGCTTTTGAAATAGCAGTATTATAGCCTTGTGGAAGGTCGTTATAAAATATTGCATTAAAATTCAAACCAGCAAGTAATATGACGTTTAAAGAGCTTACAAATACATATGTATAAAGAAAAAATAAAATTGTTTGAAAACGAGAAGATCGAAAAGCATTTTCTCCATATAAGTCCAAAAAATTCCTTACTGAAAAGATACTATTCTTTTCTCCGTATAAATCCAGTAGCTTCTTTCTAAAGGATTGCTCCTGCTTTTCAACCTGTTTATCATTCATGTTCTTTCCTTTTAGGAGTTGGTTTAATTCTACTATTACACACAAAAAAGAGTCCAGCTAATGCCAGACTCTTCTTTTCATTGGTTTCCCAACAAACATGCCTACATATTATAACCTAATCCCAGTCTTTCATGCGATTTACGACATCAACCTGTTCAGTCCTACAGTACATTCTTGTCGTAGAAATCTGGTTGTGACCACAAGCAAGCTGTAAATCAACGATATTCCTACCTTTAGCAATGTTGTTCGTTACAAACGATCTCCTCATCGCATGAGGATAAGCCTCTATTCCAACTCTTTCGGCAATTCTCTGAATCCTATCCCTTAAGCCATAACGAGTCATAAGATTACCGTCTCTGTTCTTGAATAAAGGCTCATCATCTGTAAATGGGCCATATTCATCGATATAAGCGATTAGAGCATCATATGCTTTCTTGGTTAACCCAACCCAACGCTCTTTTCCACCTTTACCGACTGTCTTGATCTCTCTGTTTGTAAGGTTAATCGCTTTCATCGTTAAGGTTCGGAACTCGCTGTTTCTGAGTCCTGTTTCTGATAAAACAATCACAAGTGCTCGTTCAAAAGCATTTCTACAGGCATTTTCTATAGCATCTATCTGTTCCTCACGTAAAGCCACTTGTTTGGCTGGAGTGTGTCTTTTGACGGGGATTCTGCGTATTTTTTCAAGCTCTACAGCATCAAACATTTCCTCTTGGACTAACCAAACACCAAAGGCGGTCATTACACGGTGAATTTTCTGTCTTTTTCCGAACTTTTCCTTAGGTAATTCAAGAAGTTCAGCTCTGACATTGTGAAAACTCAACTCTCCATACTTTTCTAGGAAATATGTAAGGTAGTATCTATGGATTTTAATGGTTTCAGGACTGTAAGGATTCCCATCTGCATTGTGAAGACCTTGTTCACAGAACTTCAGGAAGAGAGAAACTAGTTCTAATTGGCTGCTAACCACCTTTTTGGTTGTCTTTTTATAGATGCGTTCAACCTCTTTGGTCTTTAGAGACTCTTTCATGGCTATTACAGACTGGGTTGCTATACGCCAACTGATCTTTGTTCCATATTCAGTAGGGATAGCTGCTATTTTCCCCGCTTCACACCAGTATTTGAGTGTATTCTGTGCTTTACCAAGGTAATTGGCAGCATCCTCAATTGTCATCCATTGATCATTCATAGTGTTTGGCTGGGTGGCTTTCCGCACTTCCACGTTGCACCCGTGCTTTGCGGAGTTTCTATTGTAAACGGACATATATCGTGTTTCTCCTCTTGTGTATATAAAATAGCGATATCGTGGACGTTGGCGAAATGAAAGTCTTGCCCCATGCGTACCTTCCACATATAATGTCATTCTTAAGTTTGTCGGGCCGTAGCGCAGCTTGGTAGCGCACTTCCTTGGGGTGGAAGGGGTCGCAGGTTCAAATCCTGTCGGTCCGACCAATAGCCCTCGTTGCCTTGTGCCACGGGGGTTTTTGCCATGGGCCAGAATGTGGGAATTCTGAAATTTACAATCTCCGTGAGGAAGTGCGCCTATGTGTTCCTCTGGACACAATTCCCTGGAGGAAGTGGACTTTTACGCCCAAAAGAGTGATGAATGCGGTGTCCCAACTAGAAAGGAGCCAATTCATGACTGTAAGGAATCCTAAGAAAGCCCATCTTGACTATTTATCCACTTGGGAGGATGCTATGCGCTTTGGCCTGATGGACGGTAGGCCCTATAGTGAAATCTCCATTGAAACCTATATTTACTATGCTCGCTGGTTTTTAGAGCGCTATCCCGCAATATCGCTGGAAACGCTGAAAAAGGCCCTACTAGCCATTCCAACCGAGCATTTTGCCAAGCGTCTGAAGATGTATCAGGCTGTCACCAGTCTGGCCAAGATTTTGATCCAAGAAAAGGCATTAGATCCAGTGTATCTGACTGAATCGAAAAAATTCCGGCCTCGGCGTCATTTGCCGGAACGGAAGATTACGGTCGATCAAAAGGGACTTGATAAGCTGATAGAGGCTTGCCAGAACCCGTTGGAAGAATTACTGGTCATTTTGCTCAGTCAAACTGGTCTTAGAGTAAGTGAAGCGGCTAATTTGAAGCTGGAAGATATCAATTATGAAGAGAAGTATTTGACAGTGATGCTTGCCAAATGGGGTAAAACCCGCCGGGTGGGCTTATCCAGCAAAGTCATTGAAGCGATCCAAATGTATTTAACATATAGACCTAATGTGGAAGAGGAGTGGCTGCTCATTAACCGCAATGGAAACCGCATGAATCGCTTTGGCATCCGAAACCGATTGGACCGAATTGGAGACCGGGTGGATGTCAGGGTAACCCCGCATGCGCTTAGGCGAGCCTTTGTGACATTGAATGCCAATAAGGGTCGGCCACTGGTGATGCTTCAGATCGCTTGCGGGCATAACGATATTTCTACCACTCGCTCCTATTGTATGACCACTGAAGATGAAACCATTGAGGCCATGCGAGCTTGGGACTGAAACCATCTTTTAAATTCAAGAGAGACAGGCTGGAAACCCAGCCTGTCTCTCTTGAATTTTCCAATATCACTTACTTTTGGGTAGAGGTAGCCCTTCAATGTAACCTTGCTCTTTGGCCCAGGTGAGCAAGCCCCGGAAGACCATCTTGGTTTTATTAATGGTCTTGAGAGCACGGTCTTTCCCATTTTTGGGAATTTTGAGTAGCTCGTCCGATTTGTAGAACTTGGCCACATGGGCTGGCAAGATATTGGTGAGCTTCTTGTCGGCCCTGAAGTAGGCGATTATTTGCTTACAATCCTGTCCGTAAGTATAAAGAGTGCGAGGACTTTTACCCGATTCTTCCAGGGATTTCAGATAATGCTCAGTAGCTTCTTGCAAAGTAATATCGTTTTTTGGACTCATGACTGTTCCTTTCTGGTTATGGGACAGTCACATACACGCTCTGTATAGGGAGAAAGTCAACGATATTAAGGTTGTTGATAGGAGATCTAAGCAAGTAAGGCAATTAGGCCAGAAAAAGATGGACTTCGGTAGTGGCACGCAGCCTGGTAGAAATCATATAAGGGGCAAGTCACCGAAGGCCCACCATTTTTACAATATACATTGATTAGCCCCACAAGGCTGATTTTTTGTGTCTTTCTTTCACATTGACATTGTGGAGGTCGCTGGTTCGAGTCCAGTACCGCCCACCACTCTGTAAAAGGCTTTTGGCGATTCCGTAAGGGGTCGCTTTTTTACTGTAAGTGCAACATAAGTGCACGGCAAATGATTGTTTTTACCATGTTTTAAATTTTCAGTCAGCCCCCAAAAAAACCAAAAGGTGTACTTTTTTTTATTTTTTTCGATTCTGGTGTACTATAGGTGCATACCATTTTTTTGAGGGGATTTTCCGTATGACACAAAATCCATATCGGGATTACATCAATGAAGTTCTCCCGAAAAAATTCCAAAGAGCCCTAATCCCTTGGATGGAAAAAGCGTATAACTTGGTAAACACTGAGATGGCTAGAGATTTCTACCAGTTTCCAACCGCAAAAAAGAATACTGGCAACCTTGTTAATATTGCAATAGATGGATGTTTAGCCACAATGATTGATCGAGGAATTCTAGAGGCTGAATATGAATTTGCCACCTATCCCCAATCCTCCCAAAAATATCTCAAAGTAATTACAAATGGTGCAATGCTTGTTCATTGTCGAGTACCCAAACCATCCAGTTTTGTTCGAAAGGCTTTACATAGAGACTACCAGCGCTTAGCCAACATCACACTAATGCCAGAACAACAGCTATCACTAGATTTTGGGGAAGATTATCTTGAGCAAGAGATGGGACCTATTCCAGAACACCCTCTTTTAGTTTTGACTCATAGCACCAAAGGGTTCGATTTTGTTAACATATCCTTAGCCCATTTCAAATATCCAGATTGGCTCTACCAAACCCAAAACTTAAAAGATGAATTGCATGTCGTAGAAGAGGATCTTCCCAAAGCTGAAAGGCCAGATGAGGAGGCACTACTCAAGTTGCTTCGTACCGCCATGAAATCCAGCCAGGAGCTTAAGCAAAATGACAATGACAGAGGAACAGGTACAAGAGTTTAATCCTGACAAACTACGGCAGGCATTAAAGGCAAGAGCTTATAAGCAGACTGAATTTGCTAATCGCCTTGGTGTTGTAAAGTCTATGGTGAATGGCGTTTTAACAGGATCAAAAAAGCCATCCCCATCTTTTTTTCAACAAGTTTGTGAAATTTTGGATTTCCCACCAGAGTTTTTCTTTCAACCTACAAAAACACCATTACAGCCTGATACGCCCATATTTTTTAGGCGTTATTCGACAACAAGTGAAATATCCATTAAAGCAAGTGAACAAAAACTTGAGTGGTTAGTAGAACTGTTATCGGAAATATTAATGCATATAACTATACCTACTCCCAAGCTACCCAATCCTTCTTCGAGTTTTGCTCCCGCAACGGATCGAACTGATGAAATCGAGTTCTTGGCGACTCAGTGCCGAGCCTTATGGGGACTAGGAGATGGGCCTATTATCGATTTGGTTCGTTTTATGGAATTAAATGGGATTTTGGTTGCAAAAACCAATCTAGGCTTCGATAAAATTGATGCTTTTTCTTGCTGGGTTAACAATAAATTTCCAGTTGTTTTGCTTGGCAATGACAAGTCCTGCTGCGCTCGATCTCGTTTCGATGCAGCACATGAACTTGGACATCTCATTTTACATAGATACGTAAAAAGTCAGGACGTGCTAGACAAGACCAGCTATAAGAAACTGGAAAATGAAGCAGACAGGTTTGCATCAGCATTTTTAATGCCTTCTTCTTCTTTCCCTAACGAGGTTTATTTTGAGCACTTAGAATATTTTATTCAGCTCAAAAAGCGGTGGCAAGTATCAATTGCAGCAATGATACGCAGAAGCAAAGATACGGGAAGAATTTCTACGACTAAATATGAAAGACTTTATCAACAGATCAGTATGAATCGTTGGCGCAAAAACGAACCTCTTGATGATGAACTTACACCTGAATCTCCCATGTTAATCTGCAAAGCCGTTGAAATGGCAATTGAATCAGGCTGTTTAACATCACAGGCCCTACAAAATGTTTTAAAAGTGAAGATGTCCGAGATTGAAGACCTTCTTAATCTTCAAGCGGGCTTTTTACAACAAAGAAATATAAACTCTAAAGTTGTATCTATTAATCTCAAAAAATGAATTAACACCTTACCTTACTGTTAGAGCACACTCTGAGGCAGCTATAGCGACATACTAACAACTTTTTGCCGCACCTTTACGTTATCCAATTCCAATATAATATCCCCAAATAACCACAAAATAATTCCGTTTTTCTGATAACATGTCTGAACATTAGTTATCAAGAGAGTGGGAAACATTGTGAATCTAGATTTTGCCAAACTTGCAGGAAAACAGACCGCCGATACGATATCAGATCCGCAAAAAATATTTCATGCCCTACCCGAAAAAGACAAAAAATACAAATATCTTCGAGATGTTCAGGGCGAAGTCTTAGGAACTTGGTTTAACCGTAGGGACGAACGTGATTTACTGCTTAAAATGAATACAGGAAGCGGCAAAACGGTTGTAGGCCTGCTTATCTTAAAATCCTGTCTGAATGATAACATGGGGCCATCTGTCTATGTCGCCCCAGATAATTATTTGGTTCAACAAGTCATCAAAACAGCAAACGAACTAGGCATCGAAACCACTACAGATCCCAGATCGTCGCATTATACAGCAGGCAAAGCTGTCTTGGTTATTCCGATTCATACGTTAGTTAATGGAAAATCAAAATTTGGGGTTGGGGCTGAAGGCATAAAATTGGCAATTGGAAGCATTATTATTGATGACGCACATGCGTGTATTGCTACAACACAAGAGCAATTTACCCTCACACTTTCTCATGAACATCCTTGCTACAAGAAACTTTTCCAAATATTCCGAGAAGATTTGATTGGTCAATCCCATATTGGAGTTTTGGAAATGGAAAATGGAGATCCTAAAGGGTTAGTCCCTGTCCCGTATTGGGCTTGGATAAACAGACAGGAAACAATCACTAAAATCCTTTTTGAAGCACGAGAAGAGCAGGATTTTTCCTTCATTTGGCCCTTAATCAAAGACAACTTGGCTCTTTGTCAATGTGTATTCAGTTCGCGTGCAGTTGAAATCTCACTAAAATCTCTACCTATCAATGTAATCAATAGCTTCACGCAAGCACATCGCCGTATCTATATGACAGCTACACTTTCAAACGATAGTGTATTGGTCTCAGACTTCAATGCCGATCCAGATTCTCTCAAGATTCCTATCAGTCCTAAAACAGCTAGCGATATCGGTGATCGCATGATTTTAATCCCACAGGAGCTAAATACAGATACTACCGATGATGATATTAAAGCTCTATTAGTACAGCTTAGCGAATCACATAATATTGTTGTCATTGTTCCATCGTTTCAACGTGCACAATATTGGCAAAATGTCGCTGCGGATATTTTGACAGCCAAGAATATTGTTGAAGGAGTAAATAAGCTTCAAAACTCCCACATTGGTCTGGTTGTTCTGGTGAATAAGTATGATGGCATTGATCTACCAGATGATGCTTGCAGAGTACTTGTTATCGATGGCCTTCCGAGTGCTCGCCGATTAATCGATCGTATTGAACAATCTGCTTTATTACACAGCGAATCCTATAAATGCCGACAGATTCAAAGAATTGAACAAGGCATGGGAAGAGGTGTTCGTTCAAATGATGATTATTGCGCTGTGCTCTTAATGGGAGCACAGCTTACTCAACAACTCAATGCCCCTAATGCACTTAATCACTTTACTGAAGCCACAAAAGCCCAGTTAGAATTATCCAAACTGGTTTCAGATCAAATTGAAAATAAAGGTATTAATGAAGTTATTAGCGTAATTGACGTCTTACTTTCTCGGAATTCAAATTGGGTCCGAGCATCTAAAGAAGCTTTGATTGATATAGTCTATCCGTCAGAGGCAGCTATAAGCGAAGCTGTAATACGGCAAAGAGTAGCATTCAACGCAGCAAGTAGGAATCAATTCGAAACTGCGCAAAATGAGATGCAGGCTGTTGCTAATACCACAACTGATAAAATAGAGAAGGGATGGTATCTTCAGCAAGTGGCTGAATATGCTCATAATATTGATCCTGTTGAGTCTCAGACTATATTAGCTGCTGCATCCAACTTAAATCCCAACATTTTGAAGCCTATAGTAGGTGTAAATTACAAAAAACTTAATCCGCTAAATCAAGAGCAGGCTGAGCATTGTTCCAAGTATTTAAATAAAACATACTTTTCTTCAAATGAATTCATGATTGGGGTAAATGCCCTGCTAGATCAGCTTAAATTTGCGCCAGAATCTTGGAATTCATTCGAAGAAACAATAAAGGAACTTGCATTCTTACTTGGATTTGAAGGACAACGTCCTGAAAAAGAGTTTAACCGGGGACCGGATGTTCTTTGGGGGATTGGCGATCTGAAATATCTTACAATTTCCTGCAAAAATGAGGCAACAGCATCTTCAATTACGAAGCGATATGCAGAAGAGATTGGCGGCTCAGCAAACTGGTTTAAACAAACCTATGATCATACTTGTAACTGTATACCAGTTATTATCCACCCAGTGGCAGTTTTTGATAATAATGCTACTCCTCCGATTGATACTCGGGTTATTACTCAAGATAAACTCGATTCATTAAGAGAGGCCGTAAGAAAATTTGCAAAAGCAATTGCTGACAAAATGAATGATCCAGAGAGTATTCGTATAAACCTGAACCATTTCAAGCTTTCTGGCCCTGCTTTTATTGAGGCATTTACAGTTACATATAAACGAAACTAGCCAAATAGAAATACTCAATTATTTATTAGACTAAAGGCTACTTCACGAACGTATCTATAACACAAAACCATTTCCTTTCAGGAATTTTTAGGGTATGGTTAAATTGTTATAGCTATATGCTATAGCCGGGGCGTTGAAACCCCGACCATCAGCGGTCGCATCTGACCGTAAACAGATGCCGTTTTCCGGTTTTAAGCCGGGAGACGGCACTGTATGTCCAGGCGCTTGCGCTAAAGAGTGCCGTGGCCGTCTGATGGCGGTTTTCAAACTCCCGGCTCCTTTTACAAGGAGCTTTTTTATTAAAAAAGGGAGGAAAATACCTTGAAACAGATGCTTGTTACCTTGTTAGTCTTGGGAGCTGGGCTTTGTTGTAGCTTATCTGAAGCCAAAGTTCAGTGTGTACATGGCCTATTATAGAAATAATGGGACATATGTTCACGCTGATCACCGCACTATCTGCTAACGGAATCAAAAAGGCTAACTATTCCACCCGTGGCAACGTAAACCCCTTTACTGGTAAAACGGGCAATGTAAAACGCAGCCCTCATCATAAAACAGATTGGTACTAGCGAGGTGATTATGAATCTTATAGTTAAACGTATGCTAATTGGAGTGGGAGTCTTTGTTTTGATCGTTGTAGCGGTTAAATTGGGAATTGATTGGGCTTTTTATATGCCCCCCTATGATCCGGCTACAATGGCTACAACCGATACTACATCTACAACCATGTCTGGGGTTGATATTAATTCTGATTCCACAAGCATCCCATCGGTAACTCAAGCGCCTACCACAGGTGTAAATAACACTGCAAATAATGATCCCTATGATATTTATTTTTACCCTACACCTTGTTCTACCAGCGTTCCCGATGGACATGGATTGCTGAAAACTTGGAAAAGCATACCAAACACAATTAGTAATGAGTTAAAGCATCGAGCTAGCGAACTAGCTGGAAATGATTATTATCAACAAAGCAAGCTTTATGAAGACGCAATCCAACAATATGAGGCACAACAGTCAATTGATGCTCTTTCTCAGTCCAGCGATAAGGTAAAAGAGATGTTGTCAGTTTATAAGATGAGCCAGGATACATTGCAAAAGATTGTGGCTGAAAGCGAGCAAAAATGCCCTGATAACTTCGTTGCTCAGCAAGATGAAATTGTTATACAAATGAACTCTTATGCGGGGCTCTAATAAAAAGATTAAAAATAAAAGATTTAATGAACCACTTAATTTAATCCAAAAACCAATAAAAGCTTAAAGGCTTTGATTAATTAGGTTGATCTTGATCTGTAACAGCAAAACACTTATAATTAGCGGTCTGAGGTTGGAGTGTTATTAGTATGTAAAGAATACTCCCTGATATAAGCTCGGGGTGAGAGATATGTTATTAGTTTACATCATTGAAATGAACTAAAATGACAAAGATAAAGATTTCTGAGGTTTTTCGCACCACAGGCCAGCCTACTATTACATATGCTAAAAGAGAGAATGGCATCAATGAATTGCAAATTCAAAGTGTCTTGAACTCAGGGGGACGGTTATGTTTACTAACTGGTCCATCAAAAACCGGAAAAACCACCTTATACAAACGGGTTATTCAGGAAATAAACAAAAAGCCACTTACAATTCGTTGTGATAATCAATTGGATCCTGAAAGCTTTTGGAAACAAGCATTAGAAACCATCGACTTTAATCGTATCTCTTCTATTGTTAATGATAAATCAGGCGAAATCTCAGGTGAAATAACAGGAAAGTTTGGATGGGCCTGGTTAGCGAACCTAATTGGTGAAACAAAAGTTGGCGTTAAAGGAAGTATGAGTGAAAGTGAGATAAGAGAAAAAATCCTTGCAAAAGCATCTCCTCAACATCTTATACCAATTCTGAAATTCTGCCCCATCGTTTTGGTTGTGGAGGATTTTCATTATCTAACATCTGAATGTCAACAAACAATATTCCAACAATGGAAAGCCTTTATTGATGAAGAAGTTTCGGTTATTGTTGTTGGCACGACTCACCATGCTTTTGATCTTGCCAGAGCAAACAAAGATCTTGTTGGAAGAATAGTGCATATTGAGACAAAAGCTTGGACACCTAAAGACTTGTCTTCAATTGTAAATCAGGGATTTGAGCATCTAGGGATTCAAGACTCTTTATCAACTATAAGTACAACTATTTCTAATTCAGCTGTTGGTTTGCCAATAATCGTTCAAGACGTCTGTAGCACACTATTCACTCAAAAAGGCATATTTGAAATTGAGAAAGATTCTGGAATAACCTTTGGTAAATCAGATGTATTTCAGGCGCTTCATAGCGTTGCACTTACAAGTTATTCTCAGCATCTCACGCCCTATAACCGGCTAGCGAATGGGCCTAGAAAAAAGGCTCGCAAATATAATACCTATGAGTTGATTCTTATGTGCTTTGCAAAAGATCCTGTTATGTCATCTCTAGATCGACATGAAATTGATAAGCGATTAAAAGAGCTCTCGACCAAAGAAACTCTTCCACCAGCACAATCTATAAATAGCACTTTAAATGCTCTGGAAAACTTTCAATCCTCAAATAAATTAGAATTATTAGAGTGGAGCCTGAGCGATCAAAAACTCTATATTTTAGATCTTACTTTTCTTTTTTATCTACGATGGAAAGAACCTGTACAACATAATAAACCTCAAACACTACGTGAATTATTTACTACATTATTCAACTTTGAAATTACTTTCAAATCTTCCTCTTCCTGATAACAGACGCAGCAAAAACTACTCAAATTGACAGGCGTCCCGAATTTAGGGCCAATTGAAATTAGAGATTTTCCAATATCATGCAGAAAAGGAGAATCTCGAAATGAAAGCCAGTCGATACACAGAGGAACAGATTGTTCGGGCATTGCAGGAAG